>CALRCL010000032.1 GCA_943354575.1 Patescibacteria group bacterium UBA4664 | reverse complement strand
TGATCCGCACTCACCCTCCAAGTAGCTGTTAAACTCTTGGGTTAATTATTAATGTAGTTATGATTATACTGGCTTATGGTTATTTTGTCAATAGCTATATGGTGTGATTATTTTAGGTTGGTTTTGGACTAAAATGCCACAAATTGCTAATAATCATCAATAATAATTATCTTGAAATTAACTTCATTAAACACCACTTTTGGTATCAAAAGTGGTATCCAATAAAAAGACAAATTCAATTGAAACGATGCTGGCTTAGGCATCTAGGGACCAAAAAACACCAGAAGTTGATGTCTGGTGTTTTTAGTTTGTGGATTCTATGCTCGCGTCGTTCTACTTTCCCCTAAAAGAGTATCATCGACGCAGAAGGTCTTAACTTCGGTGTTCGGCATGGGAACCGGTGTGGCCCCTTCGCTAAAGACACGAGCATAAAACCCACAAGGGGTTTTATTTGATAAAAATATGTTAAATGGTTGAAACTAAAACTTCTTACTAACTTATAGTTTACTAGCTACAAATTGCCAGCGAATTAAAAGTATAAAAAAAGTCAATCGACTATTAGTACACCTCGGCTGAACACATTGCTGTGCTTACACCTGGTGCCTATCAACGCAGTCGTCTACTGCGAGTCTAAATGGAGAAATCTAATCTTGAAGGAGGCTTCACGCTTATATGCTTTCAGCGTTTATCCCGTCCGAACGTAGCTACTCGGCAATGCCATTGGCATGACAACCGATACACCAGAGGTTCGTTCACTCCGGTCCTCTCGTACTAGGAGCAACTCTTCTCAAATTTCTAAACGCCCACACCAGATAGGGACCGAACTGTCTCACGCATGAGGCCATCACAAATACTGTGACTACCAAAGCCAGTATCGCTGTGCTTTGGTTAGGTGTTTTTAAAAAACACGGCCGTATCCACTATTACGAGTGGCATGGACTATATCTTCACCCTCCTTGCTTTGTATGCAGGTAGGGGCCGACGTATGATCTGCTTGAAATTCAAGCCAATCTCATCTCGGTGGTTTGTTCCGAGAATCAGTCTCTACGGGGATTAAATGTTGTTTCCTTATGAAGCTACTTAATCGCCGAAGCTAAATTAAGTAACTCTATATTGAAAAAGAAAGGGGTGTAGAAGTTTCTATACAAATTTCACTTCTCTATTAGTCAACCGCAGTTAAAATTAATTAAATTACGGTCTAACTAGCTACGAAAACCGCGTTGCTAGTTATTACAGACTATTTCTTTTTCTGACATACAAATAATCTTCCCTCGGTATTGCCCTTGGATCCATTCGGATGATCCATTCGGGTTTCACCGATATAGTCGGATTTTAATACCATTGGTGCGATGTACACCGGTATATTACTACTTCTCAGTAGTAGAACGCAATGTAATTTACGTTCTGAACCCAGCTCGCGTACCCTTTTAATTGGCGAACAGCCAAACCCTTGGAACATGCTCCTGCTCCAGGATAGGACGAGCCGACATCGAGGTGCCAAACAGCGCCGTCTATGTGGACTATTGGGCGCTATAAGCCTGTTATCCCCGGGGTAACTTTTATCCGTTGCGCTCTCACACTTCCACGTGTTATGAGTGGGTCATTAGCTCCTGCTTTCGCACCTGCTTGACTTGTAAGTCTCGCAGTCAAGCTAGCTTATGGGCTTACCCTATCAGTTCGATTTCTATCCGAACTTAGCTAACCTTTGAACGCCTCCGTTACAATTTAGGAGGCAACCGCCCCAGTTAAACTACCCACCAGACACTGTTCTGCAACCGGATAACGGTTGCAGTAAGAACCAAGCTACATACAGGGTGGTATTTCATATTTCGACTCCACTTCGGCTAGCGCCGGAGTTTCAAAGTCTCCCACCTATGCTACACAGTATATAACCAGATTCAATGCCAAGTTGTAGTAAAGCTCCACGGGGTCTTTCCGTCTTGGTGCGGGTAAACGGCATCTTTACCGCTATTGCAATTTCACCGGGTCCCTCGTTGAGACAGTGCCCAAATCGTTACGCCATTCGTGCGGGTCGGAACTTACCCGACAAGGAATTTCGCTACCTTAGGACCCTTATAGTTAGGGCCGCCATTGACCGGGGCTTCAGTTTGAGGCGTGAACCTCGCTCTTTAACCTTCCGGCATCGGGCAGGCGTCAATCCGTATACTTCCACTCACGTGTTGGCACAGACCTGTGTTTTTGATAAACAGTCGCTTGGGCTCTTTCGCTGCGGCCCCGCCAATTTAATGTGCGAGACACGTCCGAAATCTTAAGCGAATACACTTATATCTTCAACGTTTTTTGTATTTTAAAAAATTATTGTTAAGAATCCGAACAATATCTCCCGCCCTAAATTGGCGGGGCAGACCTTATCCCGAAGTTACGGTCGCTGTATTGCCGAGTTCCTTAACGAGGGTTCTCCCGAGCACCTTGGTCTACTCGACCCGACCACCTGAGTCGGTTTGCGGTACGGTCGGCTACTTCTATTAATCACACAATTTTCTAGTCAGTTTGGCTCACGTGAATCCAAGCTTTGCAGCCCGTTTCATTCGTGTTTCACCTCGGTAAACCGAGACTACGCACTTGGACGGATATAGCCAAAAATCCGCTCACGCTACCATCCTGCGTCTTGTGTGGGAACAAAGCAGCCGGTACAGGAATATCAACCTGTTGTCCATCGCCTACGACTTTCGTCCTCGGCTTAGGCCCGACTAACCCTGGGACGATAAACGTTGCCCAGGAAACCTTGGTCTTACGGTGGGTAGGATTCTCACCTACCTTATAGTTACTCATTCCAGCATTCTCACTTCCCCGCATTCCACCAAACCTCACGGTTTAGCTTCAGTACACGAGGAACGCTCCTCTACCACTCTATAATAAATTATAGAATTCGCATCTTCGGCGCATAGCTTGAGCCCCGTTATATTTTCCGTGCAAGATCACAATTGACCAGTGAGCTGTTACGCACTCTTTAAATGCATGGCTGCTTCTAAGCCAACATCCTGGTTGTTTATGCAATCTCACCCCGTTTCCCACTTAGCTATGACTTGGGGGCCTTAGATGGCGATCTGGGCTGTTTCCCTTTCGAGCGACGATCTTAGCACCGCCGTTCTGACTGCCATAATAATCTCTGCCGGTATTCGGAGTTTGATTGAGCGAAGTACTCCGAGGAGCCTTCTACCCATTCAGTGCTCTACCCCCGACAGGTAGTTTATGACGCTAGCCCTAAAGCTATTTCGAGGAGAACCAGCTATCTCTAGGTTCGATTGGCATTTCACCGCTAACCACAGGTCATCCGGGCGTTTTGCAACACACTACGGTTCGGCCCTCCACCGTCTGTTACGACGGCTTCAGCCTGCCCATGGTTAGGTCACCTAGTTTCGGGTCTAATACATATGACTACTCGCTTTTAAGGGCGAACGGGCTATTAACCCTCGCTTTCACTACGGCTCCGTGGCGTTTGCACACTTAACCTTGCCATACACATTAACTCGCTGGATCGTTCTACAAAAAGCACGCCGTCACCCAG
>CALRCL010000031.1 GCA_943354575.1 Patescibacteria group bacterium UBA4664 | reverse complement strand
CGAGGCCGAGTCGGTGCTGGTGGACTGTGTGGTTACTTGGGTGCCAGTATCGGTAATGGAGCCGTCGCCAATGCTCTGTAGGCCGGTAAATTTGGCGACTTTGTTGGTGGTGCCACCGAGCGTGGTTACACCGCCACCAGAGCTAGCGCAGTTGCCGACGGTGGTACAAATGCCGTAGGTGCCAGCGGCAGTAGCGGCATCGAAATTGTAATTGACATTACCAACCGGTGCTCCACTAAAACCGACGGTAGTAACAAACCCGCCGCTGTTTGATGCCAGCGTAGTCGAGCCGTTGCCCTGCAGGGCCAGCGACTGGCTGGTGGTTCCGACTGTCAGGCCGGTGGTGGTAGCGATGGTGTTGGTGGTAATACCAGCACTAAAGGCGTTGGTACCACTAAAGGTTTGGTTGGCGTTTAGCAAGGCCACATTGGTACTGAGGCGAGCATCGGCAACTGTGCCAGAGCTAATGTTGCTGGCATTGAGGGCTGTCAAAAGCGAGCCGTTGAGAGCTGGTAAGCCGCCTGTGCCGTTGAGCTGCACGAGCTTGTTGGCGGCATTGAAGGTATTGCCTTGCAAGGTTACATTGGCACTCAGGCGAGAATCACTTAGGGTGCCAGCCGAGATGTTGCTGGCGTCGAGGTTGGTCAATGCAGCTCCGTTGAGGGCTGGCAATTGGCCAGCGGCACCAAGCTGGACGAGCTGGAAGGCACCATTAAAGAGGTTGCCTTGCAAAGTCACATTGCTAGTCAGGCGGGCGTCGGCTACGGTACCGCTAGATATATTGGAGCCATTGAGGTTAGTGATGCCCGATCCGTTACCAACAATGGTGCCAGCGAAGGTGGCGTTCCCAGCGGTATCGAAGGTCAGGCGGGTGATGCCGTTGGTTCGGAAGCTGAGGTCGAAGGGGTCGTTGGTACCGACAGACATCGCCGCACCAAAGCTGTTGCCGCCAGTATTAACACAGGTTGGGCAGGCTCCGGCTGCCTGCCAAATGAGGTTGCCGGCGCCGTCGTTAGATAGTGTTCCGGCGGCTTGCGAGACGGGCATATTGTATGTCAGGGAGTTGATCGTGAGGGTGCCCGGTAGCACTACTGCTCCGGTAAAGTTGCTGCTGCCAGTGAAGTTGCTGCTGCCAGTGAAGGTGTTGGAGCCCGTAAAAGCTTGGTTGGCGTCAAGTAAGGCGACATTGGGGCTGAGGCGAGCATCATTGAGGGTTCCAGAAGTGATGTTGGTGGCATTGAGGTTAGATAGGTCGGCTCCACCACCGCTGAAGCTATTGGCGGTAACGCTGTTGGTGATGTTGGCATCGCCATTGACCTGCAGCAAACCTACCCCCTGAAGGGTGGTGCTGGTGGGGGCAAGGCCACCCAAATCGACATTGGTGGGGGCAATGGAGTTAGATACTCGGCTTTTTTGAACCTTTTGGTAGCTGGCCTGGTAGCTGCGATAGGTAAAAAAGAGGGCTACAGATGCTAGGAGCAACAGCCCCATAACCGAGAGTAGGCCCATCAGCTTGCTGTGGCGACCCTTGAGGTGGGCTGGCTTGACTGGCTTGGCGTCAGCTGCGGCCGGTTTTTGTGGGCTGGCTTGGTTGCCGGGCTGCGCAAAAGCAGCCTCCGAAATAATCGGGGCGGACTCAACCTGACCCGACATTAGGTTCGAGCGAATACTCTTGGACGGCTGTTGGGCAACATCAAGAGGGCTCTCAACAGGTTGGGCAGCTTGAGAGTTGATCGGTTTTGGTTGTGGGGTTGGTTTATCTGGCAATGGTGTAGTTTATTTATTAATTGCGAGGACAGTCCTTGCAATTAATGGATTATTTATTTTTTCCCTCGGCTATTTGTGCTTTCAATAGTTGCCAAAAGCACGGCATAAGCCTTGTGTATAATTGTAGTGCTTTTGACAGATAAGCACAAGGGTATTTTGAGGCATAAAAAAGAGCCCCAAATTGGCACCCTTTAAGCGCGGCCGAGAACGACTATTGCGATAATGACTATTGCGATATTAAGGCTTGCCAATCCACATCTATATCGCTAGCCTGCGCGTTCTGGAGCTGGATTGTAAAGCCAGTGACAGTCTTGCTGGTAACACCGATCGAGCCATCGATTATGCCTTGAGGGGTAGCGGTGACCCTAGGAGCCCTGGACATTGGCTTGGAGAATATCACAGCAATACTGGTTTGGCCAGCTGGTATTGTGGCTGTGCCGGTGGTGTCGGGGTTAAACTGGACCTCATCGTTGAATTTGGCGTTACCATTAAAGATTGTTACGCCGTTGATGGTCAGGGTGCCGTTGATGGTAATGGCGTTGGCGGTGGCTAGTGTTTGGAGCACCGACGCCGAGAGGCCGGCGGCAGAGGCATCGACCTTGGTGTTGAGCTCCTGGATGCCTTTAGCAAGTAGCGGTGTCAGCTTGCCGTAATCTACGCCCCACGGGTTTAGCAGTACTCCATCGGCATCGACGGCGTCACTACCAACTGTTACGGCGCCAGGATATATTTCATATAGCTCTTGTGCCACGAAGCCATTGACCACAGTGTGGTTGGGGTCCGAGATAAAGCTGTAGTCGCGAACCTTAATGGCCAAGACGGAGGCTAGGCCAAAGGCCGTATCAACGATGTTTTCTTTGAGCCGGGCGTCGGAGGAGGTGTTGAAGGCAACGCCCGATGCTATTGAAGTGATACTACCAGTTGGAGTAGTGGTGCCTTGTAAAAAGGCCACGTATCTTCTGTTAGCTGTACTTCCTACGTCAATCTGTATGGCGGAACCTGCGACTGTTGTGGCGCTGGTTAAACCACCAGGTGGGACTGCTGTTGGCGTCAGGCCAGTGGCGCTGATAGACAAACCTACGCCCGTTGTCAGAGAGTTGGCATTAAGGCTTAGTGCTGTGCCGGTGGCTATAGGGCTACTTATCCCTACTGTACCGGTGAAGGTAGCACTAGCACCAGCAAGGCTACCAAGGCCGGTGTAGGCCTGGACGGTAGTAGAGCCCTGGTTAGTCACATAGGCAAAGCGCCCAGAGGGGTCAACGGCGACAGTATGAGGGGTGGTGCCCGTGGCCGTGGTGCCGACTGAAGTCAATGCACCGGTGGATTGGTTGATGGTGTAGGCGTGGACGGTAGTAGAGCCATTGTTGGTGACATAGGCAAAGCGCCCAGAGGGGTCAACGGCGACAGTATGAGGGGTGGTGCCCGTGG
>CALRCL010000030.1 GCA_943354575.1 Patescibacteria group bacterium UBA4664 | reverse complement strand
TAAATATCAAATAAACTTGAACAAATATATTGCATATGATGTTGAGTACATATATAATTACAAGTATCCTTTTATAACAAAAGGTATGTGGTAAGGCAGTTTATATCTGGAAGGATGGTTTCCTTCCATAGCAATTATCAAACCAAGTGAGGCTAAAATTATGGCAGAGATACTACCAGACATTGAAACATTCGCACGCATCAAGGTTGTCGGAATCGGCGGCGGCGGAGGCAATGCCCTAAATAGAATGGTTCAATCCAAACTAAGAGGCATTGATTTTGTTGCCATCAATACCGACGCTCAGGCCCTGCATTGGTCTCAGGCCAACAACAAGGTTCATATCGGCAAGGAGGCTACTAGAGGTTTGGGAGCTGGAGCTAACCCCGACATCGGACGCCAGGCCGCGGAAGAAAGCGAAGAAGACATTTATAATGCCCTTAAGCACTCCGAGATGGTTTTTATTACTGCTGGCTACGGCGGAGGCACTGGCTCGGGTGCTGCCCCAGTGGTGGCTAAAATTGCGAAAGAAATAGGTGCGCTAACAGTTGCTATTATCACAAAGCCTTTTAGTTTTGAAGGCGACAGACGTCGTAAAATAGCCGAAGCTGGTATTGCTGAGCTCAAAGACAAGGTAGATACCCTAATTACTATTCCGAACGATAGGATATTGCAGCTAGTTGATCGCAAAACCACCCTACTTGACGCTTTCGGTACGGTTGATGACGTCCTTAAGCAGGGTGTACAGGGAATAGCCGACCTTATTACAGTCAATGGTTTGGTTAATTTGGATTTTGCTGATGTCAAATCGATTATGAGTAATGCCGGCTCGGCACTAATGGGGATTGGTGAAGGCACCGGCGATACTCGAGCCATCGACGCCGTAAAATACGCCATGGATTCGCCGCTACTGGAAGTTTCGATACAAGGCGCCAAGGGCGTGCTCATCAACTTCACCGGCGGGCGAGATATGGGAATGCACGAAATCGAAGAGGCTGCCAAACTTATTCACGATTCGGTCGACCCAGAAGCCAATATTATTTGGGGCACCGTTCTGGACGAAAACCTAACCGGTGCTATCAGGGTGACCTTGGTCGCAACAGGCTTTGATGGCGAAAGAAACTCCAAAAGCAGCTTTAATAGCGACGCCCGAACCGAGCATTCGAGTATCTATCTGGGTGCTGACGAACCAACTATTATAGAAGACCCACCTTTTTTGATGGAACGAGGCTCTAATCCGGTATTTGACCCTAGCGAAGAAACTGAACCGCTAGTAAAGGCTAAGCCAGAAAGATTAGACGAATTCGACACTATCACGGACGATGTCGACGACAGAACTACCGATTCGCCAGCAGTTGAAGAGCCGAGCGAACTAGCTGACTTTGATTTTGTCGAACCGGACTACGACAAGGAATCTACCAAGAGCAAAATTGACGACAATCCTATTATAGAGACCGTGGCAACAGAGCCTGACACAGAAGAAGAAACCAGATATATCCCAGCTTACGAAAGATTTGGAATCAAGATTGGTCGGCCTAAATCAAAAAATGACGACGATATACCTAGCTTTGTAAAGAAAAAGCTTTAAGCAAGAGGCAGCTATGAAGTGCCCAGTTTGCAGTTTAGAGGTTAGTCGGGTACTAGAGTCGCGCGACGTCGAAGATTCTGCCTCGATCCGCCGCCGCCGCGAATGCCTGGATTGTAAACACCGCTTTACAACCTACGAGCGATTAGAGGTACCCAACCTGATGGTAATCAAAAAAAATGGCGAACGAGAATTATTTGATCGACAAAAACTCTCTAGGGGGATTTACAGGGCTTTCGAAAAACGACCGATTGAAGCAGTAAAAATAGAAAACATAATATCTGAAGTCGAACGACTGGCGCGCGGCATGGACCAGCCCGAGATCGACACCAACAAAATAGGAGCGATAGTTATGGATGAACTTTTGCAGACCGACGACGTCGCATATGTCAGGTTTGCTAGTGTCTACCGAAGCTTCACGAGCTTATCGAGTTTCGAAAAAGAACTTACCAAAATCAAAAAACTCCATAATTAGCAGCTTTATGCTAAAATAACTAGCAAATGAAAGCGCTAGTTTTTTTTCGTAAATCAGATGCCAATAGGCTTAAGCTAGAGTTGAGTGAGCTCAAAAAAAACCTAGCGGTTAGCCATATTACCTCTCAAGGTATCGATGCCGACACACCTACCGGAGCTGGTATGGCTGAGGCTTATGATATTATGAGCTTCCCATCGGTCGTTATGATGCGTGAAGATGGAGTTGCACAAAAAGTTTGGCAAGGAAATGTCCCTACCAATAATGAAATCCACGAAGCCATCGGCTATATCTAGCTATATCTGCCAAATACTATTATAATAACTTCTAGTTAGGGCGTTAGTATAACAATTGGTTATCAGCGACTGGTTATCAGCCAGCAGTGCGTATTGCGCAGCGCCACGGGAAGAAATCATGAAGCAAGCAAGCTTGCTGAAGTAGAAAGTAGAACCCGTCGTTAGTGGCCGCGTTAGAGCCAAAAATAAGTGTTGGGCTTCTGATAAACTCCGGCAATCGGAGATTTGCCAGGGCTCAAAAGTCAGGTGGTACCGTTCGCCTTTTTTAAAAAAGTAGTGAACCCTGACACCGCGCCGAGCAATCGGTTTTTGAAGCGGTGTTTTATTATTTAAGGGAGTAAATCATGAAAAAGATACCACAGTACAAGCCCAGCGAAGTCGAAGAAGAGATGCTAAAAGTATGGAGCAAAGAAAGTACTTTTGAGGCATCGCTAGCCAAAACCAAAAATGGCGAGCCATTTAGTTTTTACGATGGCCCTCCTTTTGCAAACGGCTTACCACATTTTGGGCACAGCCTGGTAACTAGTATCAAGGACTCGATTGGTCGATTCCAGACCATGCGCGGTAGGTATGTGGAGCGCCGCAACGGTTGGGACTGTCATGGATTGCCGGTAGAGTTTGAAATTGAGAAAAAATTTAATGTATCGGGCAAACAACAAATCATGGAGCTCGGGTTAGAAAAGTTCAATCAAGCCTGCAGAGATTCGGTCTTTACATATAAAAGTGATTGGGAAGATTTTTTTGATCGAATCGGACGATGGACCGATAAGGATAATGCCTATGCCACAATCGACAACACTTACATTGAGTCGGTCTGGTGGACTTTTGCGCAGATTTACAAAAAAGGTCTAATATACAAGGGCTTCAAGTGCATGCCATACTGCCCACGTTGCACCACACCACTGAGTAACTTTGAGGTCAATGAAGGCTACAAAGACGATGTCTCGGACCCCAGCGTAATTGTGAAGTTCAAATTAGTTGGCGAGGACGCTAGCTTATTGGCCTGGACAACTACTCCGTGGAGTTTGCCAGGCAACAGCGCCTTGGCCGTTAAGCCAGATGCTCAATACTTACTTATAAATACCACTACCGATGGGTCAAGTGAAAAACTAATCGTTGCCAAAGATCGACTAGAAAGCCTAAAGATGGAAAGCTACGAGGTACTCAGTACAATGCTCGGAAGCGACTTGGTAGGCAAGAGCTACCAGCCATTATTTTCCATTGACGGTATAGAGCCCAACAACAATAGCTATAAAGTTTGGCCTGCTGATTTTGTAAGCGTTGAAGATGGTACCGGCATACTACATGTGGCCCCAGCTTTTGGCGAAGACGATTTGGCTTTGAGCCAGGCTAACGATATACCACTAATTAATACCATCGACCTCAACGGAAAAGTCAAAGCATCTATCGGACTTGAATTTATCGAAGGCAAGTTTTTTAAGTCGGCCGATAAGCTAGTGGTAGAGCATTTGACCGAGCAAGGTAATATTTACTCGGCTGAGACTTTTGCGCACACCTACCCATTTTGTTATCGTTGCGAAACCCC
>CALRCL010000029.1 GCA_943354575.1 Patescibacteria group bacterium UBA4664 | reverse complement strand
TACTAAAAAACCCCGCAAGCGGGGTTTTTTAAGAATTAAGATAAGATTATCTTTCTTCGCGTGGTCGAGCTTCGTTCACTGTGATAGCTCTGCCTTCAATTTCTTTGCCGTTTAGCATTTCGACTGCTTTTTTAGCTTCCTCATCGGTAGCCATTTCCACAAATCCGAAACCCTTAGATCGGCCAGTGTCCCGCTCTGTGATAACACGAGCTGAATCAACTGAACCGGCCTCAGCAAACATTTGAGCAAGCTGCTCGTCGTTTACACTCCATGGGAGTGAACCAACAAATAGATTCTTTGCCATAGTTCCTTCTTCTTTCTGGCAATCCCAGCTTGATGGCTGTTTAGCTGCACCCAGAACTTAATTAATAACCTGATCCTTTAGAGCCGTAGCAGCATAGTATCTAAGAACGCTTGTTATTATACACTTTTCCGCAGATAATGCAATTCATCTGCGGCTCTTCATGTGGTCGGTCTCGTCGGCTATCTCGTGGCCAAGTATCTCCTCGACCAAATCCTCGATAGTAATGATGCCCACAAACTTATCGTCTTTCTCGACTGGTATCAGATGTGATTTGGCTACAATGAATTTTCTAAACATCGTATCTAGGGCTGTCATGTTGCCTATAATAGTAGCCTCGTGCAGTGGCAAATCAGTTATTTTTACGGGGTTCTCATCGAAGTCGATATCCACCAAATCTTTCATTAGTAGGACCCCACGACACTTTGTTAGGGATTTATTAAAAATCGGTATTCTACTCCAGCCCATCTCTTTAATTTGGTCAATCCTCTCGGCGCCGACTACATCGTTCTCCTCCAGCCAATAAACTTCCGATATTGGCTTCATTATATCTCGTACTCGTTTTTCACTCAGCAGTAAGGTGCTACGCATAATTTCTATCTCATCTTCATCGAGTTCGCTAGCTCTGGTATCGAGGTGCTCACCAATTAGTATTCCAAGCTCATGTCTGGAGTGTAGGCTAGCAGTTTCGTGACCCAGAAGCTTGTCGAGCAGTAGCTGCAGAGGCTTAGATACGGGATATGTCACTACAATAGTTAGCTTTAAAATAGGGGCAAAAAACGAGCAAAATTTTAGGGCAAAGCGGACAAACCAAGCCTGCGGCAGTACTTCGCCAAAAACCACAATTAGCAAGGTGCTAATTAGCCCAGCCAGCAAGCCATCGATATGTTTCTCTAGAACCAGTGAGCTAGCCGATATCACGGCAACATTGGCAAACAAAATACTAGCCAGGCTAAGGTGGCTATTGCTTCGAAGCGGCAGGACGCGTTGGGCCCGAACATCGCCGAGCTCGGCTTTGCGCTTCAGCTCAGCTGGGCTAAGCGACATCAGGGCAATATTAAGCCCCGAAAAGATGGCCGAAAAGCCAACTAACGCCATCATCTGTAAAACTATAATTGCAAAATCCATATGTGTTAGATAATTTTATATTTTTACTAACCCAATAGCAAGCCGCCGCTTCTGTATTTGCCTTGCATTGCATGAAAGCATGGCTTTACGGAGTAAAGTCTGCTAAAATTGACAAGTAATAGCAATTATTGTCTGACTAAGCATATCTCGATTAGTCTTAATTTATTTGCCTCAAAAATTATATTATGAATAAAATCAACAAACACATCGAAATAGTGCGTTCCGAAAAAGTCGGCTCTGGGGGTATGAGTCGATCAACTTCGGATAAAGTATTTGAAGTCCTCTCGTCAGCTTATGATAGCGTTGGTGTGAGTATTATTACTGATGAACTCGGCCTAGAGGCCTTGGTTCTAAAAAAGCCCGACCTAGTTTTTTTGGGTTCATCCAAGATAAGACTAGCAACCGAAGACAATACCGATTTTAGTTACATCTGGCTATCCGAGTATCTAGACCAGCACGGGCTCAACTACACTGGCTCTGACAAACTCGCCATGGAAACCAATAACGATAAAGAAATGGCCAAGTTTGCTATTGCCAGCGCTGGTTTACCAACTTCGCCGTACTTTACTGCTTTGCCAGGCGAGTATGGGTTGCAACAGAACCTAGGTATCGACTTCCCACTTTTTATTAAGCCAATTTCATCGGGCGGAAGCAAGGGAATCAATAAAGATTCGGTTGTTCACAATAGCGACTCGTTCAATAGCAAGGTGCAGGCAATATTTAATGAGTTTGGTACCAAATCTTTGGTCGAAGCTTATCTTACGGGCCGGGAATACAGCGTTGCCTTAATGGGTAACGGCAGAAGTCTAAAGGCTATGCCGGTAGAGCTCTTGACGCAAAAAAACTCGCGCGGTGATCGCATACTGTGTTCGGCAGTCAAAAAAGAGGACACCGAGCAAGTAGTAGCAGTAACCGACCAAGCAATAAAAAAGCGCCTTGCCAAGCTCGCTAAGCAAATCTTTAGGGTTTTGGGAGCCCGCGATTACGGCCGAGTCGATTTTAGGATGGATAGCGCCGGCAAGATACACTTTTTAGAAGCCAACCTAGCCCCAGGACTAGGAGGCGGGTATTTTACCAGAGCTTGTAGCCTCAATGGCGTGACAGAATACGCCGATACAATTTTGACCATTGCCGAGCTAGGTTTGGGCCACACCGACCTCGTCGGCTCAGCTGTTACGATCTAAGGCCTAACATCTACAACTAGACACTATTAGTTACTGATTTGTCCTTTTTCATCTTTTTTAATTTTGCCTTGATCATCGTAAGGCTCGGCGGTGGGGAATCGAGCTTTTGGAGGTCTGGTTGGTTTTTTGAAAAAAACAACATCATAAATCCGACCGGTGCAGCGATGGTCAGCCAAAATGCCGAGAAGGGAAATTTTTTGTCATAAACTTCGCCTAGACGATACGCCACCGCAACAGAATAAACACTACCCGCATATGGTAGGAGTACCAGAAAAAACCATTTGCGAGGCAGCTTGAGAGCATTAATTAGAGCGCTGATGTTATAAAGTGGAATAAAAGCCTTCCAACGTCTGGCTCCAAGCCTACCAAGAACCAGCGACAATGATACGCAGTACCAGAGGTAAAGCACAGATACGATAACTAAAATAATTATTGAAGTTCCAAGCAAGAATTGAATCATTGGGCTATTTTACCACAATGGCTACCTGAGCCTAATACTCAGACCCTTGCCCATAAACTCGCGGCACACAAAAGCCGGCTCTAGTGGAGTGCTTAGCGAGGCCTCATAGTGGTAGCCGATTTCATCAAAATTATTCAGCTCTGAAATTTTATTTATGCGTTGGGTTATAAGCCAGTGCGCAAAGGCCCCGCGGGCTATTTTAGAATGCACCGCTACGCTAGTATACTGGCGGGCCTTGGCGTTATAGGTATAAAAGCGCGGGCTTATGACTAAGCTCTTGTCTAGGTAGGGGACAATGGCACGGCCGTATTCTAATGAGGTCAAATTAACAATCGCTTCACCTTTGGGCAGTAGCCTCGCCAGACTATCACCCCAAAACTTATACAGGCTAATGTAAGGCTCTTCGGCACTATAAGGTAACTTGTAGCCCATCTCAAGCCGATAAGGCGTCACGGCGTCGAGCGGCCGCAACAGCCCATACAGGCCAGAAATTATTTTGAGGTGTTGGTTAGCATATGCTAAATCTTTTTTATCAAAGCTTGCCACCTGCAGGCCACTAAAAACATCGCCCCGAAAGCTGTGTAGGGCGGAGCCTTGGACTTTGGCGCTTGGCCAGCCACTAGAGGTAATCATGATTTCTTGTGCCAGACTGGCAGAAACTCCCATGATGCTCTGTATCTCTTTGAGTTTTAAGCTAGCCAAACAGACCCCTAGCTCTTGAGCTTGAGCCGCCAGCGCGGGCTTAGATAGCTCTAGCCCAGCCGGCCTGGTGAGCTTCATGGTCTTAGATGAGTGCAGTAAAATTATCATGGTATATGAATGCTATTATAGCAAACGTAAATAAAATTATATTTAGCTGGAGGCCTGTTTGGCGACCCTATCTATTCGTTTTTAAGCTAGACTTAACTGGCAATACTTCAATAACTTGATTGGTGGACGGACGATAGATAATTGCTTGTTTGGCATTTATAAACAACAGTATTTTATCTCCCTTTTTAACGACTCTAAACAAGCTATTGTTCTCAAAGTCCTTTTCGTTATATACAGTAGTCACAATTGGCAATTCATTGGGTAGGCGCAAAAGCTTAGAAATTTTATCAATTATTTGCTGCTCTTCTGTAATGCGAGCCTTCTCTTTTTTGGTAGTTTCATTTTTATAAATAGCTGCCAACATAACCATAGATGTAATTACTAGAACTATAGCTATAAGACTGACCCAAATTATTTTACTTTTTTTTGACACTACTGACCTACTTGGTTAACTGTTACTATAAGCCCTGGTATGGCTGGAATATCACCGACAGCTGGTTGTGACTGTATATTTACTGCATTATCAACGTTGCTATTTATCGCCCATTTAAGTTGTACATATTCATTTGCTACAGTTGTCTTAACAAAGAAATTCCAGGCAGGAACGGAGTAGACAGAGTTCGAAGGAAAACCAATCTGAGAAGCACTAATAGGAGTATTAACTCCATTTTGCGATAACCATATATGTGCGTGTGTTGCACTATTTCCGCTGTTCTTTACCATTTGGGCGCTAAACGCTACGTTATACACACCGGGATTGGCAATGGTTATTTTGCTGCCATTAGTCAAAGACACTCCATTATTCCAAGGATCTGCACTACCTATATTCATGGTAAGAGCAGTACTGGCATTTCCTGTCTGGGTCGTTGTGTCATAAAAAGACCCAAAATATCCATTAGTAATGCCAGCTACGCCCTGGATACCCTGGATACCCTGGATGCCCTGGGCTCCCTGTGTACCAGTATCGCCTTGGGGGCCAGGAGGGCCTTGGGGGCCAGTGTCACCTATAGTACAAACACCAGTCGCACCAGTCGCACCGGTCGCACCGCTAGTCCCACCAGCACCAGTCGCGCCACCAGCACCAGTCGCACCAGTCGCACCAGTCGCACCAGTCGCGCCACCAGCACCAGTCGCACCAGTCGCACCAGTCGCACCAGTCGCACCAGTCGCACCGTTAGTCCCGTCTATACCGGCAACACCTCTAGCACCAGCTAGGCATATTAGCGGTAATGAATCAGAAGAATCCCGAGTAAATTCAAGTACCGTCCTTGCACCAGCAGAGTCTAGTATGGCAGTGCTGTTGTTGCCCTGCACAATAACAAAATCTCCAGTTTTGTAGTCTTTAGTTATCCAGCTATTATTGAGGTTGCAATTTTTATCGGCATAACTAAATAGACCGCAATATATATTGCGGCTAAATGAGCCATTGGTATAATTTGCGGCCCTCTTATATATTAATGTAGTTAATAAAAGAACCAACACGACACCAAGGAGAGCGGCAGGTAGCAGGATATTTTTATACGCAATTCGTCTTTTCATTATGTAAGTACTTAGCATTTTTAGATACTAATTATGCTTATATCATAAGCCCATACAGCATATCCTGTAAAGCCAAGGCTAATAATAATTGCTTGCACGGGTCCATATACCTACGAAATTTTGTAGTAAAATATAAGCTATAAGTAATATTTCAAAAAGGAGGAAGAATTGAGCATATACGACTATAAGGTAAAACAGATTGATGGCAAAACGCAAAATATCGCTAAGTATCGCGGCAAAGTGCTACTAATAGTCAATACGGCTACCCACTGCGGATTCACTCCTCAGTATGAAGGCCTAGAAAAGTTATATGAAAAATACCATCAAGACGGCTTGGAGATTTTGGATTTTCCATGCAATCAGTTTGCCAACCAAGCTCCAGAGTCAAATGAGGAGATCGCCAAAATTTGCGCCTTGCGCTATAAGACGACTTTTGAGACATTTGCAAAGATCGACGTTAACGGCAAAAATGCTGATCCTCTCTATAAATATCTAAAAAAACAAAAAGGCGGTTTGCTAAGTGCCATAAAATGGAACTTCACGAAGTTTTTGGTCGATCGAGACGGCAAAGT
>CALRCL010000028.1 GCA_943354575.1 Patescibacteria group bacterium UBA4664 | reverse complement strand
TCTTTGGTAATTTCGAGTTTTTGGGCGGCTAAGGTCTGGGCGTTGATATCTGATGACGACGAGGCCGCATCAAGAATAAAATTAAAATTAAGGCTGGTTTTTTTGGCATTTACTAGCAGTGTTACTTTGCCTGTTGGCAAGAAGGTCAGCGCCAATATGGCCACTAATACCACGCCAAATACGCTCGCTCCTATCCAGATGCGCTTATTGAGTTTGCCATAATTTGGAACTTTTTTATCTTTTTTAGATTTTGAGCTGATGGGCTTAAGAGATTCTTCGGCTTCGGGATCGGCTTCGCCGTCGAGGTCAATATGCTTGGATTGAAAACCTTGGTCCGAAGGCTTATCGCTCTTATCAGCTTGATCGGCCTTGGCTTGTGCCTCTTTGCCGGGATCAATTACGATAGCTTCGGCGCCTCTACTCGGTGGCTGCTCGATATCTGGCACATGAGCCATAGCCTTGACGCTCGAGGCCACTGCGATTCCGGCGGCGCCAGCTAGGTTTTTGGTAATCTTATCGTTGGTAACCAAGACTAGATCTTTTTTGGAGTCTTTAGCGGATTTTTTGAGGAGCTTAACGTTGACAGAACTTTGCAGCAAAGCTGACCTTGAAGGTACTACAATACGAACTTCAGTATCGGTAGACTTCTTGAGTTTCTCGATAGCTTCAGTTATTTCGGTATCAGCATCCAGATAAAGTACACCTGGATCATTGCTTTTGCTGGCTTCGTTTGACATACCTGTTATTATACCTCAAGAAGTTTAAGATTAGTAATAGTCATCGATAAATTAACATACATTTCGGTAATTTTGTGACAAATAAAACACCCCCTAAACTTCAGGGGGTGTGGTAGGTGCTAATTTAGCACCGAGTGCTATAGGCTTAAGGCGAATTGCCTCGAGGTCGAGCTGGTGGCCTTTGAGGCTCAGGTAGGCCATTGGTAGTGCCAGCACTAGTAGGCCGGTGGCAAGCGAAAAGCCGGCCGTGACCCATGGCACACCGAAGCCCAAGAACCCAACTCCAGACTGCAGGGCAAATTTGGCCTTGCCCCAGATGTTTGAGCCAGCTGGCTCGGCCGATTGGCGGTGCCGGCATTCTTTATCGACAGCTAGGGCAATCATTACCAGTCGCACTTCAAAATAAATTGCTGGTAGTAAAAATATGGCAAAAGCTACGACAGTTTCACGCGGCACCATTTGCCACGCCCCAATGACCAAGCATACGACCATCGATAGATAAAAAAACTTATCGGCCAATGGGTCAATCGCTTTGCCATAGCGGCTGGTGGTCATTAGCCCTCTGGCTAATGCTCCATCGATACCATCACTTAAAAGCACTAATAGCATTACAGTTAGCCCAATGTAGAGCGATTTTATATCGCGCTGGGTGTAGGCCGGATAAACCATAATAACTACTACGACGACAGATATTGGTAGCCGAATGGTACTAATTATGTTGGCGAGATTTTGGACCCACCACTTATGGCGTCTGGGCCAAAGGGCCAATATTAGGGGTCGAACACTCCACTCAAAAACTCGACGCGACGAGTCGTTGATAGTGCTAATTGCATTTCTCGGTGAATAGCTAAGCGGCATCATTGCCTCCTGGTCGGTTTTTTGGCGGATATTGATACTTGAAGGTGCTACCCAGAGACTAGCATAATAATTTTTATTTGTCATTAGCTCTGGTACAAGTGCCTACATAAGCGTTACAATATAGGGGATGAAATTGAAACTACCTAAATTAAAAAAGTCCGAAGGGCCGCAGTATATTGTATCGCTCGATATTGGTACAGAGTTTGTGAAGGCTCTAATCGGTGAGGTCATCAACAAGACTTCCGAGAAGACCGGCAAAACAATTCAGTATGTCAAAATCATTGGTACTGGCAAAAAACGACAGCGGCTTTCTGATATGGCCAATGGCGCCGTGACCGACATCGCCGGAGTGGTTGATAATTGCGATGCCGCCCTGCGCAAGGCCGAGCAAGAAGCTGGTGTGGTGGCCAAAGACGCCATACTGGGAATAGCTGGAGAGCTAGTTAAGGGCGGAACTTCGAGTGTTAGCTACCGGCGGACCAAACCCGAGGTACGAATTGATATGGGCGAACTCCAAGACATTATCGGGCGAATTCAAAAGCAAGCCCTCGATACCGTGCGCAAGCAGTTGCGCTGGGAAACTGGCAGTGACGAAATGGAGGTCAAGCTCGTTAACGCCGCCGTGGTCGATGTCAAAATCGATGGCTACCGAGTTACTAACCCCATCGGCTTCCAGGGCAAAGATGTAACGATTCAGGTTTTTAATGCTTTTGCACCAATGGTGCACCTAGGCGCACTCCAAACTATTGCCTCGGATTTAGATCTAAACTGTATCAATATCGCCGCCGAACCTTTTGCTGTAGCCAAGAGTGTTGGCGCCGACGACAGCACAGAATTCTCGGCAATCTTTATTGATATCGGTGGTGGTACTAGCGACATTGCGGTTGTAAATAACGGTGGCGTGCAAGGAACTCAAATGTTTGCCATCGGTGGTCGGAGCTTTACGAAACGAATCGCCTCAACGCTGGGTGTTAGTTTTGATGAAGCCGAAGCTATAAAGCTCAAGTACTCGGCTAACGACCTCGACGATAAACGCCACAAAGCTGTCGCCGAAGCCCTAAAAAGCGACATCGAAGTTTGGCTTTCGGGCATCGAGCTAGGCTTGGCCGAATTTGATCAGCTCGATCACCTGCCCCCTCGCATTTTACTTTGTGGCGGCGGTAGTGCTCTGCCGGAAATCAAAAAAGCCCTGACAGATGGCGACTGGTACAAGTCTTCGGCTTTTGCCCGCAAACCAACCATCGATTTTGTTAGCCCCGAAGATGTCAATCGAGTTCGCGATAGTACCGGCAAACTCAATAGCCCCCAAGATATCACGCCGATGGGGTTGGCTAATTTGGGTCTAGATATTATTGGCTCTCAGACGCTAGGCGAGAACATCTTGCAACGACTGAGCCGAACTCTATCGGTTTAAGTACTACTCGACGACTGCTTTTATTCGGCGCACTCCAGCCGAGCTAGATTCTTCTTTTATAATTTTGAACTTACCAATTAGGCCGGTGTGCTTGACATGTGGGCCGCCACATATTTCTTTAGAATAATAATCGCCATCAGGATCACCGACGGTATAAACTTTGACGGTATCTGGATATTTTTCACCAAAAGCACCCAGTGCTCCGACACCAAAGGCGTCGTCTTTGCTCATTTCTTTATACGCCACGGGCATATCTTTTTGGATAACTTCATTGACCATAGCCTCGACCTTTGCAATTTGCTCTGGTGTCATTTTGTCGCCATGCGAAAAGTCAAAACGCAGGCGCTCGTTGGTGATGTTGCTGCCGCGCTGCACGACGTGGTCGCCCAGTACATTGCGCAAGGCCTTGTACATCAAGTGCGTAGCGGTGTGATACTTGGTAGTGGCCTCAGAGTGCTCAGCCAGCCCGCCCTTAAACTGCCCCGCAGTGGCGGTGCGGCTACGGTCTTTTTGCTGGAGCATTAATTTATCAAAATCTTTCTTCCAGCCAGCCTGTATTTTGACCCCTTCTTTTTCGGCCTCTTCAATGCTTAGCTCGGCCGGGAAACCGTAGGTATCAAAGAGTGTAAAAACTAGCTTGCCGGTTAGTTCGGTGCGCTGGCCCGTGGGCACGGGTGGACGCTTGCTAAAGTCTAGCTCGCTAGTGCGTTTGGTAAATTCGTGTATGCCACGCTCGAGAGTTTTTCTAAACAAGTTCTCTTCGGTCCTTAAAACCTCAATAATAAGCTGGTTGTTAGTTTCTAACTCTGGGTAAGTCTGCTGATACTCGTCAATCACAACTTGAGCGACTTCAGTAGTTAGGTTACTTTCAATACCGAGCTCGTAACCGCGGCGGATTGCGCGCCTTAAAAGCCGGCGCATTACATAGCCCTGTGCCGTGTTGCTGGGTACCACACCATCGACAGCCATAAATACTGCACTGCGCAGATGGTCGGCAATAACTCGCTTTGCGACAACATGGTCCTCGTACTTTTTGCCGGTCAGGTCTTGGAGTTTTAGAATGATGTTCCAGAGTACGTCGATTTTAAACATATCTGCGCTATCGATGCTAGCTGCGGTGATCCGCTCTAGGCCGCCACCAAAGTCGATATTTTTTTGATCGAGTTCTTTAAAGCTACCGTCTGGTTGCTTTTGATACTGCATAAAAACTGAATTACCAATTTCCATATATCGTCCGCAGTCGCAATTGGGGTGGCAATGCAAACCAAAGCTTGGGTCGTGCTCAATATAATCAAACTCATAAAAGACCTCGCTGTCTGGTCCGCCTGGTTCGCCAGCTGGCATATTAGATGGTACGCCGGCTCTGCTCCACCAATTCTTTTTAGAATCATAATAAAATATGCGGCCGTCTTGCATACCATTTTTGTAGCCATCCTCTTCGCTACCAACATCGACTACCTTGGCGTCGATACCCTTGGCCTTAAAAAGTCGCTTCCATATTTCGGCGGCCTCTTCGTCTTTTTCGATGCCGGCATCTTTATCACCAATAAATGCAGTTACAAAAAGTTTTTTTGGATCGAGTCCTACTTCGCTCGTGAGGAATTCAAAAAACCAGTTTAGCTGGTCGTTTTTAAAATAGTCGCCAAGGCTCCAATTGCCAAGCATCTCAAAAAAAGTAGTGTGGCGGTTATCGCCAACATCGTCGATATCTTCAGCTCTAAAGCAAGTCTGGCTATCGACAATACGAACACCCTCGGGGTGGGTTTCGCCAAGCAAAAATTGTAGCATTGGCTGCATACCACTGCCGGTAAAAAGCGTGGTTGGGTCTTCTTGGGGAACAATCGAAGCGCTAGGAATTATGGCGTGTTGATTATTTTTGAAGTAATTTAAATATTTTTCACGAACTTCATGAGTCTTCATAGAGTCTATTTTAGCAAATTTTCAGGTTGCGGGCTATGCTATTTATATTTTTTCGGCTTTTTCGAAGGCCTTTACAAAAGAATCCTTCTGGGTCGATTGTAAATCGATGGTGGCTTGGTTAGTGGAGCAATTGGCCTGTGGTGGCGCATAGCCTAGCACAAATCCGCTCAAGGCTTTTTGCTGAGTAGGGCCGGCTTCGGTGACATCGGCGAATTTGCTTATGGCTCCGAGCGGTAAAGTTCCGAGGCTACAATACTTGCCTGGGTCGCCCTTATCGACAGCCCATGCCTTGCTCTGCAGTGATCCGGTCGAGAAGAAAGTTGTGGTA
Source organism: Patescibacteria group bacterium UBA4664 (assembly GCA_943354575.1). Classification (GTDB taxonomy): domain Bacteria; phylum Patescibacteriota; class Saccharimonadia; order CAILAD01; family BJGX01; genus SICB01. The sequence continues at coordinate 2,339 of CALRCL010000028.1, read as the reverse complement.
CCATTTACAAAATACTGCAAATCTTTAATATCCTCACTTAGCGGCAATTTGTAGCCGAGCTCCTTAACCTCAAGATAATTGGTGGTAGCTGCTTTGACAACAATCTTGGCGGCGGCACTAGCTGCATCCTCAAGTGTTTTTTTACCATCCTGAAGTGTCGTAACTTGCGCTTTGAGGTCATTTATTTGTTTATTGTAATCTCTCATTTTAAGGTAGCCATAGACACCGGCACCGACTAGGGCCAGGGCCAATATAATACTAATAATTATCCAAACTTTTTTTGATTTGTCTTTCTTGGGCAATTTAATATTGTGCTCGGCTTCGCTGTGGTGCATGGCTGCTTTGACATCTTCGTCTTTGGGCATGATTTACTCCTTTTAATTACTAATTATTTAATTGCCTAAATTGTAGCATAAGAACAATAGATTATACAGCTATGCCACTAATGGCAATGCGCGCTAGCGGCTACGAAAATACCAATTAAAAGCTATTTGTAGTTGCCGGTTATGCCAATATAGATGAGCTTCCATGTTTCGCTAACCGAAATAAATAGTGGGAACCCACGGCGCCACCATTGCGATTTGCTCCAGCGATCGTCGAAAGCCGATACCCCCAGTACTTGGTAGCTCTTGCCCAGCACCGACTCGAAGGTTTGGTTTGCTCGACGCTGGTGATACGGGCTGGTGACTAAGATTATTTTACTAGCAGCGAGCGATTGCAGTATTGCCTTAGAGTTGACGGCGTTTTCGTAAGTATTTTGGCTTTTTTCGTCGATATAGATATTGCCGGCTGGTACTCCACTTGCCAGGGCTTGGTCGCGCATCGCAAAAGCATTACTGGGGCCGTCGTCGAGTGCGGCACCAGAAAATATTATATTCGATGCATAGCCCTGCTTATAAAGGTCAATCCCCTTCTCGGCGCGGCTGGTGGTTTGACCACCACTAACAACCACAATTGCATCAGCTTTATCGGCATTATCTTGCGGACTCAAATAAAAACCCACCCCTACTAGTAATGCAAAACCGGCCACCAGGGTAGTTAAAATAATTGCCAATGTCCATCCTAAAAACTTTTTCATCTGTGCTTATAATTATACCAGAAAGAGTAGTCGTCGATGGCGGGCGGTTTTGACCAAGGCCGACTATTCTATTACAAAATGGCCATCATGGTCGGTATCGATTGAGATATTCCAGTAAGGCCCGTTGTAGACCACAACCATTCCGTCGATAACTTTCCCAAACATGTCCACGAACTGCTTAGCCTGATAGCTATCGAGCTCAACTGGCTCGTCGGTAGTGTATTCGGGTTGGCTGATGGACTCTCCCGTTGGCAGGTTCACAACCCCGTGGACAGGGTGTGGCGTGGCGTGATCAATTATCTCCTCGACGGTCGTCTCTACGTCGCGCTCAATACGCCCCATCGAATTGATTCTATATGTGGTGGTAGATTCTATAAGTGGCGAATGGTCGAGCACTGGATCCTCTCTACGCGCCGTGTTCTCGAAGCGCAGAACAATACCATTATCGGTATCAATAAAAGTATCGCCCGACGAGTCAAAATAATCATGGCTTGTTTCGTCATCGCCTGTCTTGGTCCAGGGGCTAGTGAGGTCGAGGGTTCTAGATAATATTGCCTCTATTTGCTCTGTTTCGAAATTTCGAAATGCTTCATCAGAAAGTTCTTTTGGGATATTCATATCATTGGCGCGTTCTTCCAAAAAATGGCTGCGGGCGTTGGATAGCTTTAATAGTTGGTCAGCAAAACGGTCTGCTTGTTCAACCTGTCTGGCGATTTCAATCTGTCTGGCAATTTCAGCTTGTTTGGCTATTTCATCTAGTTCTGGCTGATTTGAGTTTGGCTCGCTTGGGGTTGGTTCGGTATTCATGAATACTATTTTAGCTTAAAAAGTAATTTTGCGTTAGTGGCAGTTGAGCTAATGAGCTCAGGGTACTGCTCGCCCCGCAATGCAGCCAAAAACTCGCCAGTGTATTTTATAAAGCTTGGCTCGTTACGCTGGCCACGCATTGGGGCTGGGCTCAAATACGGGCAGTCTGTCTCGAGTAGTAGCCGATCTGCAGGAATAATCTTGGCGGCCTCGAGCTGGGCTTGGTCTTTGGTAAAAGTCATAATGCCATTTAGGCCAAAGTATAGTTCGTAGCCCATAGCCTGCTCGACTTCTTTGGTGTTGCCAGTAAAGCTATGAATAACGCCCCGTACTTTTGTGTAGTTTTTGAGTATCGCAAAAAAATCTTGCCAGGCGTCCCGAACATGAAACACCAGCGGCAGGTCGAGCTCTTGGGCTAGCTGCAACTGAAACTCAAGTGCATCGTGCTGCTGGG
>CALRCL010000027.1 GCA_943354575.1 Patescibacteria group bacterium UBA4664 | reverse complement strand
TGCTTATTTAGTTTAGACTAGATTCATGCAGAAAATAGTATGGGACAGCTCTCTAGCCATTGAGCTCGCAAGTGAGTCCAACATCACAAATCAGCTTCTTGAGAAGCGCGGCCTAACCAAAAAGCAGGCTGAGGATTTTTTGAAACCAGATTACGACGCGGGCCTGACCGACCCTTTTGAGCTACCAGGTATGACCAAGGCCGTGACCAGAATAGTCCGGGCAATCAATAAAAAAGAAAGAATCGTAATCTATGGCGATTACGACATCGACGGCCTGAGCTCCTCGGCGCTTCTTTATGATGCTTTTGAGATGATGGGAATAGAAGTATCTCTATATATCCCCGACAGGTTCGAAGAAGGCTACGGTCTCAATTCTGGTGCCATCGAAAAGCTCAAAAAACAGCAAAACGACCTAATTATTACTGTCGATTGTGGTACCACGGCTCATCTTCAGGCTAAAACAGCCAAAGATGTTGGCATCGACCTAATTATTACCGACCACCACGAACCAGACGGCGGTGCCCCAAAAGGAATTATAGCTTGTGTCAATCCGAAGCTCGACAAGGATGGCCCGCTACGAGATTTGGCAGGCGTCGGGGTAGCTTTTTATTTGGTGCGCGCGATTGCAAAAAAAACCCGCCTAATCGACGCCGGACAAGAGAAATGGCTATTAGATTTGGTCGCCCTTGGTACAATTTGCGATGTAGTGCCACTCACTAATGACAATAGAGTTTTGGCTAGCTACGGGCTAAAGGTCTTGAGAAAAACCCGCCGTCAAGGACTAATCGCCCTGGCCGAGAACTGCGCAATGGATATTAGCCTAGCCACAGAGACGGATCTAGGCTTCAAGATTGGCCCTAGGCTCAATGCAGCCGGAAGGCTAACCCATGCCAAAAAAGCCCTAGACTTGCTAACTACCAACGACGCCGCCCAAGCCAAAACAATCGCCCTCGAGCTAGGTGAACTCAATGCTACAAGGCAAGCAGACACCAAAGATATCTTGGCCGGTTGTAGCGAGCAAGCCAAAAAGTACAAAAAAGACCCTATCTTGGTACTATCGAGTCCTGACTGGTCGCATGGAGTGGTTGGTATAGTAGCAAGCAAGATATCTGAAAAATGGCACAAACCAACCATAATACTTCAGGAGCTGGGCGAATTATCAAAAGGTTCAGCCCGGAGCTATGGATCGTTTGATATCATTAAAGCCATCCGCAGTTGCGAAGAATTTTTAGAGAGTTGCGGTGGGCACAGCTTTGCTGCCGGATTAAAACTCAAGACTGAGCGAATCCAAGAGCTTCGTTATAGAATCAACCAATACGCCATTGCCAACATGGATGCCAAGAATAATTTTAAAACAATCCAAATTGGCATCAAGCTTGCCACCGGGGCGGCTAGTATTGAAGTTTATGACGAAATCAATAAGCTTGCTCCGTTTGGCAGCGCCAACAAAAAACCGCATATCCAGTCAGTGTATGTCGTGGAGCAAGTCAGGCTGGTCGGTAGCGATGCCTCACATCTCAGACTACAATTAGTCGACTCGGCTGGCGGCAAGCATGTAGCAATTGGTTTTAGTATGGCTAGCACCTACCGCTGGATTGAGGCCGGCCAAACCATCGAACTAGTCTTTGAACTCGCCGAAAACATTTGGCAAAACCGTCGCAATCACCAATTAGAGATAATCGATATTAAGCTTTATGAACACTAAAATTATTCGCTACTGATGAACCAAACAGTTAAAGTACACAGAGCTTATCTGATAATATAGCAGGATGATAGTAAGTATTCGTATAATAAATTACTCAAAAAAGTTATTACAGATAGCAACGGTATATCGTATCTGATAATACTATATTAAATAAATTGTTCATTTTGTACATTTGTTGAATTGCATATTTGTCGCTAAAATATAACTATGTCAGAAATAAAGTACCAAAAGCCCAGAGGGATGCAAGATATCCTGCCGGTCGATCAACTTCTGTGGTCTCATATCGTAGAGGCCTATGTTGATATCTGCCAATCAGCCGGAGTCGATAAGATATCGACCCCTATCATCGAATCGACCGAGCTCTTCTCGAGGGCTGTCGGAGAAGAAACAGAAGTCGTTAGTAAAGAGATGTACAGCTTTAATGACCGTTCCGACAATAGCCTGACCTTGAAGCCCGAGAGCACCGCTGGAGTTGTTCGGGCTTATATCGAAAACGGCATGAATAGTCTCCCAAAACCCGTCGAGCTTTATTATATTGAGCCACACTTTAGGTATGAGAGGCCGCAGGCTGGGCGCTATCGCCAGCATCACCAACTAGGGCTAGAGATATTTGGCGACTCGACTGCCAGTAGCGATGCGCACGTCATTAGTCTTGGTACTAGGCTTTTTAACCGCCTAGGCATCAAGCACCAGGTGGCAATTAATAGCATCGGCTCGTCCCAGGACCGCCAAAAATACATCGAAGTCTTGCAGGAGTACTTTAAAAAGCACCTTAAAGATTTGCCAGAAATAAATAAAAAACAATTACAGACCAACCCTCTGCGTATTCTCGACAGTAAAGACCCAGATGTTATTAGGCTCATCGAAGACTCGCCGCAAATACTAGACTACCTATCGCCAGAATCGACAGCTCGTTTTGCCAAGATACTAGAGCTGCTGGAGAATTGCGGAATTCAATATCAGCTTAACAGCCGCCTAGTCAGGGGCCTGGACTACTACAACGACACTGTTTTTGAATTTGTCGCTGACAATGAACTATCCCGCGACAGCATCGGCGGCGGCGGCCGATACGATGCTCTGGTAAAACGCATGGGAGGAGTCGAGACGCCGGCCGTTGGTATGGGCATCGGTATCGAAAGAATCAAGCTCGAACTAGAACGCACGGGTAAAATTCCTGACGCAACACCACCCGATATATATGTCGTGGCCATTGGCAAAGACGCATCCGACACCGCCGAGGTGGTGCGCGAAATGCTGCTCGATAAAGGTTTCAAGGTTAGGGCTAATTTCTCTAAAAAGTCGATGGCCGACCAGCTCGCCCTAGCCAACAAGTGCCAGGCCAAATACGCCGTAGTTATCGGCGACCGCGAGGCCAAACTCAAAGAGGTCATCATTAAAGACCTAGCAAGCGGTAATCAGCAGGTCGATAAACAAGATAAACTTGTCGAAACTCTTACGATGATGATTGGCTCTTGAGTTTTTTGGCGTTTTCAGATATAATTATACGGATTTAAAAATATTTTAATAACTTCAATCAATAATTTAAAGGAGCATCAATTGTTACAAGTTACAAGAAAAGACGACGAATCAGTAGAGAACCTAGTTAGACGCTTTAATAAAAAAGTCATTCAATCTGGTATTTTGACCGCTGCACGCCAAAGAAAGTATTTTCAAAAGCCAATATCAAAGACTGAAGCACGAGTAGTTGCCATCCGAAAAAGAGCTCGCAAAGAGCAGAAAATGCGCGAACTAATCGGAACAAGATAGTGGATTTGATCAATCAGCTAGAATCTGACATTGGGGACGCTATGAAGTTGCGCGATGAAGTTCGCACCACCACACTGCGCCTGCTCAAGAGTTCGCTAAAGAATTATCAGATAGAGTTGGGCCATGACCTGACAATGCAAGAGGCGCTAGCGGTATTACAAAAGGAAGCAAAGAAACGCCAGGACTCGATTGGTCAGTTTGATAGCGCCGGCCGCCAAGACCTCGTCGATGAAGAGCGTACCGAGCTAGACATCATTAAAAAGTACTTGCCCGAGCAGATGAGCAGCGAAGCCGTCTCTAAAGCTGTCGATGATGCCATCGCCGAGCTCGGCGCCAGCTCCCCAGCTGATATGGGCAAGGTCATTGGACTGGTTCGTCAAAAAACAGCTGGTCAGGCCGACGGCAGCCTAATAGCTGAGCTGACCAAGCAAAAGTTGTCCTAACGAGCATGTCGCTTACCTACAATACCGAAGGCAAAACCTTAATCCCAACTGTGCAGCTCAAAAAAATTGCCAGTGCTATCGCACTATTTGTCGACGTGCCAGCCAAAGCTGAGGTCGGAGTTGCCTTTGTTAGCTCCGATCGTAGCCAGGATCTTAATAAGCGCTACTCGGGCCACGACTACCCGACCGATGTTTTGAGCTTTGATTACAAATCGACGCCAGAGAATCCTACGATTGGCGATATCGCAATCTGCGAGAGTATCGCCAAGTCCCAGGCGGTTGAGCATGGCATATTCCTGGAGGCCGAGCTGGCCTTGCTTTTGGTGCACGGCACGCTGCATTTACTGGGGCACGACCACCAAGACCAAGCCCAAATAGCTAGCCTAGACCAGCTCCAAAGTGATATCATGGAGTCATTAGATTATAAATATAGGAATTTCAAATGGTCACACTAGCGAGTTTCAAGTATGCCTTTAGGGGACTGAAGGCAGTAATAAGTTCGGAGCGTAACGCCAAGATACATCTCGGATTCGCAGTACTGGCTGTTTTGCTTTCTTTGCTCTTGGGCGTTACTGCCATGGAGTTTTTGTTCGTCTTTAGCTCGATTGTGATGGTATTTTTTTCAGAAATCGTCAATACCGCTATCGAAAAGTCGTTAGATTTGATTAGCCAAGAAAATAACCACCTCGTCCAACTCATTAAGGACATGATGGCCGCCGCCGTTCTCGTAACAGCACTCGGCGCAATAGTAGTTGCTGGGGTAGTTTTTGGGCCCAAGTTCTACCAAATATTAACTAGCCTGATAAATAAATGAAACAGCTAATAGTTGTTATTGGTTTGCCTGGCTCCGGCAAAGACACTCAGATAGATCTGTTGCAGGGGCTCCGTAAAATCGAAGTTATCCGTATCGGCGACTTGATTCGTGAGCAAGCCAAAACTAATCCTTCGATAGCCCAAGCCCTACATTCTGGCAACCTGGTTGATTATAACCTAGTCAATAGTATTGTACAGCAGCAATTCGAGAGCTTTCCAGACGGCAGTATCGTTGTATCGGATGGTTTCCCAAGAGACACCGATCAGGCCGATTGGATGGAGTCCTATGCTAGCACTCACGATATAGAGATATCAAAGTACATACTGCTTGAAATATCCGATCAAGAATCGCTCCAACGCCTACTCAGAAGGGGGCGCGAGGATGATACGCAGGCTATTATTACACGACGCATTGAGGTTTTTCACGAGCTGACTGATGAGGTCATCGATAGCGTTAGGGGTCGTGACAACTTCGCCTCAATAGATGCTACTGGCAGCACGGACGAAATTCTTAACAGACTCAAAGCTGCACTAGGGTGGTAATTTACAATGCTAAAAAATAAAATTAAATCACCCGAAGAGCTTAAAAATATTCGCCAAAGTGGCGTGATTTTGACGGCTGTCCTAGATGTATTGGTGGCCTCTGCCAAGGCGGGCGTAACCAGCTTAGAGCTCGACGCCATTGCCGAAAAGGAGACCATTGCTCGTGGCGGCAAGCCAGCTTTTTTGGGCTACCAGGGCTTTCCGGGCCGGGTCTGTGTATCGGTCAATAACGAAATCGTCCACGCCATACCAAACGACCGAAAACTACAAGCCGGTGACCTTGTCGGGATTGATTATGGCGTTAATTATAACGGCATGATCACCGACGCTGCCCGCACTATTAGTATTGGCAAACCATCGCGTGAAGGTTTGATGCTACTGGAAGGCTGCTACGAAGCTTTGCAAGATGCCCTAAAGGTTGTTAAACATGGAGCTCGGGTTGGCGATGTTAGCTCCGTAATCGAGCACCAACTTAGAAAACACAATCTCAAACCAATCTACAGCCTAACTGGCCATGGCGTTGGGCACGAGCTGCACGAAGACCCCGTGATACCCAACTACGGCAGTGCCGGCAAGGGGGAAGTGCTGGAAGCTGGCATGACCATCGCAATCGAGCCAATCGCATCGACAGGAACAAACGATTTGTATCTGGCCGACGATGGCTGGACCTACATGACCAGAGATGGCTCCCTGAGTGCCCAATTCGAGAACACAATTTTAATAACAAAAGCTGGTTGCGAAGTAATTGCCAGCTAAGATTTGAATATTTCGCCTTGCTTGAAGTATAATAGATTTATATGGCACCAAAAAACGAAGAAACATATGTAGGAATCGACATCGGGACCAGTAAGGTTGTTTGTGTTGTCGGATTACATCAAGAAGATTCGGCATTACCGAGTATTATTGGTCTTGGAGTCGCGCCGACCTCAGGTTTGCGCCGCGGTGTGGTGGTGGATGTCGAGGAAACAGTCAGCTCTATTACGGCTGCGCTCGAGGAAGCCGAACGAATGAGTGGCATAGCAATTGAGAGGGCGACCATTTCTGTCGACGGTGCTCACATCCACAGCAAGAACTCCAAAGGAGTAATCGCCGTGTCTCGCGCTGACCACGAAATAACCAAAGAAGAGCTGGCCCGAGTCGAGGCTGCTTCTACAGCAATCCAGCTAGAGTCGAACCGGCAAATTTTGCAGGTAATACCAAGAAATTATAGCGTCGATGGTCAGGCTGGGATTGTTGACCCAGTCGGTATGAATGGTATTCGTCTAGAGGTAGACACGCACATCATAACGGGCTCAAGCCCGGCCTTAAAAAACCTCGAAAATGCAGTTTTCAGATCGGGCGTACAGATCAATGGTCAGTTTATAGTGCCAATCGCTGCCGCCAGAACAATACTAACCAAAAAGCAAATGGAGCTTGGTGTTGCGTTGGTTCATTTGGGTTCAGAAACCACCGGTATTGCCATTTATAACGAAGGCAAGCTATCTTATACCAACATCATTCCACTCGGGTCCAATAACATCACCAAGGACTTGGTGTACGGCTTAAGAACCAACATCGAAATAGCCGACAAAGTGAAGCTTAAGTACGGCTCAGCAGAACACCCCAACAGAGACGACCATCAAAAGATCGACCTCTCTGAGTTTGGCGGTAAAGGTATTGTCACTAAAAGTGACATCGATAAAATAATATTTGCCAGGGCAAGTGAGATTTTTACGCTGATAGCCGAAGAGATTGCAAAAGTTGACCACAAGCAACAGCTGGCGGCAGGGGTAGTTTTGACAGGTGGAGGCTCAAATATGCCTGAAGTGGCGGATTTTGCAAAAAGCTTCGTAAAGCTTCCAACCATCGTCGGATCAAGCCAAAAATATACTGGTGTTTCAGATAAAATTACCGATCCTTCGTATGCTACAGCGATTGGGCTGATGCTAGAAGACATGGATGTACCTAAAAGCGGCTCGAACAAGACTTTTGAGGGTATAATTGCCAAGATTGGCCACAAAGCCAAGACCATATTCAAAGGATTGATGCCCTAAGCGACCTAGCTCGCAGGCTTATAAAAAAAATACCGCTACAAGCTGCCTAACAAAATCAGCCAGCATGTAGCGGAATTTTTATTGTATTTTTGGCATATCCCGCACTTAAAGAACAAATAAATAAATCTAATGAACACATTTTTTATAAGTAATAAATATCAAATAAACTTGAACAAATATATTGCATATGATGTTGAGTACATATATAATTACAAGTATCCTTTTATAACAAAAGGTATGTGGTAAGGCAGTTTATATCTGGAAGGATGGTTTCCTTCCATAGCAATTATCAAACCAAGTG
>CALRCL010000026.1 GCA_943354575.1 Patescibacteria group bacterium UBA4664 | reverse complement strand
TTTTGGTGATTCCCTTGGGGTTGAGGCTAACGGCCTTTTGCTTTTCATCGACGCTATAGTGCTCGTCTTTGGTGAGCTTACGAGCGAGCTTAGCAAAAAGCTGGTAGCGTTCGGTACTTTTACCAGCCGACTGCGAAATAATCAGTGGTGTTCGAGCTTCGTCGATTAGGATCGAATCGACTTCGTCGACGATTGCAAAATTAAGCTTGCGCTGAGCGCATTCGCTCAAATCCGAAACCATATTGTCGCGCAAGTAATCAAAGCCGAATTCGTTATTGGTGCCGTAGGTAATATCTGCCAGGTAGGCCTCTTGCTTGCTCACAGGTCGAAGCTGGCGGAGGCGCACATCGTGGTGCGAGTCGTCCGAAAAATCGGGGTCATAAATAAAGCAGCCTTGCGGCAAAACTACCGCCGACGTCATCCCGAGCGAATGATAAATCGGGCCCATCCAGCCAACACCAACTCGAGCCAAATAATCGTTGACGGTCACTAGGTGCGCTCCCTTGCCCTCAAGCGCGTTAAGATAAAGCGGCAAAGTTGCAACCAAGGTTTTGCCCTCTCCGGTGCGCATCTCGGCTATTTTACCCTCGTGCAAGACTATCCCACCAATTAGCTGCTCGTCGAACTGCCGTTGTCCGAGAGTTCGCTTGGAGGCCTCTCGGACTACTGCGAAAGCTTCTGGCAAAATCGAATCGAGGCTTTGGCCTTTCTTGAGTTGGGCTCTAAATTCGTCAGTTTTGGCCATTAGCTGCTTATCTGTCAGAGCCTTAATGGCTGGTTCTAAGGCATTGATGCTAACTACAATTAGACGGTCTTTTTTGATTTCGCGATCATTAGGATCGCCAAAGATTTTGGTAAAAATCGACATGCTAGCTATTATACAGGTTCGGGGTGCTTATTGCGAAGTAAATTTGTCAAAAAAATCTTTTATACGGATTTTTTTTGGCTGATGCTTTTCTTTGTACTTTCTGATTTGAATTTTGAGCTTCTGCTCGGCTATATCGACTGCCGAATGAGGATTAATTGTAGCTGTTTCGGCGACGATGTCAGGTCCTTGAACCTTCAGGACCGCAACAATCTTGTAGCGATTATCTTCCTTGCCAGACGGGTCCTTGAATATTTCTACTGTCATACCTTGGTTGCGATGTGATCTGGGCAAATATTTGTCGAGGCTTCCGAGTTTGCGGTTGATGTATTTTTTGAGTTCGTTATCGATTTCGAACTTACGACCTGTCAGCTGTATTTGTATCATATTATCTCCTTGGTTATTTTATAACTCGGCCGAACCATAATATTTGGCGATGGGCTTTGGCAGCATCACCTTGCCGTCGGCAGTCTGGTGGTTTTCGAGGATTGCAATAGGCATTCGGCTCGAGACAACCGCCGTGCCATTGAGGGTGTGGGCGAAGGCTAGATTGCCATCATCGTCGCGGTATCTAATATTGAGGTTCCTGGCCTGAAAGTCGGTACAGTTACTGCAGCTTGTCAGCTCGCGGTAGAGGCCATCGGCAGGTGAATAGTATTCGACGTCGTACTTTTCGTGGGCTGGGGTGCTCAAATCGCCAGCCGCAATTCGTACCACACGATATGGTATCTCAAATTGCTCACAAATTTGGCGCTCGATTTTTAATATAGCCTGCAGGGTTGCAGCACTTTGGTCAGCCTTACAAAAGACATACATCTCGAGCTTATCAAATTGGTGGGTGCGATATAGCCCTTTGCTAAATTTACCGTAAGCTCCAGCCTCGAGTCGGTAGCAAGGGCTAATGCCTGCATACTTAATGGCGCTACCAAGATCCAATACCTCGCCAGCGTGCAAACCCGTAATTGGTATTTCGGAGGTCGCTATTAGCACCAAGCCCTGCTCTTTGTCGAGATAATTTTGATTTTCTTCGCCCTTCGGCAAGAAACCGCTGCCGGCTGCTATCTCGGTAGTGACTAGGTGCGGAACGCTAATTAGCTCGAAGCCAGCGGCCTCGACTATTTCTTGGGTAGCAAGCTGAATCGCTTGCCATAATTTGACAGCTTTATGATGAGTAAAATAAAACTTACTACCCGACACCTTGGCGCCAGCTTCGAAATCGTAGAGATTGTATATTTCATTTATTTCTAGATGGTCTTTGGCTTCAAATCCAAGATCTGTATTGCCCCATTTGTAAATTTCTTGGTTGTTTTCTTCATTTCCGTCCGGTGTACCATCAGCAATCGTGTTCGGCACCTCCGAGATCAGATCGTTATAGTGGTCTAGGGTTTTATTAAGCTCTAGCTCGAGTGATTCATGTTGCGACTTAAGCTCTTTGCCTTGGCTGATTTGCTCGGTGCTAGGCTTGGCATTTTTACCCTGCGCGGCAACGACATTGCGGCTGGCCTGAACTGCTTCGAGCTCGGCGATAAGCCGACGCCTATTGGTATCGACGGTCAGTAGCTCCTCGACATCCAAAACCAAACCCCGACGGGCAATGGATTCTTGAACCTCTTCGGTATTGTCTCTGATGTATCTAATATCTAACATAAGCTTATTATAACCTAACTTTTAAGCGATAACCTAGCTATCACGAAATCTCTGTCCAGACTCGATAGAAAAAAGCCAAGTTTGGGGCCTTGGTCTTTATTTAAAAATAGCTGGTAGATGAGCTTAAAGCCCGCGCCTGGCTTGATACCTTGTGCTGTTGCGGTGGTGTAGACGGCATCGTGGATCGTGTCTGGAGTAAGCTCTGAGCTAGCCAGTAGGCTTACCAGGCTACCAAGAAAATCACGATCTTGCGAAGTTAGCTCTAATTTTGGGAGCTTGGTCTGAACCTCAAATTTGATGCTTTCGGGAGCGTAGGCTGCTAGCCAACGCGCTACATAATCCAGCTCTCGGGCTATCGAGTCGGCTTGAGTCTGGACGGCTTTTTCAAAACCAGTACGATTGAGCAAATCCATAACCATAGCGCCGTCACCTCGTGCAGTCTGATAAACAGTCACCATGTGCGAAAAAGGTACTGTACTAATGATGTGCTCTTTGCCTGACAAACTAGCAAGCTGCCAGGCTTGTTTAAACTCTGGCTCTTCGCCCGCCAAAACAGCCGCTTCGGTCTTGGCGTATTCGTCGATTAGGGTATATAGACCCAAGCCGGTATCAAAGGTTAGCTGCCGCTCGGGTCGGCTCTTGAAGGTAAAGTAGCGCAGTATCTCGGCAGGAATAATTTCCAGCGAATCAATTAGCTTTACCAGGTTACCAAGCGATGAACTCATTTTTTTGGTTTCGCCTTTGAGTGCGATATTGTCGTAAGGTACGGCGATAGGCGCCTGATAGCCAAAAATCTCCTTGGCGAGTACCACGCCGGTATCGTAACTGCCCCCCTTGGTAGCGTGCTCCCTGCCGAAACCCTCGATTTGTACGCCGTAGAGTTTCCAGCGGGCTGGCCAATCGAGACGCCAATCGAGTTTGATTTGACCTTTGGCGGCGTCAGCAAAATAGTCCTTACCATCTTGGCCGATGTAATGCGCCTTACAGCTATCAAAATCGTAGCCAACAAACTTGGCTGTCTTTAAGCTGCCTGAGGACTCATCGAGTATTTGGATTGGCTGCCAGTCGGCCTCGAGCTCTCGGCCGCTAACGTGCAGTAAAATATCGACTATTTGATCGCGCTTTTTCATTGCAAGGTTGATCATTTCGGTAAATACACCATTGCTATATAGCTCGCTAGTACGAAAAACTTCCATCTCGACGCCGAGCAGCTTAGAACTTTCGAGGTATTCAGCAAAAAATTGGTCGGCATAGCTCTTGGACTTGCCATCTGGTGCTGGGATTTTGTAAAGCGGTTTGCCTGCCTCGAGCTCATAGCTTTCTGGCAAGTATGGATAGCGTTTTCTGAGTGCTTCAATATCGTCTACAAAATGCAAGTGCCGAACAGCGCGGCCAGCTTGTTTTAGACCCCTATAGACGGCATCGGCCGTAAGTATCTCTCGAGCATGACCAACATGGTAAGGTCCCGAAGGCGAGATGCCGCTAGATACAACAAGTTCGCCTTCTGGGTGGGCTTTGATTATCTTTTCTACCAAGATATCTAGCCAATAATGATTTTGGTTGTCCTGATTCATAGCTTAATTATACCTGACTACCAAAAACTCTGGTAGGGTCTTGTGGGAGAGAAAGGGAGCTATTTAACTTTTAGTATTTTATAGGTAATAGAACCAGCTGGTATCTGTACTTGGGCATGCTCACCTACTTTTTTGCCCATTAGGGCTTTTCCGATAGGGGATTCGTGCGAGATTTTGCCAGCATCTGGGTTGGCTTCGGTTGAACCAACAATTTTAAATGTGTGCTTGTCGTCTTCGAGTTGGACATCGACGGTTGAGCCGACAGCGACTTCATCGCTAGCTCCGCCTGCGATAACTTTGGCTCGCTTTAGGATGTTTTCGAGCTCAGAAATACGGCCCTCAATGAAGAGCTGTCTAGATTTGGCGTCGTCCCAGTCGGTGTTTTCGCTTAAATCGCCAAACTCCTTGGCTTCTTTTAGTGATGTGGCGACTGCTTTGCGCTTATTATTTTTTAGGTCATCAAGCTCGGCTTGTAATTCCGTGAGGCCTTCTTGAGTTAAGTAAAAATCATTATTTTTAGCCATTGGTGTTTCCTTTCTTTGGACCCAATAAAACAAAAAATCGCTTACTAAGGCGAGGTATCTTTAAACATTTTTTATAAAAAGTTTCTAAAAAAGTTTGTTGAAAGATGTTACTTGTTTGTTTTTATTATCGCAAAATATCAAGACGATGTCAAACATTATTTTACACCTTATTAGCGGTTAGTAAAATACCATTTATAGACTTCTCTTGTCGCGGGTGCTGCAAAAACCGATCCTTCGCCGGAGTTTTCGATCATTACTAATGAGGCGATTCTGGGGCTGCTAGCTGGTGCATAGGCACTAAACCAAGCGTGCGGCTTGGAGCGCAGGTTCTTGCCGTCATAACCCTCCGAGGAAGTCTCGGCAGTGCCGGTTTTGGCAGCTACCTGAACCGGTACTTCGTCTTTTATGAGACAGCACGCTGTGCCGCCGCTAACGGCTGCTTCCATGCCCTGCTGTACTAATCTGATATTGCCTGGAGAAATAAAGTCTGCTCGAAGTATATCGACAGGAGCCTTCCGGACCAGTGTTTCGTCTGATGTTGCTGAAAGCAAGAGATGGGGCTTGAGGAGCTTACCACCGTTTGCTATTACCGAAGTGGCCATCAAAACCTGCAGAGGCGTAGCCCTAAAGTCGCCCTGCCCAATCGATATGTTGTAGGTATCGCCAACATACCACGATTCACCGGTGGCCTTCTTTTTGAGTTCTGGCGAAGGCAATTGACCTGAGCCTTCCTCGGCTATATCTATACCGGTTTTTTTACCGAATCCAAACTTCGAATACCAATCCAGTAGCCGACGCTCTCCTAGCCCCTGGAAGCTCTGAAAACCGCCGCCGACCTGATAGAAAAATATATCCGAGCTCCACTGAATAGCCCCAACTACATTGACGGGACCAATGCCTTCTGGTTTCCAGCCCTTAAAGCTATAAACTATTGTTGGGTCGTAGATGTTAGGAACATCAAGCTTACCCTTATCCACCACGACAGTTGAGGCGCTAATAACGTTTTCTTGTAATCCAGCTGTAGATATAAAGGGCTTAATAACTGACCCTATTGGGTAACTGCCAGATGTTACGCGGTTAAGCAAGGGCTTGGCGTCGTTATTTAGTAGGGCATCGTAATCCTGCTGGCTAATACCTTTTGCAAAAAGGTTTGTATCGTAGGTAGGGTAATTAACAGCTGCCAACAACTCGCCTGTTTGCGGGTCAACGATGACCCCAGAGCCAGCCTTAGAGCCGGCTTTTTCGACTTGTTGTTTGATAGCCTCATAGAGTTGCTTTTGTAATGCCATATCTATTGTCAGCACGATGTTGCTGCCGGCCTTAGGCTCAACTCTGGCTAAAAATCTTATTGGCCTTCCAGTTGAATCGACTTCGACTTGCTCTTTGCCAACGAGCCCCCTGAGGTCTGCCTCGTAGCTCTTTTCGATTCCACTCTTGCCGATCATATCAACTGGGCGATATTCCGGATTATCATTCCACTCCTGCTCAGAAATACGCCCGATATAGCCCAAGAAGTGCGCCAGCATTCCGGAATCGAGGTATTCTCGCTGCGGCGAGGTCTCTAAGCTCAACCCTTGTAGCTCTCGGAGTTGCTCTTCGACCTGTAATGACTTCTCACGCTCTATTTTGGCCTCAAGAACGACCTGGGGTCGGTCAGTTTTCTGAGCGCCCAGTAGTCTATTTTGCAGATCATCGGGCTGCTGTCCGAGGATCGATGCTAGAGTCTGTGACATCTTAAGGATGTCATTTTTATCTTTCGGAAGCTGGCTGGGGGTCACCACCAAGTCGAATTGGGCTGTATTGCGAACCAGCAAAACCCCATTACGGTCGTAGATCGCACCACGAGGGGCTGTAATAGTTGTGGTCCTGACTCTGTTGCCACTAGCCAGTAGGGCGTTACTTTTGCCATTGACTACTTGTAGCGAAAATAGTCTCCACACCAGTACCATCGAGGCAAAAACAACAATGATGCTAATTATATAATAAATAGGCTTTGCCACGGAGCCTTCACTGCTGACAAGCTCACTAGATCCAGACAAAATGGCTGCACTCCAGTCCTCGCTTTGTGATACCATCAGCTCTTTTTTGTTACGCTTGAAACGTATTGGATTTTCGTAAAAATCTCCAAACAAGCTCATAGTTACCTCAGTATCTTGGAAACATTAATTTTTTTTGACAAATCTGCAAGCTGAGTAAATATCAAATACCAAACTACGCCAGCAATTGCAGTTAAGCTAACGTATGCCACCAGCCTAGTTGTGACAGCCAGTATTGAACTCGAGGCCAAGAGTGGTAGGCTCACCACCATACCCTGCACAAAACTGGCTATGCACAAAAAGACTATTGGCTTCCACCATGAGTATTCGACTTCTCCGAACTTCAAAAAGTATTTAGCAATAACAGCTACCAACAAATAGGCTCCCACATAAAAACCAAATTCCGAAGATGCATAGAGATCGCTCAGTAGACCACCAAAGAGAGCCAGCCAAAGCAACTCCTCGGTCGATGCAAATAGGGCTGCTACCACGATGAAGCTTAAAATCAAGTTGCCGGTCATTCCGGATGTCTGCCAGCTCTGTAAAAAAAATATCTGCAGAAGGACACAAATTGCCAGGCAGATTGCCAAGAAGACCGATTTCATTGTTTTAAGCCCACCACTACAAAGACTATTTCGAGTGTGGCATTATTGACTAGTGGGCGCAACTGAGCAGACTGAAAGACCGCGTTGTCACTTTTTTGGACTGATTCTACTTGGCCAATTAATATGCCCTTAGGAATTAGTCCCGAGCCAGTGGTTATGACCAACTCCCCACTTGCCAATGATTCGGCCTGGGTTATTTTTTCGAATAAATAGCCCTGGCCTAGTTGGCCCCGAACGATGCCTTGGGCTCGGCCATCTTGACCAATACCGCGTACTCGGTACTCTGGGTCTGAAGTTAAAAACACAGTCGAGCTAAATTGATCTACACGCTCAATAGTACCAACCAATACGCCAGACGACACCACA
>CALRCL010000025.1 GCA_943354575.1 Patescibacteria group bacterium UBA4664 | reverse complement strand
TAAAATTGCTCCAGAAATTCAATTTTTGGTCGCCATAATTGTCTTAGGTCAGTGATGTTGTACTTGATGGCTGCAATGCGCTCAACTCCCCACCCGAAGGCATAGCCAGAGTATTTGCTAGGGTCAATACCCCCCTTAATTAAAACTTCAGGGTGCACCATGCCTGCTCCACCCAGCTCGAGCCATTTGCCTTGATACTTAGCATCAACCTCTACTGAAGGTTCGGTGTAAGGAAAATAGCTAGCTCTAAACCTAATTTCGGTATCATCACCGAGCTGTCTTTTGATGATTTGCAGCAAGGTTCCCTTGAGCTCGGACATACTCACGCTCTCCCCGACTACTAGGCCTTCAATCTGATTAAACGACCAGGAATGCGTGGCATCTTCGTTTTCGTTTCGAAAGACCTTACCGGGAACTATGATTTTGAAAGGGGGCTTATTGGCCAACATGAATCTGACTTGCATACCAGAAGTGTGGGTTCTTGGTAGAAGCTTTTGTTTGCTATCCTTGATATAAAAGGTGTCTTGCATCTCTCGGGCGGGATGGATTTCAGGCATATTTAGGGCTTCAAAATTATACCAGTCTGTCTCGATTTCTGGGCTGTCGACAATAGCAAAGCCTAGCTCGGTGAATATCTGGTAGGTCTCTTTAAGTACCAGGCTGGCGGGATGCAAATGACCTACTCGTGAGCGCAAGCTGAGACTCTTGCCGGGGCTACTAATATCAAAGGGTGCGTACTGACGATCTGCTTCGCTCTTCTCTAGCCTACTCTGGGTACTCTGAAGAACCTCCGTGACTGAACTTTTAAGGACATTCAATTGTCTACCGAGCTTCGCCCTATCATCGCCCTGGAGAAGTGCTAGTTTGGCCATTTCGGCTGCGATAAAGCTCTTTTTGCCTAAGTACTTCGATTTGAGTAGCACCAAGTCGTTAGCAGTCGACACTCTTGCTGCATCATGCTTGAGCTTAGTAATAGCTGTGTTAGAATCCATGGCTCAAGCGACCTTCTTTCTGGTTCTAAAAAATACTTCCACGACTATCACGATCAGTGTAAATAGCAAAATATCGCGCCAGCTCAAGCTTCGCAAGCTAGACAGAGCCAGAAGCCCAATAATACTAAACCCAAGTAGCGAGCCGAACCTTAAACTACTCCTGAATAATGCAACCTCATTATCTTTACTATTCAGATTTCTGGATTTAAATTTGAAGGACAAAATGGTCAGTAGCGCCGACACCATCACCAAGGCGTTGATAAACCAAAAGGTAACGCCTGCTGGGCCAAGCCCAGTAGGGTTAGTGGTGAGGAGTGATAGCACAAAAGCCGCGGTAGTAACGATTAAGACTACTGATATAGCTACCAAATATACTGTTGCACGCTTTTTCATAAGATATAACATATTATCGCACAGCTGGTTTTTATAGTACAGAGCACCATAAATTTCTTCAGTAATCGAATAAAAAAATAATTATACTGAACACATTTATTCTGTAGCTGTTTTTAGAAGCCCTACTGAACACTATATTTATCATTTGTAATTGAACAAGTAATTTTTATACTCCCCGCTCTAGCCGATTCACTTACCTAGTGGTTGTTGTGATCGTAATAATAGGCTGAGGGCTGTGGATAACCCACTTTTTTGTTTATTCACCAAATTCAGTGCTAAAATATGCAGTTGTTGTAATTATTACTATAAATCACTTTGGTATAGTGATATTTTTCAATGAATCATTGTAATTTATACTTCTGGCCTTCTAACATTGGTATAATTTTGTTGATTTGGTTATTTTCCCGCATCATCCGTTTGGAAGAGTTCTATAAATGCTCTTTTGCCTTCTTTTTGGGGCTTTGGTACCAAACTCGGGTGCACCAAACGCCCTGTGAGCTGTTTGATTGACCCGATGCTTAGGTGTTATAAGCTTAGGTTTGATTCCCTGGCCGGTGTTGATCTGCTGGATATTTGCCCGGGCCGGCTATTACAATCTTTAAGTTGGCACTTTAAGCCCGAGCAACTGATGCGTTTGTCCCTAGAGCTGTCAGAGAGTATATGTTAAATACAAAAAAACACCCTGCTATGAGCAGAGTGTTTGACGTTGGTAAGCTTTAAAAATGGTTACGGGCCGATGCAAATGCCCATAAAAATGTTTAGAAACAAATTGGCATGTATCGGCCCGGATGTGGATCCTAACCTAAGCTAAGATCTTCTATTGAAGTTTGCCAGCCGCGTTTTATTTAATACTTGAAGGAGCTAATTTACGGCTAACGCTTCCCGACCATCGTTACGGTACCTGACCATAATTGTACCTTCTAGCTGATTAGAAAGCATAATTATGGTCAAGTTCCTTCGAGCTGTTTCCTGTATCCCCCTTAAGCATAATGACTGCTTACAGAGTAGCTCTACGACAGTGAGGAAGTTCTGGTACAAAAAACAAGGGGGTTGTTTTTTGTATCCAGAGATTCCTCACCGTCAAATCGTGGGCAAAAGACCTTTAAGAGTTCAGGCCATCACCTATGGTGGTTTGGTATGTGGCATAATTTTTATTTTTGTTTTTAATGAACTAGAATAACTCTAGTATAGCACTGTGCTTATGCTTATGTCAATACTTTTGATGTAATAATTGCATTTTTCAGATGTAAAAGGATGTTTTATTTTTTACAACAACCCAATCTTAGATTTCACTTCGTTGAGCTTTTCATTGGCTATTTGGCTAGCTTTGGCGTTTCCCTGTTCGATAATAGCCATTAGGGCTGTCTCATTTGACCGATATTTTTCGAATTGGGCCTGTAGGACCGACAGTTTATCGGCGACGAGCTCTCCGAGCTCTTGCTTGAACTCTCCATAGCCTTTTTGCTGATACTTGCTCTCTACAGTAGCGATATCGACCTCGGCGAAGCCGGCGTAGATCTCGATGAGGTTAGAGATGGCTGGTTTGGATTTGGGGTCGTAGCGGATCTTGTCGTCAGAGTCAGTAACGGCTCGCTTGAACTTCTTGATTACTGATTCGGCGTCCTCGCCGAGCGCTACATAGCTATCTGGGTGGTCGCTTTTGCTCATCTTATAGCGAGGGTCATCGAGCCCTCTTACTCTTGAGCCGTGCTGTGGAGTGGTAGCTTTAGGAATTACAAATGTTTCTCCATAGATGTTGTTAAATCGAGTGGCGATATCTCTGGTGAGCTCAACATGTTGTATCTGGTCTTCTCCTACCGGAACTTCATCAGTACTATATAGCAATATATCTGCAGCCATCAGTACCGGGTAGTTAAATAGCCCCGCTAGCTGGCCTTCGGCCGAAGACTTGCCGCTTTTATCCTTAAACTGCGTCATGCGACTAAGCTCGCCGATTGTCACAAAGTTGTCGAGTATCCAAAATAGCTCAGCGTGAGCTGGTACCATAGATTGCACCAATATAATCGACTCATCAGGGTCGACACCAACTGCCAAAAGCCAGGCCACCAGGTCTAAGGTCCTGGTTTTGAGCTGTGCGGGGTCTTGCCGTACCGTCAGGGCGTGCGAATTTGGCACAAAAAAGATGCTTCTACTGTCGGCTTGGCTACTAGGCCAGTGCTTCATGGCTCCTATGTAGTTGCCAATTGTCATCTCGCCGGTTGGTTTTAGTCCTGAGAATATCGTTTTCATAGTTTTATTATACAACACCATAGCCTAATCATCGATATTTGGCTTCTCTAGAAATGCCGGATCGACAGACTCGTCTGTACCAGCTATATTAACGACATCTTTATCGACCTTTTTAAGCTCCTTGTGGGCGTTATTGTAATGATTGACGGTAGTCGATAGCGACCCTCCAAGTTTATGCATAAATTCCTCATAACTCTTGATGTGACGGCCCAACATGCCGACTCTCTTTTGGATCTCTTTGGCTTGGTCTTCTATCTGTAGACTTCTTAAGCCCTGCAAGACGGTCTGCAAATAAGCCATGAAGGTTGTGGGGCTAACAATAATCACCTTCTTTTCCTGAAAAGCATATTCGATGAGATCTCTCGAGGCGGTATCGGCGGTTCCTATCTTGTTGGTTAGTAGGTCATTATAGATTGCCTCAGAAGGTATAAACATAAATGCAAAATCCATAGTGTTTTCGCTGGGCCTAATGTATTTGCTGGTTTCGTCGATTCGGGTCTTGAGATCTTGCTTGAAACGCTTAACGTAGATGGCTCTTTGATCTTTGTTCTTCTCTTCTACCAAGCGGTTGTAATTTTCGAGGCTAAACTTTGAGTCGATGGGTAGTATTTTGTCTTTCTCGAGGAATATAACGGCATCGACGATATCACCGTCGTTAAACTTGTACTGCAGCTTGTACCTGTTGGCCGGCAAGACATTGTCGAGTACGGTTTGCAGGTAATACTCTCCAAGTACGCCTCGCTGCTTGGGGTTTTGAAGTACATTTTGAAGTGTCTTTAGCTCGTCGGCAACATCGACTACCCTCTTATTGGTTTCATCGAGCTTAGTGAGGCGTTCGGTAACATCAATTATCAGCTTCGACGACTCACTCATCTGTTTTTGGACGCTGGCCTGCATGGCTGAGTTGTTTTTATCGATCCTTTCATTCAGGTGGGATTGAGATTGATTAATAAGCTGCTGGATGCCCTGCAGATCTTGTTTGAGCATACCAAGAGAATCTGAGCTAACACCCGACTTCTTGACCGTCAGGAGATATATAACTACCAGTAAGGCCAGCAACACTAGTCCTATCAGCACTATTAGAATGGTATTCATGTTCCCTCCTTATGCTATATAGTATAGCACTCCCTAATTACTAATAAAAATAAGCTGGCGGTCTGGACAGCGCCAATAATCTCTATGAACAATATCTTAACTCAATTGTACTAATTATATTACAGCGTCTAATAAACTTACTTTACAGATTGGTAGCGGCAGAATTGTACATATAAATAGTGCTTTAGCACTAGGTATGTGTGCTAAAAATCAGAGCTCAAAGATCTGAGGTATGTGATGGATGCGGCAATTAGCAGCAACATAATTGCGACCATCAGGCCGGTCTGAACATAGAAAAAAAGCAAAAAACCAATGCCTTCTGGCGTAGTGGGGCCAGCGAAGATAACTTCATTGCTAAGATAGCGCAATACTTGCATCAAAACAATACATCCGAGGGCATAAAGCACAAAGCGACGGGTTCGGGTGCGGTTGAGGTGTTGGGCAGCCGCTACTAGCTTGGCCTTGGTAGGCCTAGTGATGGTTTTAGACGTACCAGATGTGAGTTTGAGCTGATTAGTGCGTTTTTTTACATTTCGAGATTTCTTTATAGTACTCATGCTTATAATAATACTCTTATTGGTACTTATAATCCAGACATCCACCAGGGGAGCTTTAACTTAACAGGTCGATTGCGACGCCGATACGCAGTTGGCTCGAAATATTTATCTAAAATACCTGGCCAATTTTCCTTTAGCCATGCATTTTGCTCGATGTACATATATTCTAGGCCTCTTTCGGCAAACTCACGCCTAATAACGCCTCCGCGATGAGGGTGTTGCTGTTTTTGCTCCAGCGGCGAGTTAAAGCCGTGTGCATAGTGGGTCATTTCATGAACAATGGTAGCTACAATCACGAATTCCGGGACATCTAGGTCTTTAAAAATTGGGTTAATCCTGATTATAGAGGTGCCTGGATCATCTTTATCGAGCCCAATCGAGCCTAAGCGGCGTTTAGCTTTTTTGCCAAATATAATTTCGACATTATTGGCTCTTGGTACATCCTCGAAGTGAGTATTCCAGATGTAATCAAGGGTACTTTCGAGCCAGCGCTGGTTGCGGTAAGAGTCGATTTTCATATCAGCAGCTTATTAAAATCAAGCTGACTTTGGCCCTTATCGTCAAACTTCATGGCCTTAATGCCCTCCACGGCCTGGGTGATTAGTAGCAAGGTTTTTTCGTTATCTATTTTGGTGTTTTTGCCTATCACGAAGTCCTCAATAAACTCCAGACTCGTCATGGACACCGGACTTTGTTGTAATTTTTCCCACGATAGGGCGTATATTCCGAGCTGGATACTAGCCTTAGCCTTACTATCGGCTACCTTCTGATCTTTGACCCTCGAGGTTTTGAAATCTCTGATTTCGATGCCGTCTTTGGAGCTCAGGATAATATCATAACGGCCCGAGATCACTGTTTTTAGGTCTGGCAGCTGTAACTCAAAGGGTTTTTCGATAGCAATTGGCTTGGCTTGGTCTTTAGCGTGGTTGCGGATATAGTTTATGAGTGCCTTTTGGCCTGTCTCGAACAGCTCTTTTTCGTGCTCAACAGATACGAAGCCTTCGCTGCGCCAGGCACTTTTGTAAACATCCAGGACCTCTTTTTGGGATATCTTGCGGTCCTTGAGCCTAAACTTGTAGTAGTGTTCGAGAGCGGCGTGCATACTGGAACCATAAACTAGTGTATGAAAAGGACCTTTTGGCAGCTTCAAGATATGAAAAAGCCAAAATTCTTTGGGAGACCGCAGGTAGTCGGCCACCTGGCTAATCGACAGATATAACCAATCGCCTCTGTAGAGCCTGGCTAGTAGGCTGTCTTTGTCGGCCACCTTAATGATTGGTTCGAACGAACCGATTAGCTCAGCCATGTTGCGCTGGTCGTCGACTTTGGTTGCTCTACTGGGCCAATCGTTACCGAGTGCCTCGCCAATAAACCGAGATGGTTTTTTGGCCCTCTTGCCCCCATAGTCGGCGGCGTAGCTCAAAAATGCTCCAATTCGGGCTCTTGTTAGTGCAACGTAAAACAAGCGACGTTCC
The DNA here is from genome assembly GCA_943354575.1 of Patescibacteria group bacterium UBA4664. GTDB lineage: Bacteria > Patescibacteriota > Saccharimonadia > CAILAD01 > BJGX01 > SICB01. The sequence continues at coordinate 1,134 of CALRCL010000025.1, read as the reverse complement.
TCTTGATAGTGGTCGCCACCGATGTGCTTCAGGACTTCTTCTGGAAACTTCACATCTTCACCTTTTCGGTAGGTCGGAAAGCTCTGCTCTACCAGCTCGGGTATAAAGACATAGTCAAATTCTAGTCCTTTGGCCTTGTGAATAGTCAAAATCTGCACTCCAGAGCTGTCGAGTGGCGATATATCGCTCATTATATCGGCCGACGAAAGCTTAATTTCGTCTAGGTACTTGCAAAACTCTACCAGGCTAGGGTTGGTCGAAGCTAGCTCGAACTGCTTTACGAGCCCAAAGAAGTCAGTCATGTACTGTACCGACAGCGCCGAATCGAGCGAAGTGCTAGCGTCGTCGAGCAGATCTTTTAATAGACCGTTGGCCTTAATGGCCACAAAGAGCAATTCGCCGGCAGTATAATCGGCCAACATTTCTCGCCAGACTGCAATATCGTTCATCGCCCGATCTATCCATGGTTCCTGGCCTGGCTCGGTTAGGGCATCAAAAAGACTCTTGTTTTGGCGGGCTATTAGTGATGAAATGGCAACCATCTGGTGTTTGTCGTGATTCTTGAAAAAGCCACTAATTAGTAGCTGGAAAAGCGATGATGAATCGTGCGGATCAGTGATTGCTTTGGCTAGCGCCACCAACATCTTTACACTCTTTTGATCAAACAGCTCAACATCCTGATGTACATAATAGGCAATGTTTTTTTTCTGGAGCGATAAGATATATGCTTTGAGCTGACTATTTTTACGAAGTAATATCGCAACATCTTTTTGCTCTACCCCTTCACCCAATAGGCTCGCGATTTTTTCTACAACACCATCGACTTCGCTAGGCTTATTGGGGTAATATTCGATTCCAACCGCAGCTTTAGGGTATTTATGGGCAATTAGTTGCTTGTTGATATGCTCCGAAACCTCCAGCCTGTCTGGATTGTTGTGAGCAATCAACTTGTAGCCGGCATCGAGTATGGCTTGGCCGCTCCGAAAGTTGTCTTTTAGAACCACTAGCTCGCTTTTGGGGAAAAGAGTCCTAAAATTAAGAATGTTCTGGACCGATGCCCCTCTAAAGCTGTAAATAGCCTGGTCGTCATCACCGACTACCATGATATTTTTTGACTTCGATAGCAAACCACTC
>CALRCL010000024.1 GCA_943354575.1 Patescibacteria group bacterium UBA4664 | reverse complement strand
GTGATATCGCTATATTCTTGGCCGGTCGCGCTGATGCTGGTTGTGATATTCCCAACTTATATCTGGATTACTCACCTCTCGAGTAAGTCGTGGCAGAAGACCCAAGAGGGCATCAACGCCGACCTCGACAAAGCCAATGGCCGGTTTATTGAGAGCATTGCTCAGGTTCGGGTTGTTAAATCTTTTGTGACCGAAATGCGCGAGGTCAATTTTTTTAAGTCCAAGCGAGCATCAATCGAGAGCCAAACCAAGATTCAATCGAACCACTGGCACAAATACGATGTAATTAGGCGGATCATACTTAACGTCGTTTTTTTTGGTATCTACCTAGTCATTATTTGGCAGGCCTACATCGGCATGTATGGTCTAGGTACCGTAGTGCTACTAATTACACTAGTCTTGCAGGCCGAGTTCCCGCTTTTTGGTAGTAGCTTTATTATCGACGCTTTGCAAAGAGCTAGTTCTGGTAGTAAGGACTATTTTGGTGTCATGAATAAAAAAGCTGATATCGTCGATAGCGTTGACGCCAAGAAACTGCGCGTTAAAGACGGCAAAGTTGAGTACCAGGATGTTAATTTTTCTTACGACAAGAAGGGCAATCGAGTTCTGAATGATATTAGTTTTGCAATCGAACCTGGCAAAAAACTAGCTTTGGTCGGAGAATCGGGTGAGGGCAAAACTACCCTAGCTAATCTTTTGCTGCGCTTTTATGAGCTAGGTAGCGGGCAGGTATTGGTCGATGGCCAGTCGATAGCTGGCGTTACTCAAAAGAGCTTGCGCGAATCCATTGGCGTAGTGTTCCAGGAGCCGCTACTATTTTCTGGCACTGTCCGCGATAACATCGCCTATAGCAACCCAAAGCTCAAGGACTCCGAAATAATCGCTGGCGCAAAGGCCGCCAACGCCTATGGATTTATCAAAAAGCTGCCCAGTGGCCTCGATACCGAAATCGGCGAACGCGGAGTAAAACTCAGTGGCGGCCAAAAACAGCGTATCGCGATAGCTAGGGCGATTGTCAAAAACCCCAAGATACTAATCCTAGACGAAGCCACTAGCAGCCTCGATAGCAAGGCCGAGCACGAAGTTCAGCTTGCTCTGGAGCACCTCATGAAAGACCGCACCACCTTAATTATTGCTCACCGACTCAGTACAATATCGGGTGTCGATACTATAGTTGGGCTAAAAAACGGCCAGGTAGTCGAAGTCGGTTCGCCCGACGAGCTGGCCAAAACTGATGGCATTTATGCCGAGCTACTAAAGCTCCAGATACTTGGACAGACCGAAGAAGGTCGAGCCAAGCTCAAAAAATACGATATGGAAAGCTAGGTATTAGAGTGGTCAATAACTCCCAATCGCATCGTCCATACAATGTATTTGATATGATCAACTCCGATAATCTGGCTCTGCATATGCAGTTTGGTTGCGGTTTTGGCCCCAAGCTGGTGCTTTTACACGGGCTGGGCGCCTCGGGCAGGTATTGGCTCAGCGCATCCGAACTACTAAAAGCTAAATACCACATCACCAGTTATGATCTGCTGGGTTTTGGCGAATCTCCAAAGCCAGACGACTTCGAGTATTTTCGTTGGCAACAAGCCGACGCCTTGCGCCAGGCTCTCTGGAACGACAAGCTACTGGGCAAAATAAACCTCGTTGGGCACTCTATGGGCGCGCTTGTGGCGCTCGATTTTGCCAAGCGTTATCCGAATAAAATCAACAAGCTAGTGCTGAGTAACATGCCGGTAATGTTATCTAAGGCCGATGGTGAGGCTGTCCGAAAACGCTACGCCGATAAGCTCCCGAAAATTGAAAAATCTTTTAGCCATAAAGCCAAGCACGGCAACAAGAATAAAAAAGTAGCTGATGAGCATAAGGTTTTTCAGCATTATGACCTCGCACAGCTCAGCCCCTACGCCTACGCGCAGGCCATTAAAAACTCGCCACGAGATAAGTCTATTCTTGATAATCTCGAGCGGCTGACTTTTCCGGTCTATATCATCAACACCGATAGCGATAAGGCCCTAATACCAACCAACAGTAAGCTACTGGCTGGTAAATTGCCAGATGGCCACATCATAAATGCCAAAGGCAGCCACCAGTTTCCGGTGCTCGACCCAAAACGCTTTTCTGAAATAATTAGCACCATTATCTAAACTCCTGATTGACAGATAGGCAGCATGGTTGTATAATTCCAGCCACTGACCGTACCTTCCAAAAAAAGGAGACCCATCATGGTAGTTGAAAAACTAACCGAGTGGGTGCAAGTCATCCGCGAACTTAAAATTATGCTCCTAGGAGACTGCATCGACGCATTCTCTATCGAGTATAAAGCCCCCATTTCTGGGGCACCGATGTCAAGCTTTTATAGCTTCAGCTCAATGAAGGAGCTCGACATAATGGGCGAAATTCTGCCGTCGGTTTTACCGATGGCAACTGCTTATGAAATCCGCTCCCAAGAGCTCGTCACGATAGGTGGCAAACCCTTCAGGGTGGCTAACATCAAGCTAATCCATTAAACTTTTTTTATAAATTTTTTCTAATTAAAGAGACCCGCCCTAACAATGGGCGGGTTTTTTACTTGAACAATGTCTTATAATCTGGTATTATAGACAAAGCAAAATTAAATTAACGCAACATATCGGTCAATAACTCCTCCCACTCGGGAAAGACCGGTAGGTGTATAAGGAGAAATCAGATTATGCCAAAAGCCACACAGGCTACCGAAAGTACCAAACAGGCGACTGCTAAAACTGTCGACCCACTATTAAAGCAGCTCCTAGAAGCTGGAGCTCATTTTGGGCAGCGCGTCGCTCGTTGGAATCCAAAAATGAAGCCATACATTTATGGTGCCAGAGGTGGAGTTCATATTATCGACCTAACCAAAACCCACGATCAGCTTTTGACAGCCGAAAAATTTGTTGAAGCCACCACCAAAATGGGAGGCACCGTGCTATTTGTTGGCACCAAGCGCCAGGCTCGACCAATTGTCGAGAAGGCCGCCAAAGAGACTGGCATGCCCTATGTCATCAATCGTTGGCTCGGTGGAATGCTTACAAATCTCGAGACCATCCAAACTCGTGTTGATCGACTCAAAAAACTCCGCAGTGATTCGGCCGAAGACAAGCTGGTAGGTACTAAAAAAGAAAAAGCCGACCTCGAGCGTGAGATGGAAAAGCTCGCCAATATTTTTGATGGTATTTCAGAAATGCAGACCTTACCGTCGGTAGTTTTTGTAACCGATATCCTCAAAGACGACATCGCCATATCAGAAGCCAACAAGCTAGGCATTGCGACTGTTGCAATTTGCGATACCAATACCAACCCCCAGCTCATCACTTACCCAATCGCCGCCAATGATGATGCCGTACGAACTATTAGCCTAATCACAACCCGCATAGCCGATGCCACCAAGCGCGGCAGCGAACTATACAGAGCCAAGACGGACGAGGCAGCAGCTCAAGAGCTTGCCAAAACTGAGGCCGAAGCTGCCAGTGTAGCCGAAGCCGTTGCTACTAATGAGGCCGAAGCTGTTGCCGGCACTAAACCAGAAGTCAAAGAATAATTAGGAGGTAAAATCAAAATGAATATCGAAGATATTAAAAAGCTAAGAGAAACCACTGGAGCCGGAATGATGGATGCCAAAGCGGCACTAGAGGAGGCCGGGGGCGACTTTGATAAAGCAATTGCCGTTTTACGCAAAAAGGGCTTGGCTAAGGCTGCCAAAAAAGCCGACCGCACCACTGCAGTTGGAGTTATTGAAAGCTACGTCCACAGCAGCAAAATCGGAGTATTGGTGGAAGTTAACTGCGAGACAGACTTCGTGGCTCGCACCGACGATTTTAAGGCCTTCACTAAAGACCTGGCAATGCATGTTGCTGCCTCTAACCCAGCATACCTTAACCCCCAGGAAATACCTGAGGACGAACTTAATGCCGAAAAAGACGCCATCAAAGATGAAGTTTTGGCCAGCGGCAAACCAGCTGAAGTCGTCGATAAAATTATCGAAGGCAAGCTCGGCAAATGGTACCAAGAAGTCTGCCTATCAGACCAGCCTTTTATTAAAGACCCCGACCAGACCATCGAACAACTGAGACAGGCTTTGGTCGGAAAGCTCGGCGAAAATATCGTAATAGCACGCTTCGTTCGCTTCGAAGTGGGTGGTGCATAATTGTAGCTTTGAGCTATAATTAGATACTATGGACGCACAACTATTAAAACAAGCCACTAGCAAATTTGATGATGCTATCGATCACCTGGTTACTGAGCTAGCGGGAGTTCGGTCGGGTCGAGCTAGCGCTGGCTTAGTGGATACTATTAAGGTTGAGGTTTATGGTCAGTCAATGCCGCTTAAAGCTATCGCCACTATTAGTACGCCCGATGCTAAGACGATTCAGATTCAGCCCTGGGATCAAAGCAACCTCGCATTTATCGAAAAAGCTCTCAGCGAAAACCAAAACCTAGGCCTAAATCCAAGTAACGACGGCCGGGTTATTCGTGTCACCCTGCCGGCTCTCTCGGAAGAAACCCGAACCCAATTGGCTCGAGTCATCAAAGAGAAAGCCGAGGCTGGTAATGTTAGCTTACGCAATGCTCGTCACGAAGCGATTAACGCGGCCAAGTCAGCTGAAAAATCCAAAACCATCACTACCGACCAAGTCGCTAAACTCCAAAAAGACCTTGATAAATCTATCGACAGCTATAATAAAAAAATTCAAGATATCTCGACCACTAAAGAGCAGGAAATAATGTCGGTCTAGTACCGACAGATTGACTGATGAGCCAAACAATCTTACCTAAGCACATCGGTTTTATACTGGATGGAAACCGCAGGTGGGCCCAAGAGAGAGGGCTACCAAAGCTGGCAGGTCACAAAAAAGGCTATGATAACCTCAAGGTCATCGCCGAGCAGTGCTTTGATTTGGGTATCGAAACCGTTTCGGCTTATATATTCTCGACTGAAAACTGGAACCGCGAGCTCGAGGAGGTTAATTATCTGATGGATCTAGCCCTCAAGATATTTACCTCAGATCTTAAAGAACTAACCGATAAGGGTTTCAAGATTGTAGTTTCGGGCAACCACAATCGGCTCGATAAAAAAATCATTAGCGCCATCGCCAAGGCCACCGAGCAGACCTCTGCCAACACCAAGGGCACCATTAACTTGTGTTTTAATTATGGTGGGCAGACCGAGATAGTTGATGCCGTCAAGAAAATCATCACAAACGGAACTAAAGCCGACGATGTCACCATCGAGCTGCTGCGTGAAAATCTCTATCACCCAGAGCTTCCACCGGTGGATTATATTATTCGTACATCAGGCGAGCAGAGACTCAGCAATTTTTTGCTGTGGGATAGCGCTTATGCCGAGCTGCAGTTTGTACCAATCCACTGGCCCGACTTCGACCGAGCCGAACTCGATAAAGTTATCGCAGTCTACGCTAGTCGAATGAGGCGGTTTGGCAAATGATCCTTACGATTATTGTTGTTATATTGATATTTTCGGCTTTGGTTATCGCCCACGAGTGGGGGCACTTTATTGTTGCTCGCCGCAACGGCGTGAAGGTCGACGAATTTGGCGTCGGGTTTCCACCCAAGCTATTTGGCAAAACTATTGGCGGTACGCTCTATAGCCTAAACCTACTACCGATTGGTGGCTTCGTTCGGCTCAAGGGCGAGGACCAGCTCGTTAAAGACAAAGATAGCTTTTCGGCTAAACCCTATAGGGCAAAGTCTAAGATCATTATGGCCGGTGTAGCGATGAATTTAGCAATTGCCTATTTTATTATTTTATTTTTGATGATTTTTGGGATGCCAGCAATTTTGCCGTCTGGTTTTACAAGCGTTGGGCCGATTAAGCCTTATAAAATAGAGTCATCTGCTCTGAAGGCTGTATCTATCACAAAAGGTTCGGCAGCCGAAAAAGCCGGTATTAATATCGGCAACGAAATAATCAGTGTTAATGGTGTCGAAGTAAAAACCGAGGACCAGCTCAAAACTAGTACCAAGCAAAATTCTGGTCAATCCGTAGAGCTAGTGGTGCGCAGGGGCACGAAGACCGAAACGATTCGGGTCCAGCTCGGCTCAGACTCAACCAAAGGTTACCTTGGCTTGGCAGCTCAGAGCGAGCAAAGAGCATACTACAATCCATTTGTGGCTATAATCGGCGCTATCATCACGACTTTTTCATTGGCGCTATTAACGGTCGCTGCATTCGGTAATTTTATCGCGGGCTTATTTACTAAAGCTCAGGTTAGCGGCGATGTCGCCGGGCCAGTCGGTATTGTTAGTATCTTCGGTAGTGTGATGCAATTTGGCTGGCGCTACGTGCTGGCCTTTGTGGCCTCAATATCTTTAAGCCTAGCGGTTGTTAATAGTCTGCCGATTCCGGCTCTTGATGGCGGTCGGTTCGCACTGATGACCCTAACTAAGATGGGGCTCAAAATAACCCCCGAGCGCGAGGCCCTAATACATTGGCTGGGCTTCGGGTTTTTAATAATTTTGGTTGTTATTATTACAATCTCAGACATTTCTAGACTTTAACTCTGGTCAGTACCAGCTTGAGTTGCTAAACTAGGGAATATGATTGACGCGATCTTAGGAAAGTTCTCGCACGATATTGGTATTGATTTAGGTACAGCCAATACATTAGTTTATGTACGCGGAAAAGGGATTGTCATCAATGAGCCCTCGGTGGTCGCAATTAACACCAAGAACAAGCAGATCTTGGCTATCGGTGATGAGGCCAAGCGGATGGTCGGTAAAACGCCAGCTAACATCGTAGCCACCAGGCCGCTAGTAGATGGCGTGGTCAGCGACTTCGAAATTACCGAGCAGATGTTGCGCTACTTTATCGAAAAAGTACACCGCGAGAGCTTTGTGCTATTTCCGCGCCCCAGAGTGGTCATTGGTATCCCGTCGGGTGTTACCGAAGTTGAGCGTCGGGCAGTTGAGGATGCCGCCACCAACGCCGGCGCCAGACAGGCTTTTTTGATTGAAGAGCCAATGGCGGCAGCAGTTGGTAGTGGCTTGGCTATTCATGACTCGGCCGGTAGTATGGTCGTAGACATCGGCGGAGGCACTAGCGAAATGGCAGTTATTAGCCTCGGGGGGATTGTCGCCAGCCGATCTATTAGAATCGCCGGCGATGAGCTGACCGAAGACATCATAACTTATTGTAAAGATGAGTTTAATCTGCATATCGGCGAACGCACTGCCGAAAATATCAAAATTAGCATAGGCTCGGCTGTAAAGCTCAAAAAGGTGCTAGAGGGCCCAGTGCGAGGCCGAGATATGGTGACAGGCCTGCCCAAAGAGATTATTGTTAATTCCAACCAAATTCGTGAAGCACTCGCAAAAAGCGTTCGGGCTATCGTCGACGCTGTAAAATACACCATCGAAGAAACACCACCCGAGCTACTAGCAGATATTATGGACAAAGGCATCTACCTAGCTGGCGGCGGAGCTTTGCTCAAGGGGCTCGATGTACTGCTCGCTCAGCAAACCAAAATGCCAGTACATATTGCCGCCGATCCACTGACATCAGTAGCTAGGGGTACTGGCATGGTACTAGAAGACCTCGATAGTCTTAAAGATGTGCTTGTCTCGACAGAGTACGAGAAGGCTCCCTACTAGGGGCAAAAGATGAAGCGCAAGCAGACATTTTCGCTAATAGTCATCTGTTCAATCGCGCTGATTCTAATTGGCCTAAAATACGCCGGTGGCTTTTGGCCTTTTAGGGCAATTAACGACAACATCCTAAATCCAGTCGGAGGGTACCTCGCCAATACTGGTAGGGGTTTTAAGGAAAATATCGAGCTAATATCGAAAGCTACCGAACTTTCTCGGCAGAATAAAAGCCAAAACACCGAAATAGTTGCACTCAAAAACCAGCTATCGAGTCTTAAAGAAATCGCTAACGAAAATGAAGACCTCCGCAAGCAACTTAATTTTAACCAGCGCCTCAACCTAAACCTAGCCCCAGCCAGGGTTGTATCTAGCGAGGGTACAAGCCTTAGGAAATACATCACCATAGATCGGGGTAAAAATAGTGGCATCACAAGCGGCATGGCTGTGGTGTCGTCTGGCGTATTGGTTGGTACTATTGAGCGTGTAGATCAATTTAGCTCGACTGTGTTTTTAACTTCAGACCCAGAGTACCGAGTACGCGGTATTGGTCAAGATGGCCGAGCCCAAGGCAT
>CALRCL010000023.1 GCA_943354575.1 Patescibacteria group bacterium UBA4664 | reverse complement strand
TCGCTCAAATATATACTATGGAGTCTCAGGGCGGGCTTAAAGCCTTTTTTATCTAAAAAGGCATTCAGCGTATCGGTAGCTTTTTGTTCATTCTTAAGCAATCCTGTGTGTAATACCTGTACGGAAGTTTTTTCTTGTAGCGACGCGATGTGCAGCTCGGCATGGCGTTCGCTTGACTGAGTTTCTGGTATCTGAGACCTAGCAATGTTAACTATATTTTGGGTAATAAAGCCGGGTACCACAACAAAAGCTTCCCACAGAATATTATCTTTTTGGCCAGAATCAAGTTTGGCTCCGTTTTTCATGCTCCACATGACCTCAATCGCGGTGACATTAAAATCAATATAGCCCTCTGGGTTGATATTTTTTCTGGGTAAAAACTTAATTGCGTATGCCATTGAGTAAAGTGCCGCAACGGAGTCTTTAAATCTAGGCCCCTGGGGGTCACCTTCGCCGTTGATTGCCAAAACTCTCATCAGTGGTACTTCGACAATAGTCGGCTTATCTTTACTAGCAACATACAGCTTAGGATATATCTTGGCTATATCAAATTTTTCAGATTCCATAGCTGCCCCCGAAATAAATTATCACTAGACCAACAACAGCAATCAAGATCCAAAATGAGTTAAGAAAAACCAGATGTTTACTTTTTTTCTGCCAGCCAAAGAATACTAATCCGACCGCACCAAGAAGATTAACCAGATGGTAGATAGCTGAATCGGAGTTAACAATTTTAAGAACAAGCAATAGATAGGCCGATATAAATATTAGCACTGAAGTCCAGCCTATTATGTCTATAATACTATTAATATTTTTTCGGTTTTTATTCATAGCTTCATTTCTTCAAAAGCCCATCTCAATACCTCTAGCATTTCTTGATAGTTGATTTTAAGATCAGGACAATAGAGATATAAGACGTTATCGACCACTTCAATGTTGATTTCAAAATCAAGGCCGTATATCTTCTCCATAAAATTTGGGGCTAGCAGCTCAAAACTAGTAGCGTGGTCTGGCCTAGCGGCCCAGACTGAGAACTTTTTATTGAAAGAGTTGCCTTCAGTATTTATTTTGGTCAAACCCGAGCGCTTTGGCTTGAAACGATACCAGCTCTTTTCTGTTACTAAAATATTGTCGTAGCGCTTGGGCAAAATTGCCTGTGCGACTGTCATAGCCTTGATGCCAGTCCCTGCTCTGGGCTCGTAGCTATAAAACTCCACCACGACATCTTTAAAGTACCCCACTACATGGTTATTGATATCAGCCTGTCCAAAACCAGCGGGTCCAAATATGGCTCCTCTGGTTGGCATCATTAACCAACCAAAATCTGGGTCGTAGTAAAATCCGTTAGACTTGGCAAAGTCTGCTATACCGCTATCAAATTTTGAAGCGTCGGCCGTAGATTGGTCGATGCCACCCAGTACATAGCCGGAGCCAGCTTGAGTAAAGTGCCATGTTTCTGAAAAAACCGAATTGTCGACAAACAAATCTTTACTTGCTTTGACATCGACCAGCCTGTCTTTTGCCGATGCTACAAAGTATATTGCAAAGCCGGCACTATAATCGTTTTGCTTAAATATAAATGTGTCAGATATTTTGGTATCTTCCATGATATTTTGACGCTGGTAGTTATTGATAATATTAAGCTCTAGAGTCATTTTTTTGAAATACTCATCTGATAAGATTTCTTTCATAGCTTTCAGGTCGGAGCCAGACCAAGAACTCTGGAACTTCATGAATGTATCTTTGGCATCTGTGGCCAGCTTTTTTTCCTCTGGCGTAGCGTCTTTGCTTGAAAAGGGGTCAATAAACCCTTCAGGTTTAGTACCAACTGCAATATTTTGATCTACGTACTTTTTAGCTATATACTTAAAAATCAAGAATATGGCAATAAATATCAAAACGAACCAAAATATATTTGCGTCAAACTGCTCCGAAGCTGAAGTACCCCCTACATAGCCGGCAGAAGTGCTGACTCCACTCGAAGACCCGCCTCCGCCGCCCCCTCCGCCCGAAGATGATCCCCCTCCACCGCCTCTGGCTATTAAGTGAGTACCATCATTGAATAACTGGTATTCGTTCATAGCCTTATTGTAGCAATATAAATATAGCCTACGCTAGCTATTGGTGACACAGCAAGGTTTTTAAAATACAAAAGCTCAGCGGCAGACATTCAAATTACGCTTATGTAGGTACTGCTGATGATACTCTTCGGCCTTCCAAAAAGTCTTTGCCTCTACCAGTTGGGTTGCAATCGGTAACTGGTACTGATCAGTCTGTTCTAGTTCTTTGATTTTTTTTTCGGCAGTTTCAAGCTGCTCTCGACCATGATAAAAAATAACGCTGCGATAGCTGTCGCCGATGTCGGGGCCCTGACGATCCACTTGCGTAGGGTCGTGATTTTCAAAAAATATATCCAAAAGGCCCATATAGCTAACTTTTTTGGGGTCAAACTCTATCTGTACTGTCTCGGCGTGGCCTGTAGTATGCGTACAAACTTGCTCATAGCTTGGGTTGTCGGTATGCCCACCCTCGTAGCCGACTTTAGTATCGATAACGCCTGGAGTTTTTCTAAAAACTTCCTCGACACCCCAAAAACAGCCTCCCCCAAAATCTGCTAGCTCACTTTTAATATGTATCTTTGACATTAATTATTCCTTTTTATTATTTTATTACTTTTGGGCTCGATATTGATGAGGTGTATTTTTGTGCAATTACCTCCCAAACCTTGATATCTGCTCCGCTAGGTTTACCGTAGCCGTCTTTGGCAGTCTGAACCACAACATCGGCAACTCGATCAGCTGGCATGCCATGAAAGTCGGTCATTTCGGTCGATGTCATAGTGGGGCTTACCGAATATACATTCAGGCCAGGTGTCTCAATAGCCAGAACCTCAGTAAATCCCCTGACGCCGTACTTACTGGCGCAATAAACGCTCAGGTCGACCACTGGGTGCGAAGCCGAGCCACTTGTAATGTTTATAATGGTGTCTTTAATATGCGGAAGGGCGTATTTGGTGAACATTATTAGCCCAACTAGATTAGTCTCGATTTGGTCTAAGATATCTTCGTCGGATTGTGATTCGAATTTCTTCCATCTGATAACTCCGGCGTTATTAACCAGAATATCGATGCCGCCATATTTTAGATTGACAGTTTTTAGGGCCGCCCTAATGCTGGCCGTACTTTTAACATCAAGGTTAATTAGCTCAACCGATTTGGCCCCATTTGCCAGACATTTTTTTTGTGTTTGCTCGGCAGCACTAATTTCGCCCAAAAAGGTTATAATAATATCACAGCCCTGCTTCGCAAAGGCTATGGCCGTTTCGGCTCCGATACCTCTACTAGAGCCAGTTATTAAGACACTTTTAGAATTTAGGCTTTGCATACTTTCATTATAAAGCATTACAATAATAAAATAGGAGACTTTGTTGGAAAAAAAAGAACTTCAAAAAAAACTCGACCCGATGACCTATCATGTAACACAAGAGCAAGGCACCGAGCCGGCTTTTACGGGCAAATACTGGAAGGAGCACGCCAACGGAAGCTATTATTGTTCGGTCTGTGGGCAGAAGCTGTTTGAAAGCGGCACCAAATTTGACAGCGGTACTGGTTGGCCGAGCTTCGATAAGGCTGTAGCTGGGTCTGTTAAGATACGCCAAGACGAACGCTACGGCATGAAGCGTACCGAAGTGAGCTGTTCGAAATGCGGCGCTCACCTAGGGCACCTGTTCGAAGACGGGCCAACCGAGACAACAGGTCAGAGGTTTTGTATTAATTCTTGCTCGCTTGATTTAAAAGAAAAGAGCAAAAAATAATCGCAATACTAAAAAACAAGCTAGTACATTATCCACTACTCTCGGCTAGCTTCTTAGTTGGGCTTTGGCTTGGAATCGCAATGATACTAACGCCATCACTAATTAAACAAATAGGTGGTGTCGATATACCAACCAGCCTAATCCAAACCTGTGGATTGCTGGCCCTATCGGTGGCATTTTTTTCATTATCATCGGTGCATCTGATAGATAGATCCAACGACAAGGTAGCAATCAAAAAATATTGCTATAAAAACTTACTGGCGTTTAATTTGGCCCTTACATTTGGGTTGGTATATGCGGCTATACTAGGCAACATCAGCTATTTTGGTTTTATCATACACGCTCCACTCTCTGTGGCCTTTGCATTGGCTATATATCGAACGAAGGCAGACTAACCGGCGATTGCTGCATTATAATCTATGCCCGTAGAACCTTAATTTTTCCAGTAGCTATGAGTGTAGATGTTATTGAGAACTTCTTGGCCCGGGGCCCCGTCGAGGATATGTGGCTGATAATAATTTTCGATTTGAATCGGTGTAAAAGAGGCTTTGGTGAGCCTGCTGCCGCTAAACTCAGTCAGCAGGACCACGCCCTGCTTGGTCTTAAGGCTCTGCTCTTGATCAAACACAAAGTTGCCCAGGCTATAGGCTATTAGCGTATCTTTGTACCACTCGATGCCCTGAACCCAATGCGGATGGCTGCCCATTACCATAGTTGCTCCGGCATCGATAGCTCGGTGGGCAACTTGCCGCATTTGTTCGTTAGGGGTATGGACATACTCTTCGCTCCAGTGAAAAAAAGGTATCACCACATCGGCTTTTGTCTTGGCCGTTTTTATATCTGCCTCCATTTGCACAATATCTGCTTCGTTAAATGGATACCAAGGGGCAATTTTTATAAAGGCATTGCCGGTGGTGGTTGGCCCGGCTTCGAAATTGCCAGGTATTGCGGTGTAGCCCAGAAATGCCACCTTGGTGCCTTTGATATCGGCAATGTATGGTGCGTGCGCCTGGGCGGAGCTTTTGCCAGCACCAAAATACCCAATTCCTCGACTTGTAAGACTCGTAAGCATCTGCTCAAAGGCTAGCACGCCACCATTCATACTATGGTTATTGGCCAGACTCACAGCGTCGATGCCGGCGTATGTCAGTCCATCGAGCGATTTGGTGGGCGAGGCGAAGCTCATGCCTTGCAGTGGGTAGGCAATGCCGTCGGCAGCCGTCCACTCGGCATTGGCAATCGTATAGTCGGCAACAGAGAGCAAATCTTTGACCTTTGTAAATGAGCTGGTGTAGTCGCCAAACTTAGCTTCTTGCTGATATACAGTTCGGCCAATTATGATATCGCCGGCGACTGTTAGGCTCCAAGGTGTGGGCGCTTTTAGTGTTTGTTTTAGTTTTTCTTTAATAAGTGGCAATTTGTAGTTCAGGTCGGTTGCTAATTTAATGTAGCTCGTCGGCTTCTGGGTCGGTTCGATAATTTGCGGGCCAACCAGAGCCATTGGGCTACCAATTAGCTCGCTAACGAGAGCTTGGTAGCCAGTTGAATTAGTGGTACTAACCACAATGTCGGCGTCGCTGCTGCTAGACTGCGTAACATCATAATCTTTTGTACCTAACGAATCCCTTATAGCGTCTAGGTATATTGCGCTCTTGTCGGCAGCGATGACGGGGTCAACAAAAATACTCTTGCTGACTCGGAGTTTGGTGGGCTTCGGTCGATTTTGTAGGGCTACCCAGCTGCCCACAAAAATAACAACAACTACTGCAATAATGGTGGTTGCCAAAATCGCCGTCTTTGTTCTGGGTTTCATAGCTTTGCTTTGATTTGATCAATCAGATTGGCGTTGCAATCATAAAGTACTACCTTAAAGCCCAATTTGTCCGCCACCAAAATATAGGTTTCGATGTCGTCTATAAATAAAACCTCATCAGCCTGTAGATTCAGTTTTTTTAGTGGAATGATAAAAAATTCTGGGGCTGTTTTACTGATTCCAGTTTCAGCTGTGGTCTGGACAATATCAAAATACTGACCAATGCCCTTCGTATCGAGCCAGCTTTGTAAGTCCATTTCTGCGGCTGAGAGTACCGCAAACTTATATTTATCGTGATTAGCCTTCACGAAGTCCGCTACCTCTGTATTTAGTTCGCCAGCCAAATTGATAACTCCAAAGAAATCAAAAAAGATGGCTTTTGTCATAGCGCTTCGAGCTCTTTTTGCCAGTTAGCCAAAAGTTCGAAGCTACCTTGCCAAAACTCAGCCGAGCTCATATCGATCCCTACCGACTCCAGCACCTTTTTGGGATCTTCTGAACCACCAGCACGCAATATATTCTCGATACTGGATACAAAGCTCTCGCCCTCAGCTTTGTACTTGGCATAGAGTGCCATACTCAGCAGTTCACCAAAATTATAGCTATAACAATAAAACGGCGTATGGATGATGTGCGGAATATAGGACCACTCGTAGCGGAACATATCATCGACCTCGACGCTGTCGCCAAGCTGCTCTTTGAGGTTATCGAGCCACATTTGGCTTAAATCTTTTTGCTCGATGCCCTTTTGAAGCGCTGCGTGGGCCTGAATTTCGAACTTCACAATAAAGTTTTGGCGACAAATCGTAGCATAGCTATCGGCCATTTTGTCGCTCAAAAGCTGTTTTTTGGTTTCGCTATCTTTGGTTTCAGACAAAATCTTTTCAAAAAGTATCATCTCGCCAAATGTCGAGGCTGTCTCGGCCAGCGGCAGAGTAGCGTGTTGGGCCGAAATTCCATGCCCGTTGGCATAAATACTATGTACGCCATGGCCTAGCTCGTGAGCCAAGGTGCTGACATCGCGCATTTTGCCGGCAAAATTCAGCAGCACATATGGTGTAACCGACGGCGCCACCGTCATACAAAATGCGCCTCCTCGTTTGGTGTCGGCAGGGTGCGAATCGATGTGGTTTTGAGCAATGATGGTTTTGGCATTATCGGCAAATGTTGGGCTAAAACTTCTAAAGGCTGCATCGACTAGCTCGATTGCGTCTATGTAGCTATAGCTCGTGTTGGCCTCACCGATTGGTGCATACAAATCAAACCTCGTTAGCTGGGGCTTGCCCAGTTGCTTGGCCTTAAACTTAAAATAGCTTTGAAAAACTCCAACATTTTTGCTGCACACATCTACTAAGGTCGAGATGGTTTGGTCGTCGATGTGGTTGGCGGTATTGCGCATACTAATGGCACTATCGAAGCCACGGGTTTTGGTTTCGTAGCCCCAGTCTTTGACTATTGCCTGATAAGCCACGAAGAACTTATCGATGTTTTTTTCGTACTGCTCGAAGCGGGCCTTAAATGCCGCTTCGCGCTCGGCCGGATCGGCAGAGTAGGCGTAGCTACTAATTTCGGCGTTATTGGTGATTTTTTGGCGCTTGCCACCCTTGGGGTTAAAGTCGAACTCAAACTCCGTCTCGATCATGTCGCGCAAATCGGTAATAATCTGCGTGCCGTTAGAGTCTTTGGCTGTAATGATGTTTTCCGACTTTTCATCAAGGCTATAGCGTCCCATTAAACGAGAATAATTATAAACATACTCTAAGTCTGGGTTGGCAGCAAAGAGCCGCTGGGCGTTGGTGTCGTCCAGGATGGTTTTGCCGGCTACTTCTTTGCCTTTGAGCCAAAGGCTAATCGGCTGGATCTTTTCGCCAAAGTATATCTCTAGGTCTTTAACTTGGTTTTTGAGCTTGTTGGCCAAACTATCTTTTTGGTCGGCGGCTTCCATTAGCGCTGGGCGCGAGCCGAGCCGGTGTATACCTTCTAGGCATACTTCGTGATGCTTGGTGAAAGCCACAAAATCTGAATCAGACATTTGCGGGTTCATCTTGGCAAAATAATCGTCAAATTGCGCAATCTGTATTTTGGTTGTTGCCATTAGGCTATCAAAATCTTTGAGCGTTACGATGTCGTCGAGGTTCCAGTTGTTGTTCATAGTTATATTTTACTGCATTTAGTGCTGTTTCGGCTACTACTTAATAGGACTTGGCTCGGCTAGTGGGTGGGTTGTTGATCCGAACATCAAAAAAAAGACCCACAGGTAGGTCGTTTTTTTAAGTGGCGGAGAGAGGGATGGCGGCTGACACCTTCTTCGCAAGGTGCTCGGACCCTATGCACTAGAATCCATCACCATTGACTGTGCCCTAGCTTATGCTAGGCCAAAATCAATGGCGGAGAGAGAGGGATTCGAACCCTCGATACGGTTGCCCGCATACTACCTTTCCAAGGTAGCGCACTCGGCCACTATGCGACCTCTCCATAGGGGGTAATTATACCAGATTATCTACTTAAGCTCTTTTTTTAGCTTCTCAACTAGTTCTACCGGGGTTGGGTTGATACCGTTTAAGATGCCTATATAAGCCGACACATAATCGCCAAGTAAAATTGTAGATAGTAGCTGCTCGATTCGGGTGGTGCCTAAAGCCTC
>CALRCL010000022.1 GCA_943354575.1 Patescibacteria group bacterium UBA4664 | reverse complement strand
GCGCCGGTCGCTTGCAATAGTGGTGTCGTGACACTCGTCCCAAAGCTAGGGTTAGCGATGGTGCTCAAGGCACCACACGTACCACCTAACCCCACATTGACACTATTGCCGCCACCACTCAAATTACCGGATCCCGCCGGACAAACCAGGCTCGAGCTGATGTTGTCCCACCGGCTGTTGACTGTGTTATAGGCTAAAATTTGCCCATTGAGCGGTAAGCTAATTAATAAATCTGTGCTCTGCAACTTAGCTATGGTCGGATTAGGGTAAGTGCCTCCCAGATCGCCTCCGGCTGATCCTCCAGGTTGGGCGCCAGCGGAAATAATGTTACAGGCTATCCAGCTAGGTGCAGCGGCCGTGTTGCCTACCAAACAATCATTGTTTATGCCAGCCGCGGTCACGCCCAGCGCGCCAGTAGTATTACCAAACAAAAGTCCGTACTGAGTGAAGCCTGTCATGCCCGTGCCACCGTTAGCAACTGCCAGTGTGCCAGAGCTAATGTTGCTGGCATTGAGGTTAGTGATGCCAGATCCGTTACCAACAATGGTGCCAGCAAAGGTGGCGTCGCCTGCTGTGTTGAAGGTTAGGCGGGTAATGCCATTGGTACGGAAGCTGAGGTCGAAGGGGTCGTTGGTACCGACAGACATCGCCGCGCCAAAGCTGTTGCCGCCAGTGTTAACACAGGTTGGGCAGGCTCCGGCTGCCTGCCAAATGAGGTTGCCGGTGCCGTCGTTAGATAGTGAGCCGGCGGCTTGCGAGCCGGGCATATTGTATGTCAGGGAGTTGATCGTGAGGGTGCCCGGTAGCACTACTGCTCCGGTAAAGTTGCTGCTGCCACCAAAGCTGTTGGAGCCGGTAAAAGCTTGGTTGGCGTTAAGTAAGGCGACATTGGGGCTCAAGAACTGGTCGCCAAGGGTGCCAGCATCGATGTTGCTGGCGTTTTGGTAAAAGCTGCCGGGCTGGGAATTGAGTCTGGTGGCATTGACATTAGACAGGTCGGCTCCGCTACCGCTGAAGCTATTGGCGGTAACATTGTTGGTGATAATTGCATCGCCATTGACCTGCAGTAAACCTATCCCCTGGAGGGTAGAGCTAGTGGGGGCAAGGCCACCCAAATCGACATTAGTGGGGGCAATGGAGTTAGATACTCGACTTTTTTGAACCTTTTGGTAGCTGGCTTGGTAGCTGCGATAAGTAAAAAACAGCGCTACAGAAGCAAGGAGCAATAGCCCCATAACCGAGAGTAGGCCCATTAGCTTGCTGTTGAAGCGGTTGGTCTTTAATGGGCCAGAAGTGGTTTTTTGAGGGTTGGCTAGGGTAGCTTGGTTTCCAGATTGCGCAAAAGTAGCCTCCGAAATAATCGGTGTATTCTCAACCTGACCTGACATCAGGCTGGATTTAATAGCCTGGCTCGATGTTTTTGTAGCAGCAAGAGGCCTCTCAACAGGTTGGGCGGCTTGAGAGTTGGTCGGTTTTGGTTGTGGGGTTGGTTTATCTGGCAATGGTATGGTTTATTTATTAATTACAAGGACAGACCTTGCAATTAATGGATTATTTATTTTTTCCCTCGGCTGAATTGGTATAATTTTGATACAAACTTTTATGCAACTTTGATACTAACTTACACACAATACGCCTTAATATAATTGTAGTGCTTTTAACAGATAAGCACAAGGGTATTTAGAGACACAAAAACAGCCCAAATTAGCCCCCTTTAAGTACGGCCCGAGAAAGCTGATTTTGATGTAAATTATTACAAAAAAAATTCTAAATAAAATTACAGCCAGGCTCTAAATAAAAAATATTGGTAATTGCCTGGCTAGATATTGGCAAAAAGCCAAACTTGATCTTTGTTGACCTGAATAATTCCCTTTTGCATCGGAAATTCTTTTTTGCCAGAGGTTGTTTGGACGACCACGGTACAGGGCAATAGAATAGTCAAAAAATCTTCGTGTTTGGCCAAGATATCGAACGGTCCAGTGGCATTTTCGGCACTAAGGGCCAGGGCCGGACCTTCGAAATAAGTATTGAAAGGCGAGTATATTTTGAGCGGAAAAGTTTCGTGTAGCTTCATTGTGGCGAGTTGGTCCTAGGGTTAAGGCTAAGCACCATTGACGATACCATCTATTTTATCGAGCATCGCCTGGCGCGGCACATATTCGCCAGGCACGCCGGTGCGTTTTTCCATAACCGCCATCGATTGGCTGAAGTATGCAATGAGCTCTTGGGCACGCTTAAAATAATTTTGATCTATTAGCGAGAGTTCGCCCTGGCCAATGATTGCTACTATGCCCTCGAGGGATTTGTGTTTTTGGAGAATTTTTTGAACTTCTAGCACCAACGAGGCGTGCTGTTTGCCAACAATTTCGGGTATCAAAAGTGATGAATTGGTGGCCAACAAATCGACCGCCGGGCGGATGCCTTGCTCGAAAGCTTCGCGGCTCAAAACAATAACGCTATCGAGCTGCTTGTTGATTTCGACCACCGCCGGATCGCTCAGGTCGTCGGCCGGCACAAAGATATTTTGGACCGACGTAATAGAGCCTTTGTCGGAAGAAGACAGGTTTTGCTGGAATCGGCTGATGTCGGTAAAGAGGGTCGGCTGATAGCCACCTTCCGAGCTCGACTCCTCGAGCATTGTCGAGAGCTCATTGCCGGCTTGCAAAAACCGATAAACATTATCGACAAATAGCAGTACGTCTTTTTTGGTATTATCACGCATGTATCGGGCCACGGTGGCGGCGCTACGACCCACCAAAAACCGCAAGGCGGCCGAGTCGTTCATTTGCCCAAGGTACATAATGGTGTTTTTCATGGTGTCGTTTTCGTCGAGTGTTTGCTTGAGCTCGTAGGCCTCACGAATACGCTCGCCGACGCCGACAAACATCGAGATCTCTTTGCCGCTCTTGGCGACATTGTGCATTAGCTCAGTAATAAGGATGGTTTTACCAACTCCGGCGCCGCCAATAATACCGACCTTACGGCCCTTGACGAAGGGGGCAAAAAAGTCGATAACCTTGATGCCAGTTTCGATAATCGAATTGGTCGCGGCTGGGCGATAGTGCGTATCGACATCGTCTTCGACAGCTACAAAATCGACTGAGCCAAGCGGCTCGCCGCCATCGATGACTTGCCCGAAGCTATTAAAGACCCTACCCATAACCTGCTCACCAACTGGCAGCAGCAGGCTTTCGCCGCGCGAATAAAGTTGCTGGTTTTGTTTGATATTGAATTCGCTAAGATTTAGTAGCACCAATACATCGCTTTTTTCGATGCCGATAACCTGAAAGCGCACCGCGGGCTCGTCTTCTAAAAAGAATACCTGGCCGATTTTGGGCTGAACACCCTCATACTCGGCCTTAACGACGAGGCCATTGACACTTCTGGTGGTTGCTTTGGTGTAATTCATACTGTGGCCTTTCTTCTGTTACTATATCGCCTATTGGACTCATCACTTTCGTAGCGGCGGAGCTGAACATAACGCCTTTGCAAGTTCTTGGCCATATCGGTGGCCTTGCTACTGGCGACATTCATGGCATTAAATCGGCTCGAAAGCTGGGCGAGGTTTGACTCCAGAATAATTTCGGTTAGGATGGTGCTCATCATCATCTGCTCGAGATAAGCGACAACCTCCACAACCGATGGCTCAAAAATACAATTATCCTTGAATATAATCTCTTCTTGGTTGAGGTTTCTGTCTTGGGCACCGAGCTTTTGGACGGTCGATTTGAGCTCCAGGCTAAAAACTCTTTGTATCGAAAGCGAATCGTAGCTAGGGTAATAGACCGTTGGGGCCGAATACGGCACAAGCGCTTGCATCAGATCGCCAACATCGATAGCCTGTCCGACCTCGGGAAAGCGCAGGGTTTTGATGGGGCTGATGTTGTGCTGCAGTAGCAGGCTCTGGCCGTGCATTCCGAGCACAAAAAAGTCGGTGGTTTTGGGGTCGACTTCGGAGATCACCTGGCTGATTAAGTGGGTATCGACCTCGCCTGTCAGCCCGGCATTGGCGGTAATTAGAATCACGGCTTTTTTATTACTCTGGGCGGCGGTCGGTGCTGGGCTGGCTAAAGCATCTTTATCGGACACTCGGAGCTGGCCATACATCGCCCACAGGCGGCTAAAAAAATCTCTCGATTGCAAAACTTCGTCCTTGATTTGGGTAATTCTAATCGAGGCGATGTTTTCTAAAATGTGAGCAATTGAGCTAACCGAATTGGTGCTGGCAAGAGTAGCGTGGATTTGAGTCGATTTTTTCATTTTAGGTAGGCCCCGCGCTAGCTTTCAGGAGATCCCCTATAATGACTTCGAGCTGCTTGGGTGTAAACGTTTTTTCTGAACCGATTTTGGCAACTTCGGCCTTGAGCCAATTGACGTCGAGCGAGCTGGGGTTGTCGCATCTTAAGATTACCTCGAGCATGATTCTTTCTTGGCAGAAGCTAAAGTATTCGGCGTAGCTTTGTTGCATCGCCTCAAAAATACGCCCGCCCAAGGCGACCTCCTGGCGGCTGGTTTCGCTGATTTGGTCGATAAAGCTGGTCATTTCTTTGGCTTTTTTGTAGCGCCCGATGGATTTGATGACCGCCTTGGTGAGGTCGTGAGTAATAATTGCATTACGCCCGCCTCCGACACGACTAACCGATAGCTCGGTGTTGATGGCGGGGCGAACTCCCTGGTGCATGGCGTCGGTATCAAATACAATCTGCCCGTCGCTCATCGATATTAGGCTGGTTGCCTGGTAGTCGGTGAGGTCGTTATTGGGGGTGCTGCCAGCTACCAGTACTGTCTGGGTGGCGTTGGTGTCGCCGAGCTTACCGGCTCGCTCTAAAAGTGCTGAGTGAACATGAAACATATTGCCCGGGTAGGCTTCGCGCCCGACATTTTGATTGAGCAAAAGCGCCATTTCGCGGTAGATCTTGGCGTGGTTGGTGAAATCGTCATAAATTACCAGCACATCTTGCTTGTTGTGCCAGAAGTTTTCGGCAATCGCACAGCCGGCATAGGGTGCCAGAATACCAATTGGCAGCGGCTCGGAGGTATCGGCAACTACAATAATGATGTTTTTGAGTACCTTGGCATCTTTGAAATGTTGCACAATGCGCGATAGCTCATTGCGCGGCTTGGCGACCAAAACATAAACCACAATCTCGCCGGCCTTGGCGCGGTGAATAGCCACTTGGGTCATGAAGCCGGTCTTACCACTCTTTGAATCGCCCATTACGGCCATACGCTGGCCTTTAACTAGAGGCAGCACGACATCGACAATCGTGACCCCGCTCTCCAGCGGATCTTCGACCGGGCCGCGGTCTTTAAAGCTCGGTGCAGCTCTAAAGTACGGGGCTTCTTTTTTGGCCGAAATAAAGCCTTTACCGTCTAGTGGTTTGCCGAGCGGATTGATGATTCGTCCTAGCAGCTCCTTGCCGACGGCGATCTGGAGCTCTTCTTTGTATAATACCACCAGCTCGTTGGCGTATATTGGGGTGTCGTTTAGTAACAAAATATCGAGGCTGTTGTCGTTGATTTGCCAGACTACGCCCTGGGCGCCACCTGAGAATAGCACCACCGAGTAGACTTTGACATCTGGAATAGTCGAAACCACAGCCGTGAAGCTATTTAAGGAAATGACCTCGCCGGTGGGAGAGCCTTTTTTGATTAGGCTAGCAAAAACTTTGTTATCAAGCATTTTTGAGCCTCATGACTAGCTTTTGCTGGTTGTCTTTGAGCGCCCTAGCTAGCGACATATCAAAAATAGCGGTTTTGGTGCGTACCACACAGCCCGCCAAGAGCTCTGGGCGAATTATAAAATGAACCAATAGCTTGGGGTGCAAGAGCCGGCGCAGGCGGGCAATCAGCTCGTCGCGTTCGTCAACTCCAGGAGCGCTAGCTAGCGTCATGGTCAGCTCTGGCGATTCGTCGAGGGTGGTATCGATAAACTTCAGCATATCGCCAACCGTGGCGACATTGAGCTTCTTGATGCTATTGGCCGAGGCGAGATCCTGGAGATTGCTACTAAAAACAATGTTCTTGGGGTATCGCAAACTACGCAAGCGAGTTAGCTCGCTATGAAGCTGGCGAAGCTGGCTGGAATTGTATATTCCCTCTGGCAACCTATACGACATTGGCGATATCCTTTTTGATGGCGTCCTTGTTGGCCTCTATCGAACTATACAAATAATCTTTTTGCTGCTGGTAATCGAGGTCGCCGGCCACCTCGGCGAGGTAGCTAATCATGATCTCGGCGATTTGCTCGTCGGTATTATCGAGAACCTTTTGTTTGATCTGAGCTGTTTCGTCGGCCAGGCTCTGCTGCAATTGCTTGCTGTGCTGCTGACCCTGGTGGGCAATCATTTTGGCTTGGTCTTTCATATTCGAATCGGCCAAGTCCATGGTTTTTTTGAACTCTGCGAGCTGGGTCGTGGTGATGTCTTGGAGGTTTTTGGTAAACCCGACTTGCATTACATCGGCCTGAGCCTGGAGGGTTTTTTGTAAGGCGGTGATTTCTTTGGCGACGGCCTTTTCGAGCTTATCCTGAGCCTCGGCTTTGGCCTGACGGCTCATGTTGGCGAGGTCCTCGCCGGTATTTTTTGATTTCTTGGAGAGTGGCTCCTTGAGATAGCGGGCTGCTATTAAACACAAGATTAAAAAGGTGGCTACCGAGATTATTGTAAGTATTAGTATTATTGTGTCTATCATTGTTGTTATCCTCTAATTATTAATATCATTATAATGAAAGAAATGGCTAAAATCAGTAAAATGATTCCGAAAACTTGTAAAAGACCCAAATAAATCTCGCCTTTCGAGAGCGGGTTGCGGCCAATCGATCTGATCCCGTTTGATACCCCAGAATATAAAATTATCATCACTGCAAGTATTGCGATACCAAAAATTATTACTGCCGATATTGTTCTGGGTACCGACACATCGTGGCCAGCCACACCCGTAAAGATATTCTGAAATGGCGAGAGCGCTTTGGGTACTTCGGTGGGCTTGGGAATAAAGTCGTTGCGGGCTACCAGCACTTGGATTGTGCCAATCACAGCTTGCTTGGTGGTTCCGTCCTTGGTAGTAACTTGTTTGGTCTGGGTGTTGGCACTAGTGGCACTAAAGTCTTGTTGAGCCGAGCCCATTGCCCGACCGGCGTCGGAGGCCTTCATTAGTACCCCTGATAATGGCGAGGGCACCAGCTGATCGCCGTTTTTGATGTCGCCATTGAGGTTAGTCACAAAAGCGTTCGCCACACCACTGGTTATGACCTGGGCTTGATTAGCGCTGGTGGTGAGGCTGATTGTGACATCGCCCTGGAGGACCACCACTCCCAGCAAATTGCCCTGGTTGTCTTGGTTGGCCGTATAGAGCGTGTCGCCCAAAAGTGCCACCGACATGCCGGCCTGGATTGTGCCGCTCACTTTGTAGCCCTGGGCTGTGCCGTTGGCGGCCAAAACTTGAGTTGGTATCAAAAATACAGCGATAACAGCAAAAAGCGTTATCAGCTTAAGCCCCAGATGTTTAAAATAATTAAAATGATTCAAATGATTCAAATGATTCATAATGCTAACATCCAAATAAACTTATCCTTATAATATATAATTTTAGCACTATTTAGGGTCTAAATATACATAAATCTTATGTTTAATTGTTATTTTTTAGCTCAAGAAAATGTCGAGATCCTGCCAAGACTTTTCGGCGGCCGCTCGGACATAGCTATCGCGACCCTGCTGGAAGTAGGCGTGCCCGGCCGAATACTGCTTGGCGGTGTAAGTTATGGGGGCATTTTGAAGCTCCAGGGCGGTCTTGGCTCGGTCAGACTCCGGGATGCTAGCATCATCCGAGCCATAAAAAGCTAGTACCTTGAGGCTGGTATCGCCGCCTCGGGCCATAGCCAGCGCCTCGATGGGTGTATGGCCTTGGTAGAAGTTGGGCGTGTGGGCTCCGGCACCATAAAACGACACTAGATTGGTGACTATCTTAGATAGCCCGGCGAGGTATGCTAGGCGCCCACCAAAGCAAAATCCCAGTGCTGTTATCTCTACAAGCTGAGGTTGAGCTTTTTGGATTTCCTCAAGGGCCGATTGAAAAATTGCAACAAAGTCCTCGCCCGTCAGCTTGGCCATTAGCCCGACCGCTTCGGCTTGGTCGGTCTGGGGATCAAAATTATTGGCCTTTTTGTTGAGCTGATAGAAATAATCTAACATATAGCAAGGCTGTTGGTAGCGCTGGCTCAAAGCCTGCGCGGTGGTAGTGGCGTAATCGGTTTGGCCCCAGATATCTGGCAACATAATTATGGCCTTATTGGCTTCTAGGCTAGGGCTAATGACTTTCAAAAACTGGCTCATAGCAACATTTTAGCATAACCCCTGGCTTAGCTGTCCGCCCAAGCAAATAATAATTGACATATCAAAAGTTAGTAATAAAATTATATACAGAGGCTATATTGATATTGTCATACTCCAACAGAAAGGTTAACTTTAAGTCACCCAGCAAGCCTTTTTTTGTCCGTACCGGGGGAAACCATATTGAAATCACCAAGAACAGCTAAATCGCAGAAAGCCCGTACCAGCAATAAAAAATCAGAAAAGGAACCGCTAGCACCAAAGCTTGTTTTTGAAATTACTGGCCCTTGCGGCCGGATGTTTGTTCAGGCTCGAACGCCCGACCAAGCTCGAGGAGTGTATTTGGCAGCTTGCCCGAGTCTTCCGCGCGAGCTAGGGTGTGTTGAAATCATTGGGCTGGTCGACGAACCAACCGACCCCTACCTAATAATTCAACATAAACGGCGAAAGCGCCCAGCTGTAGCCTTGCGCTTTCCGACAGTTCAGAT
>CALRCL010000021.1 GCA_943354575.1 Patescibacteria group bacterium UBA4664 | reverse complement strand
CAAGTATTGGCGATGGGGTTATTGGTATTGTTGTTATTGCCTGGAGCAAACAGCAAGGTAGCATTTTTGAAGCTTTCGGCGGTGGCATTAGCTTTGGGCCAATAGACGATGTTCATCTCGACCATCGCGGCGTTTGCGTAGTTGGTGCCAGCTGCCGGGTAAAGACTGTTCGTGCCCGTAAAGGCTGCGAGGTTAGCAGCAGGGTCGCCGAGGCTTGGGGCGTTCCAGCTCAACTTTAGGTAGTATGGTGTGACAGTTCCCAAACTAGACACCGGGTCATATATAAACTGCGTGGTGCGGTCGGTCTCCAGAAAACCCTCGTAGGTAGTGCTAAAGATGCTCGTAACCGTAGCGCAAGTAATGGTTTGATCGGTGATATTGAGGCTACTAAAGGTGGTGTCGTTAGCAGGGGCTGTACAGCTTGTGTTGCTATATCCCGGCTCAGTAGAGAGCTTCGCGACCGCGGCCTTAACCCCCGCCTCGGCAGTCTGGAGTGCTCGGTTCGATAGCTCGGTGTTGCTAGCTTGCTGTTGCTCGCGCACCGTAAGGGCGGCGATACCTCCGACCATCACAATTAGTACCAGACTAATGGCCAGCACAAATAGTAGCGATGTGATACCCGCTGGGCGGCTGGCTAGTCTGTTCGATAATTTATCCATAAGCTCATTCATTATTGTCAATTATAGCAAAAATGGCGGTATTGTAACACCCTATTGGCTACCCCTGATATTGACAGCGGTATTAAGAGTCAGGCTATTGCAATAAATATCTTTGGTGGCGCAAACCCCGCCGACTGAGGTACCGGTAATAACTTGCAGCTTGATTGTAACCGACAATACACCCGGATAGGCCGTTGGCTTCGACCCGGCAACCTTCATAACATCAAAGACAGTAGCTGTGGCTCTGGTATTGAACACCGACTGAGCCGTACCAAAATTAGTAACAGTAGTAGTAGTGCAATTTGCGGGCGCCGAATCGTAAGTAGCAGCCGAGGTGTATTTGTTGATGACATTAGAGGCAAGTGGCTTTTCGTACTTCACGACAGTGCGGTCGGCTTTTTTATAAACGCACAGAGTATTGCCAGTGGAAACAGCAGCAGATGGCTCAATGAGCTGCCCAAAGCGCACATCGCGCGAGATAGTATCGAGCACATTGCGGGCGTTTTCTTGATTAGTGCGGACGCTCCCGGCAAACACATAAAACCTCAGCATCCCAACAAAAACCACCAGTGCCAAAGCGAACATTGTACCCATCACAACTATCGCAAAGAGCAGCTCAATAAAAGTAAAGCCGGGTCGGGTACTGGCTCGGTACTGGCGGGCTGAGGAGATTATTTTTTTCATAGTTGCTTTCATCGTTGCTTCGTTAATAGTATGGTGTTGGTGACCTTCTCGGTAATGGCCGAATTATTGGCGGCCTTGTAGCTAACCGTCACTGTTGCCTTGGTGGATTCATTTGTAGCATCGATAGCACTGAGAGTAATCTGCACTGTGGGGCTATTGAGGTTCGGGGCGAGGGCTCTGGCGCTGTCATTGCAGTTGGCGGTGCTGGTCTGAACCTTCCACCATCTATCTACTGGTGTATTTACCGGCTCCATACAAAACGGGCTAAATGGCGATAAGGTATAGCCTCTCATTGCAGTGAGGTTGTCGATGACGGTAGGCCCGTCCAAAAAAGAGGCCAGGCTGTTCTCGCTGCTATTCCATGCCAGCGAGTCGCGGTAGGTTTTGAGCGCATCGGCCTGATACTGAGCCAAGAACAGCGCCTGGGTGCGGTTTTGGGCGGTCTGCGCCGATTTGTAGCTACTTAGTGCGCCACCGAAGGCGACACTAATGACGGCCGATAAAATCGTAAAGGCAAATAGCACCTCTATAAGGGTATCGCCTGCGGGTCGGCGATGTCGCCTGCGGGTCATTTGACCACCTGCAGATCTTGGTTGTTTGGTATTGCGAGGTCAAAATTGGCGTAGTACTTGCTCGAGCCAGCGGCGAACTCAGCGGCTATCGATGCACCAGGGCCTTTGATGCCAAAAGCCAGTCGTAATCTGCCCTGTTGAGCCGGAGTAGTATAGTTAGCCAGCGAAGTATAGGCACTAGCACTTAATACATAGCTTTGGCCGGTATTGTTGCGGAATACGATGTAGGGCGGTAAAAGCTGTGGTGATACCCCACCCATGCGTATATCGTTGTAGCAAGATGTAAAGGTTATTGCGCAATAATCGCTAGCTGTGGTCCCACTTGTTATGAACCATCTAAGGTTAGCTGGCATATTGATGGTATAGTTTTCGTAAGAGGATATGGCAAAGGGGCTAATGCGCGACTGCATGAGCTTATAGACGGTGATAGTACTCGAATCGTTACTTAGCATAATCGCCTGCCCGAACATTTCGTTACCAGCTAGAGCAGTGGCTCCGGCCGTGGTAGTGGCACCCTGCCCTTGCTGAGCTTGGTTACGAACCCGAGCGATTTCGCTCATCACCTGGCGGGCGGCGTCGTCAGACGCGGCCTTGCGCCGTGTCGCGAAGGTGCCGATGACAACCCCAAAAAGTAGCGCCGAGATGGTCATTACCAATATAACTTCGATTATCGCTAGGCCTGATGGGCGCGATGACATAAGCTTTTTCATAGACTTAATTATATACCAATTAGTTACTTACGCACCAATTTGTTGGGTCGCCTGATGTTTCGAGACGAACAACTACAACAAACTTGTTAATGTTTGCTGTTGCAGGTGCATTATTAACACAAGATAAAGAATTATAAGTTATTGCCATAAGGTCAATGCTATCAGTCCAGCTTCCTCCTATACTACCCTTTACTGTATAAGCGGCACCTGAAGGACTTTTGACATCGCCGGTTATGTCAGTAATTTCTGTGCAAGTTGAGCTTGAAAGTAAATTCCCAGTGCAATTCTGCGGAGGTGGACTACCATTAGCTTGTGGATATACATTCGTGGAGGCAGCATACTGTTCTCCTGCAGTAAATACTCTACGTGCGGCATTTTGGCGCGAAGAGTTACGCTGGGTTCTTTGCAGCTGCGGAACCACCAAAAACACTGCAAGCATAATGACCGCACCTATAACAAGTACGATAATGACTTCAATAATAGTAAAGCCCTTTAATTTAGGCGTAAGCTTTTTCATTAATGTTATTATACGCTAAAAAGCAGCTAAATAAAGCCCAAATACCAGTTAGCTATTTGGGTGCCGAAGAACAGCCCGGTATAAAAACCGATTATCAAAAACGGCCCAAACGGTACCATTACTCGATGGCGCTGTTGCGGTTTGAGCCTTTGTAGTACAAAAATACCATAAATTGCGCCTAGCAAATACGCCATAAATATACCCACCACCAAGGCCTTGGGCTCGAGCAGCAGCCCCATAATGATTATTAGGCGAATATCGCCCGAGCCGAGCCACTTGCCACGGCTAAAGTACCACAGCGCCGTAAAGGCTGCTACAGCCAGCCCCAGCCCCACGAGCTGCGGCGTGAGCGTACTCCAGCCTAGCACCAGCCCTTTTAGCCCTAGTGCTACTAACGCCAAGCAAATGGCCGGTAGCGTAAACTTGTCGGGCAGCTGCATATACAGAGCGTCGTACACAAAGCTCGCCACCAGCAACACCGAAATGCCCAGCAGCAGCCCGAATTGCACCCAAGCATATGGATTGTTCAGAGTTAGGCCAGAGCTCACAAACAGCAGTACAAATAGCGCGCTGGTGCCGAGCTCGACTGTCGGGTACTGGGCGCTAATGGGCTTATGGCAATAGCGGCACTTGCCTGCTAGCGTCAGGTAGCTAACTACGGGCAGCAGATCATACCAAGCCAGCTGGTGCTTGCAGTGTGGGCATTTTGAGCGGCCGTCGGCCACCGAGATGTCTTGGCTGGTGCGCCAAACCCAGGCATTAACAAAGCTGCCCAGCACCAGACCCCAAAAGCCAAACATCACGACCAATACTATATATAGGGTTGTTTCCATAGCTCTATCATAAAGCCAAAGCGAAATAATTTCAAAAGTGCGACGTGGCGGCTATTTGGTTAATTTTTGGCTGGTGGCGGGCTTTTACGGGCGCGAAAGCGTTTGGGCCCAAAGAGCCCCTCTGACCTCTAGTCGGCTTAGGTTAATACTATTTTTATTTTAATTCACTATATAAGTACCACTTTTGGTATTCTTATTCTTTACCGACATCGAGACCCAAGAAAGCAACAGGCTAACGGACTAATCATTATCCAGGATTGTCTGAAGACCTGAAGTGCTAGCATCAGGGCAAGTTTATTCTGGATTAAGATTGTCCGCTAGCTTGGGGCGATTATTGGGGCGAAGCACAGTCGGTTGGTTTTATATTACTTTTGCCATCAAAAGTAATAGCTAATGAGGTTAGTTAATGAGACTAGTTAATACAATTGCATCATAAAATCATTGCTGTCCTCTGTCCTCTGGCACTCTACCGAACCTACCAAAAACCCGCTGGGTGCGGGGGTTGGTTTTGGTTTTTTTTGGAGGGCTAAGGTCTCGGCCAGGGTTCGATACTTTAGGGAGTTTCTTGGCAGAGTGTTGTACCTGAGCCATTGTTTTCCTGAAATATAACCACGATGAATTTAGTGCCTCCGGTAATGGTTGGTGTAGCTGACTGGCTTGTTCCGCAGGCTCCATTATTAATTATCATAATATCTTTATTGGTAGTAGGTACAGAAATTACAAAGTTATAATCCGTACCTGCTGGCGACTTCAAGGTGCCGGTAATATTTGTAATATCAGTACAGGTGGAGCCGGCGGCACAAGTCGGATATGTACCCTTTTGCGTCCTGTAGGTAATAGCTGCTGAAGATATTTGCCTTGCTACTGCTTGAGCTTTACTATTTCGTTGGGTTCTTTGAAGCTGCGGAACAACTAAGAACACTGCAAGCATAATGATGGCCGCTATGACCAACACAATGATGACTTCGATGATGGTGAAGCCTTGTTGAATTTTAATAGCTACTCTTCCTTTTGATCTATTTAACATTATGCCTCATATTATTCATAAATTTTAGTTGCTATTGTTTTCGCTTATGTTTAATAATATCACATTATTATTATTATTATTATTATTATTATTATTATTATTACTATTACTGGCTATATCTTTTGCTGGCTAGTGTACCTTGCCCATCTAGCTCGTGGGCTGAGAGGTAGCTACTACATGGCGGATTGGTAAAATCGGTCTGGCTAACGAAACCGATACCTACCAAAAACCCCGCTGGCTGCGGGGGTTGGTTTTGGCTAATTTTGAGCCAGAGCGTACGAACAGGAGAGGCTAGTTGCTGATACAGAACTTACCGTCGGTTGCGCTTGTGTTATTTTCCTGTGCTATAACAATCGCGAACTTGGTGCCAGAGCTAGTAAAGGTGCCTGGCGATGATGCACTTGTACATGCTGCCGCGGCCGAGGACACATACATTGTGGATACAGACGTTGGGTAGGCAGCAGTAACAATAGTGTACTGTGTATTAGATGCATTCTTCAAGCTACCTGATATAGCTTCAATTTCGGCGATGGTGGTAGGATATGAACCATTGTTATTGGCGGCATACTGCTCTGCACCGGCAAATGCTTGTCGTGCAACAGTTTGGGTACGGTTATTTCTTTGGGTTCTTTGAAGCTGCGGAACCACCAAGAATACCGCAAGCATAATAATAGCCGCGATAACCAGTACGATAATAACCTCAATAATTGTGAAACCTTGCTGAATTTTACTACTTACTTTTCCTTTTGATCCTTTTAACATTATTCCTCCTGTTATTTATAAATTTTAGTTACTATGATTTCCCCTTATGCTTAATACTACTGCTTATTAGCATAAGCGTCAATAGATTTTTGCGTGAATATTATAGGGTTTTTGAAGCCGTTTTTAACCAAAATTGCAGCTTTGTCTGGTGTAGTAAATGGCTGGTGGTGTGGGCCAGGTTTTATAAGGCTAATTGCCGCCAGGGATACCAGCGCCGCCACCCGCGGAGTTGCTATCGACTACCGTGACTAGCCCATATATTGGGTATAGCACCGCGATTACTATAAACATCACCACCAAGCCTAAAAAAACAATCATTACCGGCTCGATGATACCCGAGATGTTTTTGACGGTCTGGTCGACCTCTTCCTCAAAAAAGCTAGCGACTTTTTCGAGCATTCCGCCCAGGCTACCAGACTGCTCACCGACATTGATCATTTGCGGTACGAGCTTTAGTATCTCTTCGTGGCCCTCGAGTGCCGAAGATAGCGATTCGCCGGTGCGGACTTTTTCGGTGGCTTTATCGATAACAGCCTGCACCACGACATTATCGACCGACTCGCCGGCTATTTTGAGTGCCTTTAGGAGCGGCACCCCGCTATTGACTAGCGAGCTCAGAGTACGAGTAAAACGCGCGGCATAGACTTTTTTTAGTAGTGGGCTAATTAGCGGAAGCTTCAGCTTGAGGCCGTCGAAGGCTTTGCGACCACGCGGTGTTTTGATATAGGCCCGCAAGCCAAAAATAAACGCAATTAGTAGCAGCAAAAAGACATACCAGAAGTTTATTATGAAATTCGATACATTAAGCAGCATTTGGGTCAAAAACGGTAGTTTCTGACCGAGCTCTTTATAAAGCGTGGCGACTTGGGGCAAGACGGTCGTAACCATAAATATAACCACACCAATAATGACCGCAAAAACTATTGCTGGGTATATCAGAGCGCCACGGACTTTACCGAGTATTTGTTGCTCTTTTTCCTGCTGGTCGGCCAAGCGCAGTAGCGACTCGTCGAGCGTACCAGACTGCTCGCCGGCATCGACCAAACTGATGAATATATGATTAAACAGCTCCGGATACTGTCCAAAAGAGTTGGCCAGGCTCTGCCCTCCCTCGACGCTAGAGGCGATTTTAGAAAGTGTGGTCTTGAATTTTGGGTTGCTGACTTGCTCGATAGCAGTATTGAGCGCTTGGGTTATTGGTAAGCCGGCCTTGACCAAGGTTGCTAGCTGGCGCGTAAATACAACCCGCTCTTTGGCCTTAATGCCTGTGCCAAAGAGGTTTTTCTTCCAGATTGGATCGGCTTCGGAAGCCTCTTGGATCTTGACCGGATAAAGAGATTTTTCGATTAGTATTGAAGCTGCCGAGCTTTTGCTGTCGGCGCTAATTTTGCCCTTGCGAGTTTCGCCGGTCTGTTTTTCTTTGGCGGTGTAAACATAATCGATCATTGCCTGGCTACCTTTGCATCAATCGTTCAAATTCTTCTAGGTTGACAGCAAAGCCGCGAGCTACCTCGTGGGTTATTTTGCCCTGGTGAATAAGCTTTACTAGCGTGCTGTCCATGGTTTGCATACCTGCCTCAGCGCCAGTCTGAATGACGGCGTCGATTTGGTGGGTTTTGGCGTCGCGAATAATGTTGCGAACTGCGGCATTAACCACCAGTATTTCGGCGGCGGCGATTCGTCCGCTTCCGACCATTGGTATTAGGCGTTGGCTAACGATGGCCATCAGGACATTGCTAATTTGGATTCGAATTTGTTGTTGTTGGTGAGGGGGAAAAACATCAATCATACGGTCTATCGACTGCGAAGCCGAGTTGGTGTGCAAGGTAGCGAATACCAAATGGCCGGTCTCGGCAAGGGTCACGGCGGTCGAGATGGTTTCGAGGTCGCGCATTTCGCCGATTAGAATCACATCTGGGTCTTCGCGCAAGGCCGAACGCAGGCCGGCACCAAAGCTTAGGGTATCAAAATGCACTTCGCGCTGTACGATAATCGACTGCTTGTGATGATGCTGGTACTCAATAGGGTCTTCAATGGTAATGATGTGTAGGGCTTTTTCGGTGTTGATTTTGTCTATCATAGCAGCTTGAGTAGTCGATTTGCCCGAACCTGTCGGGCCTGTTACTAGTACCAACCCGCGCGGAAACTCGGTGAAAGTATTGATTATTTGTGGTAAGCCCAGGTCTTCGATGGTACGAATCTGAACTGGTATCAGCCGTAGCGCAACCGCGAGGTTGCCCTTTTCGTGGAAGGCATTGACCCTAAAGCGTCCGAGGTCGCCATAAGCGAACGAAAAGTCGAGCTCCAGATCAGCCTCCAGCATTTGCTTTTGCTGGTCATCTAAAATCGAATTCAGTAGAGCCGATACATCGCTTTGCTTCAAATCGATCGGCTTTTCGACCTTGATTAGTGCGCCGTCAATACGCAGCATTGCTGGCAAGCCGACCTGCAAATGAAGGTCCGAGGCATCGCGGCGCAATACTTCATCGAGCATTGGCTCGATTCGAATTGTTGATTGTGGGGTTGTTTGTTCCATATGCTCCTTTAGTTTAGCTGTCGGCCGACACTCTCGAAACTTCTTCGATGGTAGTGGTGCCAGTTAGGGCTTTTAATATGCCGTCTTGTTGCATGGTAAGCATGCCGTCCTTTTGGGCCTGGTCCTGAATTGCGCTCGAGGTGGCTTCTTTTAATAGTAGTTGCTCGATGTCTTTATTCATCTCGAATATTTCGTAGATACCAATACGGCCTTTGTAGCCGTCGTCGCAATCTGCGCAGCCTTCCCCCTTATATAGAGTATAAGCGTTTTGACTCAAGATTGGCAAACCTTTATAGCCCAAATTTTCCTCTACCATCTGTAACTGACTTTGATCTTTGGGCAAATAATTGCCGACAACTCGGTTGATCATATCGACTGCAGCCTGCGTGGCTTGCATTGGCTTGCGGCACTTTTCGCAGACCTTACGAACCAAGCGCTGGCCCATTACAACATTGATGGTGCTGGCAATCAGAAACGGCTCTATGCCCATATCTAGGAGCCGCGGCAGTACGCCCGAAGCCGAGTTGGTGTGCAAGGTCGATAGTACCAAGTGGCCCGTAAGTGACGACTGTACGGCCAAATCGGCTGTTTCGTGGTCGCGGATCTCACCGACCATAATAACATTGGGGTCTTGACGCAAAATCGAACGCAGGCCGTTAGCAAAGGTCAGCCCCACGGCATTATTGACTTGCATCTGGTTAATACCATCCATTTTGTACTCCACCGGGTCCTCGAGCGTTACGATGTTGATTTTGGGGCTCTTGATGGTTTGAATAATTGCGTAGAGAGTGGTCGACTTACCCGAACCTGTCGGGCCGGTCGATAGTATCATTCCATACGGCTTGGTGATGGCTTTTTTGAGCACCTTGGCCGAACGGCCCTTAAAACCAAGCGAGTCAATGTTTAAAATACCCTCCGACTTGTCGAGCAAACGAATTACAATTTGCTCACCAAACGAAATTGGCGCAATTGCAATGCGCAAATCGACTTCTTTGCCATTGGCTCGGTACTGCGCCTGGCCGTCTTGCGGTATACGATGCTCGTCGATTTTGAGGTTAGACAATATCTTGATACGTGATATAAGTGCTGGCTCGGTGGTTTTGGGAAGGCTCATGACCTCTTGTAATATACCATCGACACGAAATCGTATTTTGACAGATCTCTCGCGCGGTTCAATATGTATATCCGAAGCCTTAGAGTTGATGGCGTATTCAAAAATAGTATTAAGGGCTCGGGTAATGGGTGCATCCTGAACGATGCTCTCGATTTTTTTGGGGTCGGACTTTTCGAAGTTTTTGAGGTCTTCGGATATTTTTAGAGCATCCTCACCTTCTTCGCCCACTAAGGCTTCTCCTACCTCCTCAGATATACCAGAAGTATAGCTATTGATCCACTTGTCGATTTGGCTCTTTGGTGCCATATAGGCATTAATGGGATAGCCGGTTTTGCGCGACAAAAAATCCACTGCCTGCAAGTTTTGCGGGTCGAGCGTGGCGACATTGAGCTTGCCATCGACCACCCCAAAAGCGACCGACGAAAAACTTTCGGCGACGTCGCGCGGAATAATCGTCAGCACTTCGTTGGGAATGGTGACATTGGCAAGATCTACAAAAGGCAAATTTGAGCCCATCGCAATTAGCTTGGTCGCGTCGTCTTCTTTAATAACTTTTTGATCAATCAAAAGCTCTATCAGGCTTTTGCCCTGCTGCAAGGCCTCGACCTTCGACTGCTCTAGCTGCTGAGGGCTCAATATACCCTGCTGGGCAATTATCTGCTCTATTTTGTGTTCTATTTCGGCCGAAAGGATCATGCTTTTTAGGCCCTACTGCGGTTTGATGTTTTGACTGTAATCAATAACATCATTATTAAGCACCTTGAGCTGGTCGGCATTGAATTTGGGGTTTACAGGGTGTGGCACCGAATACTTGATGTTGCTATCTTTGGTGGGCGGTGCGATATACCTATAAAGTAAGGCCACGGCGAGTACAAAAACAATAACTGAAACTATAATAATTGTAATGTCTTTTCTTTTCATTCGAGCCCCTTTTCGGTCGGGTTAATGTTGGCTGGCAGCTGATAATAAACGGTAAAGGTGGCCGACGCCGTTACTGGACCAGACTTGGTTGAACCGGCAATATTGAGCGTCACGAAGTCCATTACGCGAGCTGAGTTTTCGGTCTTTTTGATAAAGTCCTGAACCTGCGCGAAGGTACCACCAATAGATATCGAGACCTGATATGGTAAGGCTGCTACTGTCTGATCTGCTGCGGCTGCAGCGCTAGCTGCACCGGATCTAGACACCGATGGTATTAGCACGCCAGACTGTTGGCCCATTTTTTCAATCATGGCAATTAGCTCCTTGAAGCCGTCATTGTCGGGTAGGGCCGAGAGAATGGCATCTTTTTGTGATCTGCCATTGTTGGTGGGGGCAATGATGGCGTCATAGTTAGGTAGTAGCTCAGCGAGGTCGA
The DNA here is from genome assembly GCA_943354575.1 of Patescibacteria group bacterium UBA4664. Lineage (GTDB taxonomy): Bacteria > Patescibacteriota > Saccharimonadia > CAILAD01 > BJGX01 > SICB01. The sequence continues at coordinate 2,088 of CALRCL010000021.1, read as the reverse complement.
GCTTTTTTTGCTCTAGCAGCGTTATAGTCTTGTCCTGGGCCTTGTTTTTGTTGGTTTGGGTTACAAAATTGCCCGCCAGCCAATACACGAGTACCCCGCCGGCAATAACAATTAGGGCGATTAAGGCGATCATATAATACACAAAGCGTCGGGTCGACTTGTCGTTGTCCTGTGAGACATCTGTTTTTGGTATTACTAGTGGCTTTTTAGCCGAAGGTTGCTGAGGCTTATCTGGCATTATTTGCTCCTCTGCTGCTTTAGCAATAGCTGGTTGACCTTGCAGGTGATAGAAAAAGATACTTTTCCGTCGGTCGATTTGCTAACAGACACTATAAGCGTATCGGTAAAGATAGCCTTGCGTTCGAGGTCTGGTTGAGGCAAATAATCGAGGTTATAAAGCTCTAAAATTGCAGCGAATTTTGAAACATCAGCGAAGCTATCGGTTGTACCCGAAATCGAAATTACATCTTTGCTATCAATGCCGACACTAGTGATTGTGATATTTTCGGGAACGGCCTTAAATAGATTCGAAAATATCCTGCTAGCGTAGGTTCGAGAATTGTTGAGAGTGTAAAACGAAGCTAGGTTGGCCTGCAAGGTAGCCGAAACTTGCTCGGTTGTAACCGACTTGCTGATGTCGGCGTTGAGGTTTTTGATTTTGTCTTCGCCCTGGGCAAAGGTTCCGACCAAAAAGACCTGCAACATTATTAGCACTACCGAAATTGCAGCGACCGAACCACCCACGACACTAGCGACTGCGATGTAGCGGGTTTTTTTGGACTTATTGCGAAGCTTCGCCATGCGTGCCTCAGGCAAAAGATTAATCTGAATACTCATTGGGCCAAATTCCTTAAAGCTAGTCCCAGAACAGTGGCGTAATTGAGGCTAATACTGGCCAAAGTCTGTTGCAAATCAGCTGGGTAGCTGATGTTTGTCCAGGGGTTGCCGATTTCGACGGTCAGATTAGTGGCGTTGGCAATGTACATCGGTAAGTTCGGAAGTGCTGAAGTGCCGCCTGTTAGTATTATTTTTTCTATTTTAGATTCTGGGCTTCTATCGAGGTGGTAAGCGATAGATTTATTGAGCTCCTCGACGACATGGTCAATAACCGGCTTGAGTGTTTTAAATACCTGCCCCTCTATTTTGTCTTCTTGTAGACCAAACTTTTTCATGAACTGGTCAGATTGGGTTTCGTCGAGGCCTAGATTTTGCGATATTACTCGGCGCAAAGCTTTTGAGCCGACTCCAATAGAGCGGACAATTTGTGGAACTTGGCCTGTGAATATTGCGATATCGCTCGAGAGGGTGCCGATATCTACGATGATCACGGTATTGTTAGTTTGGCTGGGTGCGGTTAGTGATCGAGCCAACGCCAGGGCGTTGATTTCGAGCGTTAGCAGCTCAAAGCCGGCTTTTTGAATGATATTGAGGTATTTATTGGCAATATTATTTGGTGCGGCGACTAGTAGCACGCTCAGCTCGTCGGTTTCGGGATACTCACCAATCACAGCCCAGTCGAGCTTGGCTTGATTAAGCGGAATCGGGATATACTTGTCGGCTTGGTAGCTAATGCTCTCCCCTAGCTCGTTATGAGGCATTTTAGGGACTCTTATAATAGATGTGAACGACGAGGTCGAAGGGATTGCTGCAATCACATTTTTGCTCGATATATTGGCATCGCTAGCGAGCTGGCGGACGTATTCGGCAATTCTGTCTTGGTCGATTGGCGAATCGCTCGATAGGAGGTTTTCGGGTACATCAATATCTCCGTAAGTTACAAGCGTTGGCTTGCCTCGGAGCTCCCTGAGCTGAGCAACTTTAATACTGCTGTTACCTAGGTCAAGTCCAAAATAATTTTGTTCTTGATTAAAAGATTCCATGTATCAATTTTAGCATAATTTTAGCATAAGCATAATCAAATAATTATTTTTTATGGTGAGCTAGAACCTCGGCTGGTATTCGCTGGAGTCGATCTTGACGGAGCTGTCGCCCTTGAAAACGCTGGAGTAGTCGATACCGGGAGGTGGATACACCACGCTCTGCAGGGTGAGGTTGATTATTTCGGCGGGGGGGTTGCCAAGTGGTACT
>CALRCL010000020.1 GCA_943354575.1 Patescibacteria group bacterium UBA4664 | reverse complement strand
TTTTGCCAAACTGCACAGAGTGCCCATATAAGTGTGCCTACAACGAGTAATATATCGATAGATGCCAGCAAATTATTAGCCAAACTGAATTGCAAGTATGGAAAGGCAATGTTGAAAATAAGATTAAGAGCAAAAGGTAAAGCAACTACGCGAGGAATTTGCTTTTTATAGGCGCTATAAAAGACCGTGCCAAAAGAAACTCCAATAATCACATACAAAAACGGCCATACAAGGCCGATGACCCACGAAGGTGGAGCCCATAGCGGTTTTATGTATTGTGAGTATAGTAATCTTCCATTCATAGTTTCATGCAATTCTATGTAACATAATTATTTGTTCAATGACTTAATTGTATCAAAAAAAAGACCCGCTGGGTCTTTTGAGCATAAGTACTATTGGCTGGGGCGGCAGGGTTCGAACCTGCGTATGACGGTACCAAAAACCGTTGCCTTACCACTTGGCGACGCCCCATTGTTAGCTCTGCTAACCTGATAAGCATAGCAAAAAATGCTGTATATTTCAATTGCTAAAGCTTGTGGTTGATCACGCTTGGCAAAATAATATGATTGACACTATATATAACTTATGTTATTATTGTATCACTAATTAAAGATAATGATGAATACCGATATAGTTCTAACTATTACTTCGCTGTTCATCCATTGAACAGAAAGGTATTTCATGACATATAAATCTTTTTCTGCTTCTCGTTCAAAACGAGGCGGAAACCAATCGCGGTCCTTTGGCTCAAATAACCGAGGCAATAACCGCAGAAACAACCGGGGTAAGGCTTACATTGACCCCACTAAATACATCAATAAAGCAGTCGAGCAGATCGACAGGGTTGAGTTTGTGCCAGTTCACAAATTTAGCGACTTCGGTTTTGTAGCCGATTTGCAGGCCAATATCACCAAAAAAGGCCACGAGTACCCAACTGCCATTCAGGACGGAGCTATTAAGCCAATCCTCGAAGGCCGAGATGTAATTGGCCTAGCCAATACCGGTACCGGCAAAACTGCCGCTTTTGTACTACCTATTATTAATCGACTCAAAACAAATCCTGGCCAAAAGGCCGTGCTTATTATGGCACCGACCCGAGAGCTGGCGATGCAAATCGACGAAGAGTTCAAATCGTTTGCTACAAACCTTAATCTTTACTCAGCACTATGTGTTGGTGGAGTTAATATGCAGAAGCAAATCCGCGACTTACGCCGTCGCCCACAGTTCATTATCGGTACACCAGGCCGACTAAAAGATCTAATGCAAAAACGCGAGCTGAAGCTGCAATTTGTAACCACTTTGGTACTTGATGAGGCCGATCGCATGCTCGATATGGGATTTTTGCCTGACATTAAAGAAATCTTGGCCGAGCTACCTAACGAGCGCCAGTCGCTGTGCTTTAGTGCCACAATTACTCCGCAAATCCAGTATTTGCTCGACTCAATGCTCAAAGACCCAGTTACAATCTCGGTTCGTACACGCGAAACTAGCGAACACATCGAGCAAGATGTAGTCCGAGCCAGCTCCAAAGAAGCCAAAATACAGATCTTAAACGATCTACTCCGCACCGAAGACTTCGATAAAGTTTTGGTGTTTGGCGAAACCAAATTTGGTGTTCAAAAGCTAGCCGATAGCCTCACTAAGGCCGGCTTGCCAGCAGAAGCTATTCATGGCAACAAGAGTCAGCCCCAACGCCAACGGGCGCTGAAATCTTTTAAAGATGGTAAGGTTGGTATTTTGGTAGCAACAGATGTTGCCGCCAGAGGCCTCGACATCCCTAATGTCAGCCATGTCATCAACTTCGATCAGCCTAACAACTACGAAGACTACATTCACCGCATTGGCCGTACCGGTCGAGCCGGCAAATCTGGCAAGGCCCTGACTTTCATTGCGGGCTAAGCTAGTCCGGTCAGCTATGATATAATATCCCCTATGAATAAAAAACGATTAGTATTTGATATTGAAATGGTCGGTGAGGACTTCGATAAATTCGATGCCGCCACCAAAAAAGACCTTAGCAAAAAACTACCCGACAAAAAGAAAGATCCGTCGGGCTACGAGCGAACCCTAGAAGACATCAAGAACAATCTGGTTTTTAGCCCACTAACCGGCAAGATTGTTGCTATTGGAGTATATGATGTCGATGACGAAAAGGGCGCTGTTTATTACGACAACGGCGGCGCCAAGGCCGACGATTTTGAAGAGCGGGGCATTAAGTATGTCGCAATGAACGAGGCCGAGATGCTAACGAAGTTTTGGGGAATTGCCGAAATCACCGACGAGTTTATTAGCTTTTTTGGGCGCCGAGCCGACGTACCCTACATGATGATTCGCTCAGCCGTGCATGGTATTCGACCCAGCAAGGATTTAGTTAGTAACCGCTACAACTCATCTGGTTTCAGAGGAGCTACCCACCACGATTTATTCGATCTACTGACTTTCTACGGTGGAGCGATGTTTAAAGGCAGCCTGCACCGTTGGTGCCGAGCCTTTGGCATCCAGAGCCCCAAGGAGTCTGGTATGGACGGCAGCGATGTTGGCCCAGCCTACGCCGCTGGCAAATTTCTAGATATCGCCAAGTATAATGCCGAAGACCTCTTTGCTACCTCAAAATTATTTCACTATTGGGATCAGTACCTGCGACCCAAAAATTAACTTTTAAAAGTTAGGAGCTCATGGTAGAACTAAAACTAACCGATAACGCGCCAGATTTTAATTTGCCAGACCAATCTGGAAAAAATCATAAACTCCAAGACCTCAAGGGCAAGACTACCTTGGTATATTTTTATCCTCGCGACGAAACACCTGGCTGTACAGCTCAAGCTTGTGCACTAAGAGACAATTTTGCCGAGCTCCAGTCCAAGGGGATTGGCGTAATTGGCGTTAGTAAAGACGACACCGCCAGCCATAGTAAGTTTGCCACTAAGCACCAACTGAGCTTCCCGATACTAGCCGATACAGAGCATCAAATGATTGAGGCTTACGGCTCATGGCAGGAGCGCAGTATGTATGGTCGTAAATTTTTTGGTACCGTTCGCTCAGCTGTAATTATTGGCCCAGATTTAAAAATAGCCGCCGTCTGGCCAAAGCTGGCGCCGCTAAAGACTGTTCCGGAAGTTAATAAATGGCTCCAGTCCAAAGAGCAGGGATCGTAGTCGTGATTATATTTTGGCTAATTTTTATTGTGCTATTTGCATCATTTGGGTTAATCGTATTTTTAGGAGCACCATTTGTGCCAACCAAGTCGACTGACATCGATGAAATTTTTGATGAGCTCAAGATACGAAAAGGCGCCCTAGTAGTCGATATGGGTAGTGGCGATGGTCGTATCTTACTTTCAGCTGTCCGGCACGGCTATAGGGCACTTGGCTACGAGCTTAATCCTTTTTTGGCTATATTTTCGCGCCTGCGCCTCAGAAAACAGCCCGATGCCAAAATAGTCATAAGCGACTACTGGCGCGGCGATGTTACTAAGGCCAGCGTAGTGTTTGTATTTAGCGCCACTCCTTTTATGGCTCGCCTGTATGACAAGCTTAAAGCCGAGCTTAAGCCTGGGGCAATGGTAATATCTTATGGCTTTAGTTTTGAGGGAATTAAGATCGACCAAAAAATAGGTTCTGCCAACATCTATCAGTTTTGAGCTCGCGCCATCGATGTAGTATAATTAAGCCTATGATTGAATGAAGAGTCATTGAAATGCAAATCCTTAGCTGGTCTATACTAACGCCACCCAGCGAGTATCAAGGCATTTATACCCCGACCAAGAAGTAGATTTAAAAAAAAATAATTAAAATTAATTTTAAAAGGAGAAACCAATGTTAAGACTAAACCAACCGGCCCCAGACTTTAAACTCCCAGCCTACCAAAAAGGCATCAAGGACGACTACCGCGACCTCAGCCTAAAAGACTTTAAGGGCAAGTGGATTATTTTGTTTTTTTACCCGCGCGACTTTACTTTTGTATGCCCAACCGAAATCGAGGGATTCGCAAAAATGGAAAAGGAATTTGAGAAAATCAACACCCAAATACTAGCTGCCAGCACCGACAGCGTATTTTCGCACAAGGCTTGGTTCGAGCGAGATCTTAAAGATGTTGGCTTCCCAATTGTATCCGATACAGCCCACTCGCTAACACGAGCTTACGAAATACTCAAAGAAGATAGCGGAGAAGCCGAACGCGGAACTTTCATTATCGACCCTGAAGGCGACCTGCGTTATGTCGTGATGTCTGATGACAATGTCGGCAGGAGCGTCGAGGAAACAATGCGCGTCGTTAAGGCCCTCCAAACTGGTGGACTTTGCCCGGTCGATTGGGCGCCAGGTGAAATTAACCTCAAGAAGGACTAAAAAAATGGAAGCCGAAAACCCGCTAAATAATCCAGAAACTCCTACACCAGGACCTAGCCTACCGGATCCGATGAGTATGAACATCCAGAAACCCGGCAAAAAGAAAACTGGCTTGATCCTGGCAATAGGCCTAGGTGCTGGGGTTGTACTGCTGCTATTGGTGGCCCTAATTGTGGTTTCGGCAAACAGCTCCAAGGTTAAAAAAGCTGATCTAGATGCCCAATACCAAAAAGGCCTGGCGCAAGGAGTAGCCGACCAAACCGTAGTATCGAACAATGAGCTTTTGGCTCAAGCTTATGTTTATAAGTCGCCGGCTGAGTTCGGTAGTTTTGAGTTGCCTATTCCCAAGCTCTGGAGTTGGTCGATTGAGCCCAAACCAACTGATGGCACAATCTCAGGCATCGCCGACCCAAATTATATCGACCAAAGCTCAGACCTGCATGGCTTCGCATTAGAGCTCAAAAGAGCTGATTACGACAAAATAATTAAGGACTACGACGACAAATCCAAGAAAATAGGAAGCGACATTAAAGCTTCTGACTTTACAGTATCAGGCATTAAGGGCCGCAAGTATGTCGGTACGTTTGATGCCAAAATCAAGCTAAAGTCCGAGGTAGTAGTAATACCACTGCGAGAAAAAATAATGATATTCACCACCAGTGACTCGGCCAAATATAGCGCAATATTCGAAGGCATCCTGGCCGGTACTAAGCTGGTACCCTAGTAAAAGCTTAAGCTTGCTCTAGGGGGCATTCAAAAGTTATGCTAGACCCATGCTATTTGATTACGACTACTTTAATTTTATCCTCTCCGAGCTAGTCGGTAGGATAGCCTCTGACCAACTCATAATCGAAGGTGCTCTCGGGCCAAACGACATTAAAGTCACCACCCCGAGACTTATAAAAACATTAGTTAAGCGCAACAAGCTCAATATTGATCTCGCCAGTCAGCTACTATTTGTTAGTCGGCAAATAGGCGACTTTAGCATCCGAACGGCCAGCCTAGTCGAAGCAATATCATTGGCCGAATCATCTTTTGGCGCAGCTGCAGTGCGGATTCGCACCGACCGAGTCAAGCCACTTGTCGATGTAATGGGCGAGGTTCGGGCCTTATCGTCTATAATTAGGATCATTCTTGACATCATCATCCTCGAAGATCTCCAAGCCAAAGACCTCAGCATCGGCTTACGCCGTCGGGGCGACTACGTAACGGTCAAAATAGCAGGGTCTAAAGCTCTCAACGCCAATCAGTTCTTAAAAGATGTTGTTGATTTTGTCGATAAACTAATCAGAACTTACGGAGGCAGTATTCGGTTTGTGAACTATAAAGGGCAGCGGGTGGTTTTTGTGCGAATGCAGCTGTCTAATCAGATTCCACTTCTGTACAATAAGTAACATGAAGCAGACAGTATTAATTGTAGAAGATGACACTCTTTTGGCAGAGGTCTACCAGAAGTCTCTCAAGGCCGAGGGCATCAGCGCAGTTGTGGCCAAAGATTTTTTTGATGCTCTAGCCAAGTTTAGGCCTCGTCAACACCGCTTGATAGTTCTCGACATCATGTTGGGCCAAAAAAACGGCTTCGAGCTCCTTAAGACACTCAGGCGGCAGCCAGATGGCGATAGATTTTCAGTAATGATTGTTACTGGCCTTAATACCGACGAGCTAAATACCAACAAAGAGCTGATGGTGGGGCTAAATATTATCGGCATCTACACCAAGAGTCAGTTTTCGATTGCTCAGTTTGTGGGCTTGGTCAAGCTGCACAGTAGGGCAAAATGAAGCAAGTAGAACTTACTGGTTTTATTGTTGGCCGAAAAAATCTTAAAGATACCGACAAGATCATCACGGTCTTTACTAAAGAGCAGGGCAAATCAAGTTTTATTGCTAAGGGTATCAAAAAACCGACCGCAAAATTACAATCACATATGGAACCATTGGTTGAATGCAAGTTTCGGGTTCTAGATGGGCCTAAACTGCCTATAGTAGTTGGTGCCAGCTCAATCGGCCAAAACCTATTCTCGGCAAAATCTCTCGAGATCAATATCGGTGCTTTGTTCCTGACCGAGGTAGTGGCCCTGGTAACTCCCGAACAGATGCCAAACCTAAAGCTATACCAAAGCTACCGTGAGAGTCTAATAGACATCGCCACTCATAACAAAACTTCACTGCTGCTTAATTATGGCCTAATTGGTATCATGCAGGCCTCAGGCATAGCACCAGATATTCAGTGGCAAGAGGGAGCCAGTAGGTGCTATCTAAACTTTTCAGAAGGAAGCCTTAGTAATTCTAAGGTAGGCGCCACAAGCTCCGTTATAGATATCGATGTCGCCAAGCTCTGGAAGGTTTGTATGGCGCACCCCAAAACAACCGTTCTGCGCCTGCGCGTCAGCGATTTGGTGCTTAGCAAATCCTTAAATCTAATTATTGATTACCTGCAGTACAACCTTGAGCGTAAAATAAAAAGTGCCAAAGTCATGTCCGAGAGCACAAATCTTTTGCATGGCATCGCCTAGCTAAGGTATAATAAAGGCTATGAATAAACCAAAAAACAAATTATCGATGGAAGAGTTAACGAGCTACGCCAAGCGGCGCGGATTTGTGTTTCAGGCTTCGGATATCTACGGTGGCATTGCGGGGTTCTGGGACCTCGGGCCATACGGATCAGAGCTGGCAGATAACATCAAATCAAGCTGGTGGAAGAATTTTGTCTATAAAAAATCTAATGTCGTAGGTATCAATACCGCCATCATACAAAATCCAAAACTCTGGAAAGCCAGTGGCCATATCGAAACCTTTGTCGATCCGATGGTAGATTGCAAGGCTTGTAAGCACCGTTTTAGGGCCGACCACCTTGCCGGGGTAGATACCAATGACCTCAAAAAGCTCGATGAAAAACTAGTAAATCTAGCCTGCCCAAGCTGTGATGCCAAAGACTCATTTACGCCCTCCAGAACCTTCCAGATGATGTTCAAAACTTCGGTCGGACCGGTGCAGGACGCCTCCAATGAAGCTTATCTCAGGCCCGAAACAGCCGGTGGTATCTTTGCGCAGTACGAAAACGTTCGCGAAACTACCCGCAAAAAACTACCTTTTGGCATAGCCCAGATAGGTAAGGCTTTTCGTAACGAAATAACGCCCGGTGATTTTATTTTTCGCCTGCGCGAGTTTAGTCAAATGGAGCTAGAACTATTCACGCACCCTGACCAAGCCAAAGACCAATACGAAGCCTCCAAGGCGGCAGCCATGGATTGGCTACTAAGTCTTGGCCTAAGCCAAGAAAATCTTCAGTATCACGACCATGCCGATGATGAGAGGGCGCATTATGCCGAGGCCAGCGTGGATATCCAATACCAATACCCATTTGGCTTTAAAGAGCTCTACGGCATCGCCAATCGCACCGATTACGACCTCCAGGCGCACTCAAAAGAGAGCGGCAAAGACCTGTCCTATTTTGATGAGCTTACGGGCAAGCGTTTTTTGCCTTTTGTAATCGAACCATCAGTTGGTGTCGAGCGCCTATTAATGGCTGTTATGCTTGATGCCTACGACAAAGAAGAGGTTAATGGCGAGGAGCGCGTTGTGATGCGCTTTACACCACAAATCGCTCCCGTGAAGGTTGCGATACTACCACTTAGCAAAAAACCAGAGCTATCTAAGCTCGCTAATGAAGCATTTGACTTAGTCGCAGGGGATTATAATGTCGAGTACGACGAAACCCAATCTATCGGTAAGCGTTATCGCCGCCAAGACGAGATCGGCACACCATATTGCGTGACAGTCGATTTTGAGAGCCTCGAAGACAAGGCCGTAACGGTGCGCGAGCGCGACACAATGAAACAGGAGCGCATCAAACTGGTCGATCTAAGGGCTTACCTAGACGACAAACTCGGCCTCTAGGCTAGACTTTAAAAACCACTCCAACGACAATCCCGATTGATGTAGCCACGCCGCCAATAACCAGCACTTCAAGAGCTGACTTTAGGGGATTTAATTTCGTTAGCTTGCCCTTAACTACGCCCAGGATAGTAAGACCAACCAGAGCTAGCGCAACACTTATTGGTATGGCCTGCGCCGGAGCGAGGAATAAGTAAGGAGCCAAAGGCACTAGGCCAGCTACGACATACGAGAAAAATATCAGTAAGCCGCTGATTTTTGGATTGGCTGGGAGTTTTAGCTTTTCTATTTCTTCCTCAGTCTCTTCGCTAATAAACTCGCTGGCTCCCATCGAGGTCGATTCGACAGCAATAATAACTAGGGCGGTGAGCAGTATAACGGACCTGTTGCCCGACCCAATGGCGATACCTGCTAGTGCGCCAGTTGTTGATATTAAGCTATCCTCAACTCCGAAAAATGCACTGTGAATATAGTCTGGTGAAATCTTTTTTAAATGTCTCATGTAAGTATTATAGCAAACTTTTTACAGTGGGTAATTCGTATTTTGTTCGTATATTAAGCATATAAAAAGGTCTATTTATTATACAAAAAAGTATCTCAAAAACCCTTTACAGTGGGTAGTGAAGGGGAGTACAATAGTTCTAGTGGGTAAAAGTGGGTAACAAAAGAGAAACAATGGATTACTTCGAAAGAAAACTAGACGACAAAAATAGGCTTACAATTCCTAGCGAATTGCAAAGCGAATTAGGAAACGAAGTAGTAGTTACCCAGGGCTTCGGCCAATACCTGCACCTTTACTCCAAGACGGTTTGGGACAGCGAAATGGAAACCGCACTATCAGGCGAGATTCTAGATGAATCAATCGCCGATTTGAATGTTAAATTCAGAGTAGGCAAATCCATTTCTAAGCTCGATTCCAAACAGGGAAGAGTTACATTAGAAGCCCATCAAATGGCTTTACTTAGCAATGCTCGCGCAGTTGTGCTGGTCCGTGCCGGCAAGTACTGGCGAATTGCACCAAAGTAAAGTCACCTGGTGGACTTATAAAGCCGGATCCTTAAAAACAAAAATAAAAATCAAAACACAAAGTCAACTATTTGGCAGTCAGTAAGCGTTTCTGGAGGGTGACGCTTAAATAAAGACCCTAGTATCTTATGAGAAAATATAAAACTCCACCTCACAAACTATCTCACACACTCAATAAGGACTCATTGAAGTCCTTACCACATAGTAGCTCTAGCGCCAAAAGCCTTGAGCTCTTTAACCAAAAAACAAAAACAAACATCAATAACTGGCTGCTAAATAGGTGACCTTGACAATGAAATTACACAAACCAGTATTACTAGAGCAAACCATTGAGCTACTGAATCTTAAAAATGGCCAGACGGTTGTCGATATGACAGCTGGATACGGTGGGCACTCCGAGAAAATCCTCGGACTCATCGGTAAAGCCGGACGATTAGTACTAGTCGATACAGACATCGAAGCAATTGAGGAACTTAAAAATAAGTTTTCAAATAACTCAAATGTAGAATATATACATAGCAATTTTGCAGATATCGACTGGAATAGTATCGGAAAGGTAGATAGGGTTCTGATGGATATTGGAGTTTCATCTCCGCAGCTCGACCAAGCTAAGCGAGGCTTTAGCTTCAGCCAAGAGGCTAATCTAGATATGCGTATGAACCAAGACCAAGAGCTTACTGCAGAGATGGTCGTAAACCAGTATTCCGAGGAAGACCTTGCCAGCTTGATATACCGCTACGGTGAGGAAACTAGGTCCAGGCGAATCGCCTCAGCGATAGTCGCCGAGCGTCAGCTAGAGCCAGTTAAAACCACCAAACAGCTAGCAACGATAGTCTCTAGCGCCATAGCGGCCAACTCAAAGATCAACCCAGCCACCAAGACCTTCCAGGCTATACGGATTGAGGTCAATCAAGAGCTAGCAAGCCTCACAAGAGCGCTTCCTATGGCAACCGGCCAGCTCAAAAAAAATGGTCGATTAGCGGTCATTAGCTTCCATAGCCTTGAAGACAGAATAGTAAAACGCTACTTCAAAGAAATTACTACAGGCGTCAAAGACCTAGTTACTGGTAGTGAAATAAGTTCACCAAACTATAGGCTAGTTAATAAAAAGCCTATCAAGGGATCAATCAAAGATAACAATCCGCGTGCCCGAAGTGCCAAACTTCGACTCGTCGAAAAAATAAACTAAACAAAAACAAAAGGAGTCCGAATATGAGTATCATAGTCAAAGACCAATCCCCACGAGCCCGAAAGCTTAAGGTTCGAGTAGTTAAATAGTTTTAGCTTACTAAAAAAAACAAAAACAAAAACAAAAAAATTAAAAACAAACAAGGAGCCCAAATGTCCACTGCAGCAATGTCATTAAGAAAAAACCAAAACATCGTCAAAAACAAGATCAAGTTCCAGACCGGACCAGTATCGGCTTCTCTGATGCTGATAGGCCTAGTGATATTGCTAGGTTTGATGTATCTTAATCAGGTGACCAAAACATCAACTTTTAATTATAAAATATCAAACCTCGAGAACAAACAGGGCGAACTACAAACTACCAAAGACAACCTAAGTATTGACGCAGCACGGCTGCAGTCGATTGCAGAGGCTAAAAAAGCCGCCCAGACAGCTCAGCTTTCGGCCGTCAAAACAGTTTCTTACGCCACTGCTCGCTAGGCTAGTATGCCAGATAGCGAGATTCTAGAGCCAATACCAACTAAGCGCATTTTTTATCTCACGATACTAATGGCTATTTTGGGCGTTATAATGATTGGTAAGCTAGTCTATGTACAGGTGTTTCAAAATAAATTATATCTTGAGAAAGCCAATGCTCAGCAATCGCGCAAATTCGATATCACTGCCCGAAGGGGACAGATATATGTCAATGATGGCAATGGAGCAGTCTATCCGATAGCCCTAAATCAGCAATTATTTTTGCTTGCGGCCGACCCAAAGTTTGTCAAAGATCCGGCCAATACCGCCAGCAAACTGAGTAAGTACCTGCCCAGCGACGAGGGCGCAGGCCTAGAATCAAAGCTCGGCGATAAAGACAACCGGTATTTGGTCATCAAAAAGTCACTCACCTCGGCTGACGCAGAAGAAATCAAAAAGTTAAAGCTACCCGGTATTATCTTGTACCCCCAAGATGGTCGTAATTATCCCGAGGGCGAGCTATTTGCGCACATCACAGGGTATGTCAACAATGATGGAGCAGGCCAATATGGAATCGAACAATTCCTAAACTCAAGTCTCTCTGGCAAAGATGGCGTCAGCAGAGCAATTACCGATTCTTTGGGAGTCCCGATCACATCTAACGAAAATACCATCATTAGGCCCGAAAACGGCAGCGACTTGGTGCTAACTATTGACCGTAATATCCAGCAAATGGCCGCCACAGCCATCGAAACTGCCGTCAAGACTAACCAGGCCGAATCTGGCAGCATTGTAGTTATGGATCCTAAAACTGGAGCAATCCGTGCTATGGTTAATTATCCTAGTTACGATCCTAATAACTACCAGGCGGTTTCGCCAGACGAGTACTACAAGTTCACAAATAGCAGCATATCTAGCCAATACGAACCAGGCTCTGGTTTTAAAGTCATTACTATGGCGGCCGGCCTTGATACCGGCAAGGTCAAGCCCGACACCAAGTATGAAGATACTGGAGAGGTCAAAATAGATGACCGCGTCGTCAAAAACTCCAACGATAAAAAGTACGGCATCTCGACTATGACCGATGTCATACAAAAGTCGCTCAATACTGGTGTTGTCTTTGTGCTCAGACAGCTCGGCACCGACCCCGATAACATAACCAGCAAGGCCAAGGAGGTATTTCATGATTACATCAAAAAGTTCGGTTTTGGTGAGCGCACAGGTGTCGAGCTAGCTGGTGAAGCCAAAGGATTTGTCAAAAAGCCGGATAGCTATAATGTTGATTACGCCAATATGAGCTTTGGGCAGGGCATATCAGTTACTAACCTCCAGCTGGTCAATGCTGTCTCGGCCATAGCCAACGGCGGAACCTTATATAAACCCTACATAGTCGACAAAGAGACCAAGGCAAGTGGCGAGATCATCTTGAGCAAACCAACGGTTATTAGGAATGATGTAATGAGCCGACAATCGGCCGCCGAACTTGCCGAAATGATGAAGCAAGTCGTTCAGCACGGCTCTGGCTGGCCCGCCCGTACTACGGGCTATTCGATTGCTGGCAAAACAGGTACTGCCCAGGTACCAAAGCCAGACGGCACGGGTTATGAGGAAAGCAAGAATATTGGTAGTTTCGTAGGTTTTGCACCCGTTGAAGACCCTAGGTTTGTGATTCTCGTTCGAGTTAACTACCCTAAGGTCGACGGCTTCGCCGAAAAAACCACTGTACCAGCTTTTGCCGAGGTGGCCAGGCAGCTATTTATGTACTATCAGATAGCTCCGAGTGGGAATTAGGCCTATTTTTTGCTAAAATAAAGGAACATCATGACAGAACAACAGTTAACTCAAAACTTCATCTTCATTTTTATTCAGGCCTCGCTGGGCTTTGGTATAGCGATCGCCCTGACGCCCATCTATACTTATTTTGCTTTCAAACTAAAGCTCTGGAAAAAAATACGCGAAACAACCACGACGGGCGAAAAAGCCACAGTGTTTGCTAGTTTGCA
>CALRCL010000019.1 GCA_943354575.1 Patescibacteria group bacterium UBA4664 | reverse complement strand
GGCTAGAGCTAATGGTGTAGATATCTGGTGCCCCTTCGAGCTTGCCGTAGTAGGCTTTCGAGATCTCCGGCTCCGTTACTACCGTTAGGCGATCTTCCACGATGCGAGGTTGGTGAGCCGATGCAATGCCCGGGCGCAGCAAAAATACCAAAGCAAAAAGTACGAGGCCAATGACGGGTAAAATTTTGCGTGTTTTTATGCTCATAGTATATTGTGGCTTATATTTTTAATTGAGTGTTCTACTCTATAGCTGAACGGTGTTGATACTTATGCTTATTATTCTACCACGCGGGGGTTATTTTTTAGGTAGTTAGCCTAGCTTTCGTGATCGGTTTTTTTGCTATTATCTTCTAGCAAAAAGAGAGTTACAAATAGTGTGATCCACCAGAATGGTACGCTAACAATAAACCAGAGTAGGAAGCTGTGTCCCTTTTGTTTGGCAATTGATGCTGGCCAGAATGCTACTAAAATACATAAAAATATCCAAAACATTAGCCAAACTATTGATAAGCTATAACCTAATATATTTAAAAACATTGATCTACTCCTTCTTTAATTATATTTATTACTATACAGCAGTGCTTGCAGGGTCGCCACTAGTTTTGGCGGCGGGAAGGCTAGCGAATTACGTACACCTCTTCCTTGCCGTAGTCCTCAAACTCCCTTGTGGCGATGGGTTTCCCTAGCTCGGGCAGTAGCTTCATGAGCTCGATATGATCGACCGATATCGACTTCAGTCGTTCGTTGTATTGCCCCTGATGCTCAGTATACAAAACTGGTGTAATTATCACTATCTGCCCACCACTAGCCAATAAACCCCTTGCCTTAGATATAAATGCTGGCTTGTCAGTAACAAAAGCCAACACTTTATTGATAAATATAATGTCAAACTTAATACTGGGCTCAAAGACTTGTTCTAAAAAATCGCCAGCCATAAAGCTACCGCTTGGGTTTAGTGCCTTAGCCTTGCTTGTGGCATAGTCCGAAAGGTCGATGCCCGTCACTTTAAAGCCGCGCTTGTTTAACTGGGCAGACAATTCGCCAGTGCCGCAGCCAATATCTAGCGCGGTGCCGCCCGATAGCTCCAGGCTATCAAGTAAGGCCTCCGCCACGGGCGTAAATTGCCTGCCGCTAGCGTATATTTGATTCCATTTATCTATGTTGTCTTTATTGTTCATATTGTTATAATTTTAATCTTTCATTATTAATTGTAGCTTTTAATCAAATAATAAAATAGGTCTGGCAAAAAATGCCAGACCTACCTAATTAGTTGTGTAAGGGTTGTCTTAGGAGCACTGTCCCTTACAAGATCCGCCGCCGCCATAGCCGCCGCCATCACAGTCCGCGCCGAGGACATTGCTATTCCAGAGTGCGGGGTTGTAAGCTAGCCCGTGACTCTCAAAGAAACCCACAGTTCTTGAAATAGGGAGCTCTGCTACATCTGCATTATCGTTTGGGCAGTGATGTATGTACTGACCAAAGTTAAGATTGCAATAATCCGTGTACTCCCTTGTGTAGAGTAGGAAGGTGTGCCAGCCAGAGTCCACTAACTTCGATGGCGCCAAAGGCTGACTAGACATAGATACTGCTTGCAGATACACGAGGGTCTCGGTCAGCGTTGCTGCTGCCAGATCTCGAGTAAAGCTAAACTCGCTCATTAGGCGAGATATGATCCGGTTAGAGGTTGTAGCCTCTAATTCAACCGGTTTTGTCATTAAGTGCACTGGTGACCTCCTATGTTTGACTACCAGATACCATCAAGTCTAGGCTCGGGGCGAGTCGATGTCAAGCTGGGGCAAGGATCCAGTGCTTAATCGTGTTTAATAAATGTGTCCGCCCGGAGCTCCGCAAAGGCCTGGTGCAGTTCGGCTTCGGTGTTCATAACTATCGGCCCACCCCAAGCAATAGCTTCGCCAATTGGCTCGGCATGCAGTAATAAAAACCTTGCACCACCCTCGCCTGCTGAGGCCTGTACTATATCGCCTTTTTCAAACAGCGCCACTTGCTTGGTAGCTACTTTGGTACCAGCAAAATCTACAGAGCCCTCCAGAACATATACAAATAAAGTATGGCTTGATGGTGTTTGCAGCTCCCAGCTTGCGCCTTTGGCTAGCTCGATATCAAGAAAACAGGGTGCAACGTATTTGCCGGTAAATGCACCTTTGGTGGTTTTGTACTCGCCAGCTATAACCTTAATGGTACTGCTCGCTTCTTTTACCACCGGAATATTGTGGTGCAATATATCGCCATAGGCCGGCTTGGTCATTTTGTGCTTGCGTGGCAAATTCAGCCATAGCTGGATGCCGTGCATACGCTCGGCTTGCTTGGGCATTTCTTGGTGTATTATTCCGCTACCGGCCGTCATCCACTGGGCATCGCCACTATTTATAACGCCCTTGTTGCCCAGACTGTCGTGGTGTTCTACGTTACCTTCTATGATGTAGGTGACGGTTTCGATGCCACGGTGCGGGTGCCACGGAAAGCCGTTTTGGTAATCAGCTGGGTCTACACTATCGAATCCGTCCATCATTAAAAACGGATCAAAGCTTGCGGTGTGTGGCTGGCCAAAAAGACGTACCAGTTTGACCCCGGCGCCGTCAGTGCCATCGGTGCCTTGAATAATTTGGGCTACTTTGCGTATGTTGCTCATGTACTAATAATACTACGGATACGATAAGATATGGGCAAATACGTCATTGCGGGTTATGCGCACTAGCTTTGAGCACAAAAAGCTCGAGCGAGAGTGAGGCTTGCCACGCGGCGGGCGGCAGTTATAGTAGGGCGATAAATCTTGGGGTGTCTGCCGATTTCCCCGCCTCTGGTTTTTACATAGTAGTTAATGTGCTTCGTAGTATTACACTAAATAGTAGTTCGAAGCTCACTATTATATCCAAGCATTATAGGCTGATTAGCAACATTGTATAGTATGGTACGGCTCCAGACTAAAGGAACTTCGTTCCCATCATAGTCTGACAATACAAGGTTACTACCATTTGAGGACATATTAATGTTTCTGTTTCTATTTTGGGTAATCTTTGCATGGCTGTATGCATCTATGTATACCATATTTTTCCACGTATCAAAGAGTTTATACTGCTCTGGGCTATCAGACCAAGAAAGCGGTACAACGTGATGTAGCTCATAGCCAGATGTTTTCTTAACTCCGCTGTTTTTAGTGAAATATGCAAATTTCTCGGCAATAGACCGTTTGGGTAGGTCTAATACCTCGCCAGACTTGGTTACTACTCTGCGTGTAGATAGCGTTAATACGTCGCTGGCGGCACCAGCAACATCAAAATAAGGCGTCTGTTTGAACAAATGGTAAGCTTGGTCTATTTTATTCTGCCAGTTATGCCAGTCTCTTTTATTTGTTTTGTTGCCACTAAATAATTCTGGCTGTAACTTTTGTTTCAACGTCTCAATTACTGCTCTTTGCTGCGTCCGTGCAAGAAGCCTGTATGACTTTATTAGTTCGACACATTGGGCCGTAGTGATATTGAAGGAAGTATCTGTATTTATTGCAGAAACAAAAAACATAAACTCATATTTAGTTAACTTGCCCAGATGGCGCTCCTCGTCTTTTAATAGCTCTAAGGAAATCTCTGCGTAACCACCGAGCAATACGTCCAACGCTTTTGTAAATAAGAACGCACGGTTTAACAAGCTAGATTTGATAAACTTCAGGCCGTCATCGGATAACGATACGTACTTTACGGAACCACCGGCAAATGCGCCTAGTAGTACCTTGTCGCCGGTGTATCGGTTAATTAAGCCCATACGGTGTATATCTACGAATATATTTTTACGTATAGAGTCCTGCGTTCCTTTACCGACCTTTTCTTTAACTTTTTCACAAAATCGAGCGTATATTGCTTCGTCTGGCGTATTCTGTGGTCGCTTCGATAAGTCTGTATCACGAATACGCATTAGTCCCTTGCTTGGCGAATATGTGTTCATAATGGTCAATATGTCAAAAACCTCAGCCATATCGTACCTGTTATGCTGTGATGACTCTGTACCACGATAACCATCGTCCAAGAGCCGTTTGTCAATGAATATCAAAGCTTCATTACTCGGTTGTATTTGGCTTACGTACATAACACTATTCTACCTCATTAAGGCGTTTTTTTGCTAACGCCACGTATTTAGCATTATTATCAGCACAAATAAAATTCCTCTCGAGCTTTTGGGCACTGACGGCGGTGGTGCCACTGCCTACAAAACAATCCAAAACTAGGTCCCCTTTATTTGAACTTGCTTTAATCATACGGTCGATCATTTCAAGCGGTTTTGGTGTTATGTGGTTAAGTTTTTGGGTTTTACCAAGCACTTTATTCCTGTGCCGCTCGCTAACAATGTGCCACACCTCACCACAAAGGCGACCATCAGGGTTTGGGTACCATCTTTTGCCGTTCTTTAATATGCCCTTTTTGTGCGCTGCATTTATCCTGCCCGTAGATTCGTAGGGGACACGTATATCATCTGAATTAAAAGTATAATTTTTTGACACAGTAAAGAAAAGTATTGTTTCCTGCCCGTGTGTATATTTTTTCGTTGAGCTATTAAAGCCATCTCTTTTGTCCCAGGTAATCCAGTTTTGAAAAATTAGCCCTTTATTTACAAGGTATTGAAGTACATATGCTGAGTTAAATGGAGTATTAAAGATATATAGACTGCCAGATTGTTTCAGCGTAGGTAATAAGGCATCGAGCCATTTGTAAGTGAATTCTAAAAAATCACGCTGGCTTTTAAATGTATCCCAGTCTGCTTTTCCCATATTGTATGGCGGGTCGATGATTGCTAAATCCACCGAGTTATTATCAACTCCATTTATTAAAAACTTAATGGCGTCTTTCTTGTAGACTTTATTTAATATCATCAATTTTGACTCCAAGTTTTAACTCCATAATTTCTTTGTACGTAGGTGATATTTCATAACCCACATAGTTGCGTTTGAGCCTTTTTGCTACTCGTAACGTCGTACCAGAGCCTGCAAACGGGTCTAAGACTGTGTCGCCCACAAAACTAAATAACCTTACAGATCTCTCGACAATTTCCTCCGGCATAATCGCAGCATGCTCGCCGAATGCTAAATCATTTTTATTTGGTATTGGTATATTCCAGACCTGTTTAGTAAAATCAACCCATTCCTTTTGAGATAACTTACTGGCTTCTTTATTTTCTTTGGTAGGTCGTTCGGGCATACCATCCTTAACGTAAACGGATATAAATTCTGTCGTGTTTTGAGCATAAAAATTAGGTGGATAGGGATAGCTCCCAAACATCAGTTTTTTGCTCGGATTAGTTCTATTCCAAATGTAAATATCGAGCAAAAACAAGCCAGTTTTATGAGTAATCGAATGCTGAATGTCGCTATCAATGTTAAAAATGTGTCTATTGTAATGAGTGCTGAGGTTGCGTTTTAACATTGGCATAAGAGGGCTATTTACTATTAGTTTGCCGTTTGGTTTTAAGACACGTTGACACTCTACCCATACTTTCAACATTTCGGAAACGTACTTTTCATACTCCACGATATCTCCAATCTGACCAGCTTGTTTCTCGCCTTTGGTATTCTCTTGCTTGCCATCTTTAGAATAATCTTTAATATTAAAATATGGCGGGCTGGTTACAATTAACTGCACTGCATTGCTTGGGATTTCCCGCATTTTTCTGGAGTCTTTAAAATAAACACTATTTATGAAAAGTTCATTTTTTGCAGCATTTACGTCACTGGCCATTAATATTTTTTTATCATTTATCATAGTTCAGTACTTTGTTTCCTTCATTAATTCCTCATCCCAGTTTGAATCTAATTTAATACTTATTCGCAAACAGACTCTTTGCCCCCAACATAATTCGGTAGTAGTTATTCATCTTATCTTTTCTACTTCCGCTATGCAATTATTGTATTGTTCCTGGTTTTTTGTCCTATTTTCCGGGCTGTCATTAAGCTTATGTGACTTAATATTATAGTCATTATACTCAGCTAATTCTATGAACGAAGGATTCTCTGGTAATACAGGGCGTGGTACAACTGTAATTTTTTCAATTTCCGCTAGCCTTTCGTCGTAAGTGGCCTGACATTGCTGTTTTAACTCGGCTTTCCTGATGCTGGTGTTCACTTTCTTAGTATTTATATCCTGGTAAATGTAGTAGCCAGTGAGAGGTACTACTATTAGCACAGTACACATCATCAGGGCAATAAGTATCTTACTATTGCTCATCTCCCCGCCCCCAACATAATTCGGTAGTAGTTCTTCATCGCTTCATTATACCCCTCTTACCGTTGTCGTGCTATGAATTAGCGTTGCTACCAGTATTATAATTACTGTTAGTTCTTGTTCATCTTTGGCTGCTTGGCAATTCTTTTTAAGGATTTAGCTGCTTTATTCTGTTCTTTGCCCATAGCGTTAACCGCCGAAGCAGTTTTTTTACCCACTACTGGGAGTAATAATAATGCACCAATAATTTCCAGTACGGGGACAACTTTAAGAATGAACTTGATAATAAATACTGCTATAGCAATCTTCCAGTTTAAAAGTAGTAGAGCAATAAAAGAGAGCCAGCCTAGAATCGCAAATAAGCCTGTCCATTCCGGGACAATTGCCTCGTCGTTTCTAAGAAAACCATTTTTCTTGGCCTGTATAATTCTTGTATCAAATGTTGATATTGATTCACAAATAAAATAAACAACCAGTATGCCTATATAGATAGGTGAACTCAATGGGGTATTAAATAACACAACCATGTATATAATATATCAGAATGTTATGCAACAAACGAATTATAATAGTAAGTATCTTCACTACCCGCCGCACGTATATATTCTTAGCTACATAAAACAATAATTAAAAAATACTCTACTTTTGCCCCGGCCGGCGCTAGGCGCGAGATTTTAATGCGCGCTAACGTTATGTTCCCGAATAGCTGGCAGAGGGCTGAAATATGCTTTTAGTGGCTACTCTGGGAGCATCAGCGAGCTGGGCGCGGTAGCGTCGTACTGAGACTCGACAAACTGCCAGTCGATAATTTGCCAGATAGCAGCGAGGTAGTCCGGGCGCTTGTTGCGGTAGTCGATGTAGTAGGCGTGCTCCCAGACATCTACGGCAAGAAGTGGCTTGAGGCCGTCTTGAATAGGCGTGCCGGCGTCGTGCATAGCGAGCATTTCGAGCTTGCCGGATTTGCCAACAAGCAGCCAGGCCCAGCCACTGCCAAAATGTTTGCTGGCCATCTCACTAAACTGAGTCTTGAAGGTGGCGAAATCTGTAAAAGCTTCGTCGATGGCCTGAGCAAGCTTGCCCGATGGCGCATTGCTCTCGCCTTGCGGCGTGGTCAGGCACTGCCAATAAAAGCTATGATTATAAGCCTGGGCGGAGTTATTGAAAATTGGGCCGGGCTCGGCCTTAACAATGACCTCTTCAATTGGCAGCTCGGCAAGATCTGTGCCCTCGATAAGACCATTGAGATTATCAATGTAGGCTTGGTGGTGCTTGCCGTAGTGGAACTCAATAGTTTCTTGAGACATTATTGGCTCTAGGGCGTTAGTGGCGTATTTGAGCTTGGGTAGTACGAATTTTTTAATGACTTTGGCCTTTCTTTTGGTTGTTACATTGTAATACTTATATTGTACCTAGCAAATTGCAAAAAAGCCAAAAAGGGCTAGTAGGTTAGTGTGATCGCCTGTTTTATCACTGGCTCCGAAAACAGGTAGTTTATAGTAGCTATTTTGGCACGGCGATGCGCATCAAACCTCAGGCAGACTCGTCGGTGCTATTGGACGGCGCCAGGTATTGCCCAAGCGGCAGCTTGGTATTGAGAGGTAGTACAAAGCCGAAGGTCGAGCCCTTGCCGACTTCACTATGGAAGATAATTTTGCCACCCTGGTCTTCAACAACGCGTTTAACTAGGTATAGACCTAAGCCTGTGCCGGTTGGTAGGGTCTCTTTGGCATTGTCGGCACGGTAAAACTTTTTAAATAGCTTCGACTTTTGTTCATCTGGCACTCCGATGCCGTTATCGACCACGGTGTACTGGGCATTAACACTATCGTAGCGCAAAAATACATCGACCTTACCACCCTTGGTGTAATTGATGGCGTTGGTGATGAGGTTCATTACTGCCTGGCGGGTTTTGTGCTCGTCGAGGTTAATTAGTGGTGGGGCTTGCTCTGGGGCGTGATAAGTTAGCTCGACCTTGGCTTCGGCAGCCGAGGCTTTTAGGGCGCCAACCTCTTCGGCGATGATTTTATTAAAATCAGTTGGCTCGATGTCTAGATAAAACTTATTGGCCGTCATACGACTGACATCCAAAAAGTCCATCAGTAGGCCTTTCATAACATTAGTCCGGCCCAGGGCCTTATTGACTGTCGAGGCCAGCTTTTCGTTGAGCGGACCGTAGTAACCTTGGTTGACCATACTCAGGTAGCCCTCAATGGTCGCCAGCGGAGTGCCCAGCTGATGCGAGGCCATCGATATAAACTCGTCTTTGGTGGTATCGGCCTGTTGAAGCTTTTCATTAGCCTCACTGAGCTGGTTGGTAGCTTTGTCGAGGTCGGCGTTTTTGATTTTCAGATCGCCGACGAGTTTATTGATATTTTGCGACATACTATTGAAGGTCTCGGCTAAATAACGCAGCTCGTCGTTAGATTTAACCTTAACGTTATAACTATAGTCGCCCTCACTGATCTTTTTGGTACCGATAAGCAGCTGCTTGATCGGGTCGAGTAGCTGTTTGCGGAATATCAAACTAAGGACGATTGCAAATAGCGCCGAGGATACAATAATAATCACCGATAGCTCAATAAACGAGTTGATACCCGAATAAACACTCGAAACTGGCTCTTGAACTATTACTGCCCAGCTGTTGCTAGAAAGCTTGGCGGGAGTACTAACGACGCTTACGCCTTGCTCCGAAGTGGTAATTTTGGTTTCGAAATTGTCATTGATATAGTTTTTGACGGCTTCGACATCGGCTATTTTTTGGTTCTTACTTAAGTAGTTGCTATCGGGATGCGCCACGAGGTTGCCAAGGCTATCGACCACATAGGCGTAACCACCATTGCCGATTTTTGTCGAAAGTATAGAGTTCCACAGCTCGCCAATATTGTATTTGACGACGATAATACCAAGAAAAACATCAGGGGTTATTTTGGGGCTAGCCGCCGAGCGGGTAGTTTCGTCCTGAAGTTGGCTGAGGTTGGTAGGCAATATCGGCACTGCGATGGTAATAGAGGGTTCGTTATTTTGGCCATAGCTAACAGAGCTTACAAAATACTTGCCGTCCAAAAAACCGACGGCCTTAAACGAATCGGACGATGAGCGGTCTGGAGTGCTAAAATCTGAGCCGTTGGCATCGACTTTTACTACCTGTACGCCCTTCGGATCCAAAAGTATAACTTCCTGAATACTTTTATCTTGCTTAATGAGTGCTGCGAAATCTTTACTAATAAGCGCGGGGTCGGAGTTTGTCAGGGCAAGTAACTTCGACTCCAAAACCAGCGCCCTAATACGGTCTTCAAGAAAAATATTAACCTTATCAGCAGTACTCTTGGCGACCACCTGTTGCTTGGTAATGGCGGCATCTAGCAGCAAGGCCCGCCCTCGGCCCACCAGAACAATACTCACTACTAGCAGCGGCAATAATGAAACTAATAAGAAAAAAACCAGTACTTTTGAGGATATTTTGAGTCTGGGTAGTAAATGAAACGGCATTATGCGCTGCTACGAGTTAAGCTATTTGTTGGCAAACCCATAAAAATACTTGGCGATAATAGCGCTACTTGTAGCGCCTCCAACAGAGTGTATTTGCTGTTTTGGCTATAATTGTTGACAATAGTAAACATACTACTATAATAAAGCTTATGGATAATAATAACAACAACAACAACATCGGCAATGCCGGTGCAGGCCCCATAAGCTCAGGTCCCGTACATCAGGCCCCACAAACTAACAAATCTGGTATCAAGACCGTCTTGATTTTCGTACTTATTATTGCACTGCTCGCGGGTTCGACCTTCGGCGCATTTTTATATGGCAAACAGACTGCCAACAAAGCCAATGATAAGAAAAATGAAGAGGCAAAAGCCTACAAAAAACCGATTAACCTGCCCAAAGAAACCATTGTTCTCAATGAGTGCGTACCTGGTCGCGGTAAGCAGTACATTGAAACCAAAAACATCCCCGTCGGTCCAATCTACGATGTGCGAAACAGCGAAGTAATCGCTATTGAGTACTCACTAGGTGTGAACGGGCTCTTAAAAAATCCAGAGCAGTTCTCGCAAACACTATTAGCACTTACTACAGACAACCCAGTTGATCACTTCGATATTGTTTTGCAAAGACCAAAAGCTGGTGATACCGACCAGATGATAAGCTTAATAATGTTCGTCGTATCAACAGACGAAGCCAATAAGATCACCTGTGGTACAACGGCAGCAACTACCCCAGCATCAACAACGACTCCAACGACTCCAACCACTCCTGCCGCCACACAATAACTAACAGCAATAAGCAGCGGATAATTACATTCGCTGCTTTTGTTATTAGAGGTAAATAATAGCTATTTTATTATTGATAGCTGTCGAGCTAGTAGCTACTTAAGTAGCGACTTCATTTGTTTGGCAATCAGGCCGGTGGCGTAGCTCGGGCTGAGGCGGTACAGACGATTCATAAACTTCGAGTCTTTGCCTGCAAAAACTTGTGTCTGATTGGTTTCGATTGCCTTAATAACTAATTTGGCGACGTCTTTTGGCGACTGCGTCGGAATCTTGATTTTTTTGGCCGCCTCTTCGCTAATGGGCGATTTGACGCCAGAGTTTTTGGTGATATTGGTACTTGTAGCCCCCGGAAAAACCACCGTCACACCAACGTTGGTATCGATTAGCTCAACTTGAAGGGCTTCGGTAAGCAATTTTACAGCAGCTTTTGATGCGCCATAAACTGCCTGCCCTGGTACTGGCAAAAACCCACCCATACTAGAGATATCTACAATGTGGGCTGCGGGACGCTTGAGGAGTACAGGTAAAAAGGCTTTTAGCATATAGAGTGTGCCATAAAAGTTTACGCCCATTACTCTGTCGATTGCCTCGTAGTCTAGATCGTTGATTTTTACAAAAGGCTGAATAATACCGGCATTATTAATAACACCATCGATCTGCCCAAGCTTGGCAATAACTTCGCCCGGCAAGGCCTCGACGGCTTTTTTGTCAGACACACTGAGGGCGTGGGTACTGATGTTTTTGCTATTTGAGCCTAACTCGTTACGGAGCTCTTCAAGAGTTTCTTCTTTGAGGTCTATGGCCGCGACCTTGGCGCTTTTAGCCAGTAGTGCCATGGTGATTTCTTTGCCGATGCCACTAGCTGCACCAGTAACTACAAAAACTTTGTCTGAGATATTCATACGTATCATACTCCCTTATGCTTTGATTGTAGCACTTATAAGCTAAAAAAAGCTATGGTGTTTTGCTCTTCTCAATAGCCTTGGGTGTCGCCACTACTACCACCCGTCCATCTGTGAAGCCTCCATAGGTGCAAGTGTATATAGTAAGATTTGGTTGCGGAGTCTGAGACTCTACCGACGTGTCGGTTGGTTTAACCGTCTTGACGGTGCGTGCCACATATTCGTACCTAGCACCATGCCAATTTATCAGTATCGCATCGCCTACCTTGATTTTATTGAGGTTATAAAAGATTGAGTTCTCAAGTACCTTCTTGCTGTCTAAACTCCAGATAAAATTATGACCTGTAATTATCATGTTGCCCCCACGCACTGGGTCGCCCTGCTCGGGTAGTCTGTGCCAGGCTAGGCCCTTATCTAACGTATCTATACCTCCTGTTGCTATCTGTGCCTGTAGGCCTACGGTGGGAATAAAGATCATATCCCTGTCTGGCCCAATTGCCTCATCGGCTGCCTGTGTGACCTGAGAAAGTGTTTTTCTCTCAATTACTGGCGTAATTATAATACGAATTAAGAATAGCCCCAGTACAAGTAGTAATAGCCCCAGGATAGGCACGATATAGTACCTACTCGAGCTAGCTTTTGTGGAATTATTTTTTTTCTTGGATAGCCTGAATTTTGGAGTAAGCATAGTTATGATTATACCAACATTGCTGGTATGTATCGAGCAAATATATATGAGTGGGCAATATAAATGGAGTTAATTTATTTAATTAGGTAGTAGCTTGTGCTGGCAAGCCCATATATGACTAGAAGTGTTGCAATAGCTGCTGGCAAACGGATATCCGTACCGGTAGGTGCCAAGGTGTCTGGCGTGGCTGGCTCGGTAACAAATAGCTCATATGCTCCGCTGTCAAAACCGCCAAGCTGCGGTCGCCCGATGCCGCGCTGGTCTGTGCTAGGTGACCCAAAGGCAATAGCGTTATTAAAGGCTGGCGAGTTTTTTGTAATAGCTCGGACCCAAGTACCCAAGTCTAGGGTTAGTGGCTCAAGCAAAGCATCTGTGGAGTTAAGGTCGTTTGTGTTGCTGAAAAAGCCAGCACAAGTAGAATCATCAGATATGTTGCCACCCAGTGAGATAAATGACGCTGAAGGCTCAACTATCGCAGGGCATGTAGTTGGGATGGCATCACCGTCTAGGTTCGAATAAAAAATATTATTCCTAAAGGAGGCTGTTGCTAGAAATTTTGGGTGGCCCTCTATAGGTGGGAAGTTAAGCTGAACCACAGCACCAATAGATACTGTATTGTTGGCAAAAGTATTGTTTACAAGATTTACGATTGCCTCAGTGCCATCTGTCCAATTAGTAAGTCCGACGATGGTCCCTGTGTTATTGCTGAAGGTATTGTTGGTGATATTGAGTGTAACGCCCCCGCCGGGCAATATAAACGGGGGGTCTGGAGGGTCTGGAAAAATTAGATTGCCATTGGTCGCTGCAATAAGTACAGCTGTTGTATTGCTGAAGAATGCACTATTGCTAAAGCTAATTACGATAGGGGTTTCAGAAAAACTCGCGAATAGAAAGCATATAGGAATATTTTCATCAATGCAGGTATTGTTAGTGACAATCAGATTATTGGCCGAAATATTAGCGTCAATGTTGAAAACGACAGCGCCAAATGCAGGATCTACAGATGATGACACGAAATCTCTCAGAGTAATGTTACTTACAGAGAAAGTGTTTGTACCTGTCGTAGAATTTATTGTGAGGCCTGTAAAACCGGCCCCACTGATGATTGTTGATGTAGCGCCCGCCCCTACTAGCGATATATCGCCAGCCGTGCTTAGCGGGGGGATAGCAGATGTTAGTGTGTATGTACCAGCCGAAGCGTTGATGGTGTCTAATGTAGAATCACCTGCAGGGCAAGCCCCGAAGACACTTTCGCTAGCCGCCGCCACAAGTGCATCGCCTAAGGTGCAGCTACTAGAGGGTGTTATATTGTAGGTTTGTGCGTGTGCTCTTGGCGCAAGTAACAAAAAAAGCAAACAGGCCAAAAACGCAATGGCGAACAGCATAAAAAGCTTACTAAATAATACTAACCGAAGATGTTGCTGTTGTCCTAAAATAAAAAATACTCCTTCAAAATTATTTATATTTTTCACTTAATATAATAGCATAACTTCTTTATATTATATAGATTTTATTAGTTCGGTATATCGCTCTAGACGGGCTCTCGCTGAGTGGTGTGATGTGTACGCCGCGGATCTGCTAGCAGTATTGGCTATTCAATTACGTGCTCGAGCTGGCCACGTAAGCTGCTCATTTTGACGATTTTTTTGGTGTGGCTACTGAGTAATTTTGAGAACCTGTCG
>CALRCL010000018.1 GCA_943354575.1 Patescibacteria group bacterium UBA4664 | reverse complement strand
GAACCAGTCGAGTATGCTACCACACCAGCCCCTGCTACTGCTCCGAAATCAGAACCAGTCGAGTATGCTACCACACCAGCCCCTGCTACTGCTCCGAAATCAGAACCAGTCGAGTATGCTGCCACACCAGCCCCGAATGGTACCATCCCTCCAAAAGAATGATAATTTAATAAGTTGCTATTGTCGTAGCAATCTTCGCTAGTCTCGATTGCTAAGTATGGCTCACCTAGGTACAGTCAGTGATTGTTCGGCATTTGTTTATTCTGCTGTTATAATTAAACCTATGATAGCAAGAATAAACGGCGTAATTGCCGAAAAAACTCCCAACGGCGTAATTATCGATTTGAGTGGTATTGGCTACGATATTGTTGTGCCTCGTAATTATCTCATGAGCTTATCAGCTGGCGACAAGGCTGTATTTTATATCGCCGAGAATATCAAAGAAGACGAATACACCCTATTTGGCTTTCCCGACCAGTCCAGCCGAACACTTTATTATAAGCTAACTAGCGTCAATGGCGTGGGGCCAAAGGCGGCAATTGCAATCCTCTCGACATACAAATCCGATGAAGTACAAAATGCCATCTTAAAAGATGATATTGGTATTTTTAGTAGCGTAGCAGGTATCGGCAAAAAGACGGCTCAGCGTATCATACTAGAGCTAAAGGGCAAACTGGTTGATGCTAGCGCCGACACCGAAAACGAATCCGACCAAGCCTTTCAGGCGCTCATTAGCCTTGGCTACAGCGCCCGCGATGCCAAGCTAGCCCTCAAGGGAGTCGATGAAAAGCTGTCGACCCAAGAGCGCATTAAGCTCGGGCTCAAGGGAGCTGGCAAATGATTGAGCGCCAAGATGACATCATGGTGCCAGATGATGCTGTAGAGAACGAGCCCCATGAGGCTGTTTTTGAGAAGTCATTGCGTCCTGCAGACTTCGAGCAATATATTGGCCAGGAACAAATCAAAAAGGCCCTGAAGGTCGCTATTGAAGCTGCCAAGAAGCGCAACGAACCACTCGACCATATATTGCTCTATGGCCCACCAGGCTTAGGCAAAACTACTCTTGCACATGTCATAGCCAACGAGCTCAAGGGTAACCTTAAAGTTACTAGCGGACCGGCAGTAGAGAAGGCCGCCGATTTGGCATCATTACTAACCAGCCTAGAAGACGGCGACATACTATTTATCGACGAAATCCACCGCCTGCCTAGGGGAGTTGAAGAAATTTTGTATTCAGCTATGGAAGACTATGTAATAGATATCATCCTTGGCAAAGGTCCTTCTGCGCAGAGCTTGCGGCTGGATCTGCCGAAGTTCACACTAATTGGTGCTACCACCAGATTTGGTGCATTATCGTCGCCGCTGCGTGACAGATTCGGCATTGTAAATCGCCTGGACTATTATAAAGAAGATGAAATCGAGCTAATCTTGGCTCGCTCAGCGAAGCTTCTGGGAATCGAGCTCCAAAAAAACTCTCTCGAGCAGATGTCGAGACGCTCGCGCCTGACGCCAAGAATTGCCAACCGACTACTTAAGCGTGTGCGCGATTGGGCTCAGGTTCATGGCGATAATACCATCAACCAAGAGGCTCTTGAAGCCACCTTGGCAATTCTAGAAATCGACGACAAAGGCCTGGATGCGTCAGATAGGCGCGTGCTTGACGCAATTATTAGCAAGTATTCGGGTGGTCCAGTGGGAGTAAATGCTATAGCTGCTGCTACCGGCGAAGAACGCCAGACCATCGAAGATGTCTATGAGCCATTTCTGATACAGCTAGGTTTTTTGGAGCGCACCAGTCGTGGACGCAGGGTCACAGACAGCGGATATTTGCATCTTGGCGTACAGCCACCAGAGGCATCCCAGCAAAGTAGTCTGTTATAGTGATTGTAAATAGGCTAAAATAAGCTAATGGAAGATAACGAACTAAAAAGCTACCCCGGCCAGGCAGAAGGTGAAATAACACAGACGATTGTTTATAAGCACTTCATGGCCGTGGCGCCAATTTTTGCCGCAATGTTTATAGTCGCCCTTGTTGCGACTGCAGGGGTTGTTTTTTATAACCAGTATGCATCTTCATCTGAAAGCAGTGCGTTTACAGGGATAGCTTCGATTATTGGGTTTATAATTTTTGCGACCATTGCAGCACTGTGTATTGCTACATTTTGGATCTGGCGCCGAAACAAGATTATTATTACCAACCAGCACATCGTCGATGTCGATCAGCTGGGCTTATTTAATCGAAAAATTGCGGCCCTAAGGCTAGAAGAGATCCAAGACATCAGTGCATCCGTCAAAGGTCCAATGCAAATAGTATTAAAATACGGCACAATCATAATCCAAACGGCTGGTGAGCGCGAAAATTTTGTATTCGACTTTGTGCCAAATCCGTATGAGCTAGTGCACTATATAATAGAGACCCGCAAAAAGTTTTCATCAAAAAGAGGAAGTTAGGAATTTAAAAAAGCTAGTTGATGCTATTGAGCTGGTATATACCTTTGTTCGGGTCGCTTCCGAGACTCTTGAGATCTTTGTCGTTCTTGTTTTCTAGGGTCGCCTGGAGTATGAAGCTGCTAGGTGGATTGCCGGTCACTATATAGACATATTCGGCACCAGTTTTGGGGTCTTTTGGCACCTTTTTAATAAAAGGGGTAGCGCCAGACTCCAGACCAGATAGTTTTGCTGGATAGGTGCCGCTTTCGTTATAGTAATTTTCGAGCGCCGCTTTGATAACCCTCAGGTCAGACTTACGTGAAGCGTCACGAGCCCTAGACGGACCGCTGATGAGTCCAGGAATAATAAGTACTGCAAAAAACCCAACAACAATCACAACCACAACAACATCTAAGATTGTGAAACCGGGCTTTTTGGTATTGAAGTTTTTGAATATTGAAAACATATATCTGGACTTATTGTATAACCCTTATGATTTGTAGGTCAATAGCAGTTTCATTTTTGCTATGCTTTACATTTAAATACTATGTCTATACACTGCCGTCATGAAAAAGCCTCTTCTGGTGCTAATACTTCTAATGCTGGCGGTAGTACTTGCCGCATTGCCAGCCCATGCAGTAGTTAAGAGTGTGCTGATTACCGAAGTCCAGACTGGTGGTCTAACTTCGGCCGGTGAAGAGTTTGTGGAAATACAAAACACTACTACAGATGACATCGATATCACGGGCTGGACACTGCATTACAAGTCGGCCAGCGGATCTACTTGGTCCAAAAAAGCTACGGTAGCTACTGGGCTACTGGCAGCCGGAAAATTTTGGGTATTTGCGTCAAACCTAGTTGGTAATACTAGCTATTCGAGCGGGCTTTCGCAAACAGGTGGAAATATTCAGATTCGTGACAAGCAGGATGCAATAGTTGATCAATTTGGGTGGGGCGCTGCAAACGCTTCACTCGGCAAACCAGCCAGCCCTTCTGATCCAGGCCAAAGCATGTATCGGATTCATAACCTCGACTTAATTAAAATGCTCAATACAGATGACAACTTTGTAGATTTCGACCTGACTGCCTCTCCGACAGCTGGAAGTATACCAAAAGTGGATGTCGCAGAAGATGATCCAGAAGTCGCCATCTATCCAGCTCTAGAGCTAAGTGAGCTTTTGCCCGACCCAGCTAGCCCACTAACAGATACCACCGATGAGTACATCGAAATATATAACCCCACCGCGAACATCGTGGATTTGTCTGGCTGGAAATTGCGCGATGAGTCCGGCGATGAGTATTTAATAAAAAACCTACAGATAGAGCCGCTCGAACATTTGGCGATTTATGTTGCTGATTCTAAATTAACTCTCAATAACACTGGCGATAGTGTGGTACTAATTGACCCCAATGGTGATGTGGTAGATGAGGCTGCCAACTACGGTAATGCCGAAGTGGGCCTAAGCTGGATCAAAATAGCCAACCAATGGCAGTGGGCAGAGGCTTCGACCCCAGGCGAAATAAACTCAAGCATTTATATTGAACCTATCATCAGCCCAACTTCAGCTGTAAAGAGTGTTAAAAAAGCAGTTGTCAAAAAAGCAGTTGCCAAGGCACCGGCTAAAGCTACAAAAGCCAAGGCCAGCGCTTCTGCGGCAGCCAAAAACTCCGATGGAACTGGAATTGACTCCCAGCAATCTCAGTCGCAGGGTTCAAAATGGTGGTCGTGGTTGCTTGTATCGCTCGGAATCGCTACCATAGGTTATGGAATCTATGAATACCGAACAGAAATTATCTTATTTATCAAAAAGCTTGGATCACACTTTGGATCTAGGCCTAAGGTTGGCTGAGCTCTGCAGCCCACCCCTCCTTATTGAGTTGGTAGGTGATTTGGGTGGTGGCAAGACTGCGCTCGTTAAGGCTATTGCCAAAGGTTTGGGCATAACCCAGACAGTTACTAGCCCGTCTTATAATATTCATCGTAGCTACAGCTCGCCTGACGGCACCAAGCTCGAACACTTCGACCTTTATCGACTCAATGACGACGAAATAGTCTTTAGTGAGCTAGCCGACGCCCTCGCCGACGAGAAGGCCATTGTTTGCGTTGAGTGGGCTCAAAACTTTACGGGCCACAGCTCGGATAGCCGGCTAACCATCGAATGCCATTACGACGCTCCAGATATTCGGCGCTACGAATTATCTGCAACTGGCAAGGCTGCCCAGACAATAATATCGGAGCTCAAGCGATGATACTGGCAATCCGTAGCGATAAACCTGAGGCAGAGCTGTACTTGCTAGATAATAATAAAGTTGTTAAAGAACTCAAATGGCCAGCGCACCGCGAGCTGGCCGATACGCTACTAGGTAACATTACCAAGCTAGCGGAGTCTGCAGGAATAAAGTTAAAGTCTATCGAAGGTGTGATTATCTTTACTGGCGAAGGCTCTTTTACTGGTCTTCGTATCGGCACCACTGTTGCCAACGCCCTGGCTTACGGGCTGACAATACCAATAGTATCGGCCGAATCCGACTCGTGGATCGAGCTTGGACTAGCGAAACTAAAAAATCAGCTGCCGGGCGAATATGTCGTACCCAAGTATGGTAGCGAGCCAAACATCACCAAATCCAAAAAAGCTTCAGCTTGAAGAATTGTTCATTTAGATGTTTAATAGTAGTAGATAATAAAGTATTTAAATTTTGATTTCAATAATTAGTTTTTGCTTACAATTAGGTAAAAACACTACTTAGAAAGGTAGGTGTTTATGTTACTGATATACGCAATCCTGGCTCTTATGGTAGGTGGCGGAGTTGGCTATGGAGCCAATGCAGTGGTCACCAAACAAAAAACCAATGACGCCGATAATAAGGCCAAAAAAATGCTTGATGAAGCCAAAGAGGACGTCAAGAAGAAAGTCCTAGAAGCCAAAGAAGAGGCTATTAGAATCGCCGAGGAGTCTAAAAAAGACGAACGCGAAAGACGCAATAAACTTGATGCATCTGAAAAGCGTGTTGCCGACCGCGAAACTCTGCTCGATAACAAGATCGATCAAATCGAAAAACGTACTGATAACCTTAATCGCAGCGAAAAAGAAATTGAAGCAATCAAAGACGAGATTCGTGCCATTAGAACTCGCCAAGAAGAAAACCTCCAAAAGATAGCCAAGCTCAAAAAAGAAGATGCCCAGGCAAAACTAATGGAAATGACAGAACGTGATATTAAAAATGACTTGGTCGAGTATATCGAAAAGCGCAAGCGAGATGCCACCGCCAACGCCGACGAAACTGCCAAAGAAATAATGACAAGCGCTATGGAGCGCTTGGCCACAGGTACTGCCACAGAGCGAACCATCAGTACGGTTGCAATTCCGAACGACGAAGTTAAGGGTAAAATAATTGGCAAAGAAGGCCGAAATATTCAGGCCCTTGAGAGGCTTACTGGAGTCGAAGTGATTATCGATGAAAGCCCTGGAGTTATTACAATCTCGGGCTTTAATCCAATACGAAGACAGGTCGCCAAAAAAGCCCTCGAGGCACTGATTGCTGATGGCCGGATACACCCCGCAAAAATCGAAGAAGTAGTGGTTAAGGCTCAAAAAGAAATCGACGAAGAAATCAAAAAAGCTGGTGAACAGGCCGCTCGTGAGGCTAAGGTTATGGGGCTACCGCCAGAAATATCCAACACCATGGGAATGCTCAAATACCGCACTAGCTATAGTCAGAACGTTTTACACCATTCGGTCGAGATGGCCCACCTGGCAGCGATGATTGCTGAGGAGATTGGCGCCGATGTGCAGGTTTCGCGCACAGCTGCATTTTTGCATGATCTCGGCAAGGCCGTGAGCCATGAAATCGAAGGCAAACATCATCACATTACCGGCGATATGATGCGCAAAGCTGGCTTCGACGAAGCCACCACCCATGCTGCCGAGGCGCACCACGATGATATCGAGGCAACCACCCCAGAGGCCCTGATTGTTAGAGTTGTCGATGCCTTAAGTGGCGGTCGGCCAGGAGCTCGTGGTGATAAGCTCGAAAACTACGTCAAGCGTATGACAGAGCTCGAAAATGTTACCAATGCTTTTAGCGGCATCAAAAAGAGCTATGCCATTAGTGCCGGCAGAGAAATTCGTGTGTTTGTTGACCCTGAAGAAATTGATGACCTAACGGCCATTAAGTTGGCTCGTGATATTGCCACCAAAATTGAGGCGACCCTTAAATACCCTGGCACCATTAAGGTCAATATCATTCGCGAAACTCGCGCCGAGGAGTATGCTAAATAGATGAAAGTTTTATACATTGGCGATATCGTAGCAAAAATAGGCAGACGGGCAGTAGTGCAAGTTTTGCCAAAACTTATCGAAGAAAAACAAATAGATTTTGTAATCGCCCAAGCCGAGAACATGAGTACCGGTAATGGCATTACAGCTAAAGCTATAAAAGAAGTTGAAGATGCCGGAGTAGATTTCTTTACCGGCGGCAACCATAGTTTTAAAAAGCCTGAAGGCGTCGAAATGATGAATCGACCCAACTCTAATATCATTAGGCCAGCTAATTATCCTGGACAAACGCCAGGTAGGGGATGGCAGATTGCAAAAACGCCTTTTGGTAATATATTGGTAATCAATGTCTTAGGGCAAACCTTTAATGGTCCCCAGCTGGACCACCCGCTAAAAGTTATTGATGCAATATTAGAAGACAACAAAGACGAAAAGCTAGCAGCTACAATTGTAGATTTCCACGCCGATTTAAGTTCCGAAAAAGTCGCCATTGGCTTTTATTTGGATGGCCGCGTAAGCGCCGTCGTTGGTAGCCACACTCATGTTTCTACGGCCGATGCCAAAGTCTTGCCTGGTGGAACGGCCCGAATTAGCGATGTTGGTATGACCGGGCCGATAGATTCTGTGCTTGGGGTAAAAAAAGAAATAATTATCGACAAGTGGCTCAACCAGCTACCCAATAAATTCGATTGGCCCAAAGTTGGAACTGTACAATTTAGCTCAGTACTAATAGACATCGGCCCAGACTCAAAAGCTCGCAGTATTGAGCAGATACTAATTAATACCGAGGTTAGCTAAAATGATAAAACCCGAATTAGTTCAAGAAATTGCCAACAAGACTAAGCTATCTAAAAAGAAAATAGAACTAGTTATTGATACCATGACGGCCGTTGTTGGCAGAGAAGTAGGCAAGGGTGACAAAGTGCTAATTAGTGGCTTTGGAGCTTTTTATTTGGCCCGCCGCAAGGCACGCAATGGAATTAACCCCATCACTAAAGAGCCAATGCAAATTAAAGAGATGCTCCTGCCGAAGTTTAGGCCAGGGGAGCAATTTAAGCGCGCCGTAAAAAATAAAAAATAACACTATAATTTAACTAGCGTAAGCCCTATAATACATCTATGCGATCACCAATAATTGACCAAAAAATTATCGACTCAATCAAAAAGGCCCGATCTAAAAAGTTTGAAGTTTTTATGACGACAGACGATTCGCTCAAAGGCTTCGTGCTGCTGGCCCTGCCTGCTCAAAGCAGAAAGCAGATCGTCAAATCGTTGGATAATTCGGATCTGGCTAAAATTTTAACTACCCTGGACCCCGACAAAGCCACCGATATATTACAAGAGCTGCCAAAACATCGAGCTAAACATCTGACAGATTCTCTCAACGGCGATGCCAAAGAAAAAGTCGAGCTACTACTTAGCTTTAACCCCAAAACAGCAGCAGGGCTGATGAACTTGGATTATATCGTGGCGCCCCCGGGAACACACTTCGAAGATTTGTCGAAAGATATCGAGGAACACGAAAAACGCACCGGAAAATTCCCGTCGATATTTGTAATTGACAACGGCAAGCTCGTAGGTGAGTTGCCGGGCTCAGTTTTGGCAATGCACAAAGGCAAAGAAAAAATCGACGCGCATATCAAACGGGTACCGCACATAAGATACGACAATGACGAGCACACCGTGATAGATTCGTTCTTAAAACACCCCCACGACAAGGTGGTTGTACTAGACGAAAACGAAGACATCATTGGTGTCATCCACTCCGACGACCTACTTGCCCTGCTCAATAAAAAGCGCTCTAGCGACCTCTACGGCTTAGCTGGTGTTAACCGCGAAGAAAACTCCTCTGATACTATGTTTGCTAAGGTCAGGTATAGGTGGCTTTGGCTTATCATCAATCTCGGTACTGCGTTCATGGCTGCTTCTGTCGTTGGGATGTACGAGGGAACAATATCGAAGTTTACGCTACTTGCTGTGTATATGCCGATCGTGGCAGGTATGGGTGGTAATGCCGCTACCCAGACCCTAGCCGTTACTGTACGTGGGATAGTAATGAACGAAATCAGTCTTAAAAATTCTTTCAAATACATCATTCGTGAGATAGGCGCAGGTGTAATCAATGGTCTTATCAATGGTTTTTTGGTCGCGATGGTCGCAATCTTTATTAACAAAAACCCGATGCTAGGCTTGGTGCTGGCGATTGCGATGGTATCAAATTTGTTTATTGCTGCTTTTGCAGGGGCCTTGATACCGCTAATAATGAAAAAGCTAGGCAAAGATCCGGCCACATCGGCCACCATATTTATAACCACTTGTACTGATGTGGGTGGTTTCTTTGTTTTCTTGAGCCTAGCTCAAATGATGCTAAAATAATAAAAAAGGAGGTCTACAGTGCCAGATAAAGATACCGCAGATGCTCACAAAAACGAGGATACCAATACCGAGCCAGACAAAACGACCGAACAGGATTCGCCAGACGAAACAACTGAATCAAAAAAGGTCACAAAAAAAAATCAAAAGTTTTATAAAAAACGTTGGTTTTGGGCAGCAGCAGTATTATCGCTATCCGGCATCGGCTTGGCTATATTTTTTGCTATATTTTTTAGCAACCAAAACAGCAACAAGCAGGCCGTGTCTGACGGTTGGCATTCTATTGCCGGGCAAGTTACTGCGCTCGAAGGACTGGCAGGTGTCATTCAAGACCAAGCTAGCTTTGACAAGTATAATATTGAGCTCAAAAAGTTGAACACTTCGGTAGCAGATAAAAAGTTTAATGCCCAAAAGCTCAAATATAAATCTCAAGACACTGAAAACTATGTAGAGTTTTTAGATAGCTATGGCAACTACACAGCAGAGTCTTCTCGTTACGCTGATAAAATTATCGATTTCACAGATAGCGAAGCTGACAAGCTCAAGGACCTATCAGAGATAGCCAAAACCAGCTCCGAAAAACTCAAAAGCAACGCAAAGTTTATAGTAGAAGCAATGCCGGCCTCGGCCTTTGAAATACAGGCCACACTTTCCGAAGCTAACAAGACCATACTTACGGGCCAGCTTTCAGTAAAGTCCAAACAAGCCGCCGAGCAGGCCCAGACAGCCAAAGAAGCAGCCGACAAGAAGGCAGCCGAGTCAACCAGCGGCAACTATCTCAACGCGTTCCTGGCTGGCAATGCAGCACTCATTAGGCAATACATGACAGAAGGTTATCAGAGGGAATATGACTTTAATCAGCTCACAGCAGAATCTCGAACGGTTATATATCCGGCTAGTTTTAGGATATTGACCAGCCAAATGGTAGACGCCAGTAAGTATAAGGTTCAGGCCAATGTGCTATTTAAGCAGCGCGACGGATCGAGCCAGTACACCAACGGCAATGAGTTAAATATTATATATAACGCCTCTTCTGCCAAGTGGCTAGTAGATAGCGTCAAGGAAGGCAGTAGCTTTTAAAGACTAAACTCATCTATTAAAAAAGGCCGAATATTTCGGCCTTTTTTAATGGGGCGAGTGATGGGGCTTGAACCCACGACCTCCTGGACCACAACCAGGCGCTCTAACCAACTGAGCTACACCCGCCACGGCGTCAGACAACTACTTACAATCTACGCATAATTTTAACAAATTCTGCTCCGGCTTCCGTAGCTTGTCTTCCTCTTCGATGTAACAAACAGACTTTGGGGTCTTGGTTTGTTCCATCGTGGAAGAGAAAAGCAGGGGTCTTGGTTTCTCAAAAATTGTAAAAGAAAAACCCGAACTAAATTATCAGCACATGGTGCCCCCGGCAGGACTCGAACCTGCGACCTACGGTTTAGAAAACCGTTGCTCTATCCAGCTGAGCTACAGGGGCCTATATAGTTATTATAACGCAGATACAAATTAATCCCGACAAGCGGGATAATCTTTTATGGAGCGGGTAGCGGGAATCAAACCCGCATCACCTGCTTGGAAGGCAGGAGTAATAATCATTATACGATACCCGCATACAGAAGCGGCGCACAAAGTGCGCCAACTTACTGAATCAAATTGACAATAAAATATCAATTTGGGATATGAAAAGAAATAAAAAGGTGCAAGGACTAAAAATAAGCGCCTACAAGTTAAAAATTATAAACTATTTAGGCTTATTTCGCAACAACTAAACAAAACTGCTTCTAAAATTGCTTGTTTTTGGGCTTTAATAATGGGATGATATTGGCAAGTAATATTAATAATAATTTAAAGGAGAATTAATGAATAAAATATTAAAATATGGCGCAGTTTCAGGTGCGATAACATCATTTTTACCAGTTGTGGCCAATGCCGCAACTGACGATTATGTAACAACTACCGATGCAACAGTTGCTGCAACAACCGGCGGAGCCTTGGTAGTCTTTTTTGTAGTGTGGGTATTTATGGCTATTGCCAGCCTAGCCCTATTTGTATTCTGGATTATCATGCTTATAGATGTGTTTAAAAGAACCAACTGGAAGCAAGAAAGCGACAAAACGCTTTGGATTATAATTGTACTATTGCTTGGATGGGTGGGTGCAGCTGCATACTATTTTGCCATCAAGAGAACTCTAGGTGCAAAAAAACAAGCTGCTAAATAAGTTCAATAAAGCTTATTGCACCAAATGGGGTCCTTAGGGGCCTCATTTGAATACGCTCGACATATCGACAAGATCTAGCAGGATAGATCAAAATATGATAAAATAATCAGGTTTAGCGCCCTTAGCTCAGCTGGATAGAGCGTCTGGCTTCGGACCAGAAGGCCGGGGGTTCGAATCCCTCAGGGCGCACCATATTTTACAAGTGTTATTGATAGATGAGGGCCAGTAGCTCAGTTGGTTAGAGCGGCTGCCTCTTAAGCAGCATGTCGCGGGTTCGAATCCCGCCTGGCCCTCCATAGTGTTTGCTTTTTTCTACGATGGGACAAACCAAGACCCTCGAAGTCTGTTTGTTACATCGAGAGGAAGACAAGCTATGGAAACCGGAGCAGAATTTGTTAAAATTATGCGTAGATTAAAGTAGTTGTCTGACGACGGGGTGTGGCGCAGTTGGCTAGCGCGCGGCGTTTGGGACGCTGAGGTCGAAGGTTCGAGTCCTTTCACCCCGACCATAAAAAATACTCCAGCTTGTCTGGAGTCTTTTTTATGACCAGAGAAAGGACGAGAAAGCCAAAGATTCGGTGTACGAGGAGCACAGCGGAAAGGTTATTTATTTCCGTCTTCCGCCCTCTGTTGTCTGATCTCTATCTTACCGACAACCAAGCTTTCATCACTCAGTTTTATGTTTTTATTATTTTTTATTAGTTACCACTTTTGGTATCAAAAGTGGAGCAAAAATAACCGACTTTGCTT
The DNA here is from genome assembly GCA_943354575.1 of Patescibacteria group bacterium UBA4664. Classification (GTDB taxonomy): domain Bacteria; phylum Patescibacteriota; class Saccharimonadia; order CAILAD01; family BJGX01; genus SICB01. Next base: position 3,102 of record CALRCL010000018.1, on the reverse strand, counting down.
CGCTCCAATAAGCGCCCCAGGCTAACGGACAATCTTGATCCAGAATAAACTTGCCCTGATTGCTAGCGCTTCAGGGCTTCAGACAATCCTGGATAATGATTAGTCCGCTAGCCTGTTGCTTTCTTGGAGCTCGATGTCGGTGTAGGACGGCAAAAGTAATAGTTATGAGATTAATTAAAAAACAATTGAATCATATAATTATCGCTGCAGATATCTGCTAGCCGCTTTTTGGCTTGGTAGCTAGCCCTTTACGAAGCTTGGTGTTCTCAAGCAAGGCATCGATACTGCATATTATCCCGAAGCCCAGACCACTGATTATTAGCAGAGTGTTCGTACCCGACATCATAAATACCACCAGTGCCAAAAAGGCGTACAGGCCGGCCAATAAAAAATAGCTTAAATTAAATTTGTATATTACTGCAATAATTACCATCGCGACCGCACAGGTTGCTGGCCAGCCTGCAAAGCCATTACCGATTACTGGCGCTAGGCCTTTATACTCAAAATAATTAAACACAAACCCTGGCAATACTATTACTAGCAGCCAAAGAGCCTGTATGAGTTTGATCTTATTATCGCCAAAGCCTCCTAGTTTAAGCTGAACCACCAGCGCAATCGTTATCAGTACCGCCCAAATAGCAAAAAAGGGCACCGTATTTTGGAAAGTTATAACACTAATAAAATATCCAAGCGACAATGTAATGGCCCATGTGAATAATATTTTTTGATAATTGTTTAGGTTTTTGATGTATATGGTGATTTTTTTCATAACACCAGTATAGCAGATTATAAGCGTAAGCTGATTGTTCAAATAGATGACTTTATAGCCCAAGTAGCGTATAAATATGTTATGGACTTAAACTTATTCGTACAACAAAATATTTGGTGGTTACTACTCGTCTTTGTCTGGGCAACCGCCTGGAAAGCTTGGGCTTTATGGATCGCCGCCAAAAAAGATCAAAAGGTCTGGTTTTTAGTATTTATAATACTATCAACCGCGGGCATTTTAGAGATTTTTTACATTTTTTATTTTTCTAGCCGCACCAGGGCCTCTTCTGAAAGTAAAAAATAGTCTACCAGCTCTCTGATTTATAAATAGCCGCGACCAGAACGCTAACTGGCTTTTTATTGCAGACTGCACCTTGTATGGTCATTTTTATTTCGCCCCAATTATCGCCTTTTCGACTGTTGGTCATGTGATTTAACGAATTAGTTATTTCAGACTTGAGACCTTTTTCGGTATCGCTGTGGTGTTCTACAAATAAGCCTTTCTTGGTATCAACATCTTGCACCCACCCCACCCCAACCCAAAGTTCTTTATTTGGCACCGCAGTACGCATTTCAGATATAACTACATAGAGTTTGCTGCCAAAATCTTTATCGCTAAAACTCGGTTTTACATAATCAATAATAGTGCCTGGTGGTATGACCGAACTCAAATAAATCAAATTTAAATTAGCAATACCGGCATCCATTAGGGCGGTGTCAAATGCCGAGAGTTCGGTTGACCCCTCGCCAGAACCATTTACAATACTTATCTTCATAGTAGCCATTGTAACCCATTATAGCTGATTTATAGTATAATACGCACTAGTCTTACAAGGACAGCACATTGAGAAAGGAGGAAGCATGCAGGGCGTATCCTATAAAACCCCACCCATAGTCCGTACAATGGTATTTGTGGTGCCGCTACTTATAATCAATTCGATTTGTCAGTACATTGGTGTCCATATACTATTTAGGCTTTGTCTATCAACCTTGGCTATCTTGGTATTGTGGGTACTTCGCCATAAAGCCTTCCGTAGCCTAGACAAGCTCAATATAAAAGCTGAGCACGACTACAATGTGCGTTTTGATATATTCATTGCGCTCTACGTAGTTTCGTTTTTGCCGTTTTACTTTGGCGCACTTCTTGTGGTAAAAGGCACGGTTAGTAAGTCCTTGGCGGTTATAATAATTGGCCTAATAGTCAACCGTTTGGCCTGGGCAATGCCATACCTCTACCCATACTTTTTTGGAACACTTCCAAGAAAGCTAAAAATTGCAATGCTCATTTGGCTAGCCAGTGGAGTAGCCTACGGAATCGCCAAAGTAGCAACCAACTAGGAGGCTTGCATGATAATAACGCGTGAAACTAAAATTAGCGCAGAGCTTACCCAGCAATTTTGGGAGCTATACGATGTGGCTTTCGAGCCACTACGTACCGCTTCGCCTTGTCGTCAGTATATGCGCAAACACGAGTTTGTAGCAGAAATGACCGATGATCGTATGCTTAAGTTTGTGCTCTGGGACGACGATGGTTTAGCAGTTGCAATGGTACTTGTTGCCACCGATCTTAGCGCGATCGACTGGATTTCGCCAGATTACTTTAAGGCCAAATTTCCTGAGCACTATGCCAAAGGTACTATCTATTACTTCGGCGCTTTGCTGGTAAATCCCGGATCGCAGGGCCAACACTATAGCTCTTTTTTACTCGATGAGCTCGATAACTTCGTGATTCGCAATGACGGCATCGCTGCATTTGATTGTTGTTTGTTAAACAACGAATGGATGCCAGCTATGATTCATAAGATCACACTAAAGCAGACGCCCGGAGACTTAATAGAACTCGATAGGCAGTTTTACTACACGGTTGTGACTAAAGGCTTTTTGGCTGGTCACGGCCCAAGTGAGTATGCTTAAAAAAAGAGGTCTTAATTTTGAATATCCCTTGGTAATAACCAGGGGATATTTTTATTATTTTGGTATCTATTTCTGTTAAACTATTAGTGTTATGCTTACTAACTATTTATTGGCTATTACAGCTTTATTTACATTTTCTCTTGGTCTTTTAGTATTCATAAACAGTTCTAAAAAAAGCTCAAACAAAGAGTTCTTTTACTTTACAACCATGCTTACCGGCTGGACTATAGTTAATATATTTGCAAATATCACAGCTGAATTAAATATGGCTCTTTTTTGGGCCAGATCAACAGTAGCATTTGGCGCACTCGCGGTATATTATTTATTACTTTTCAGCTTTTCCTTTCCAACAGAAAATAATATTACAAAATTCAAAAAAGTAGCTCTATTTGTACCAGCTTTTGTATTAGTTATTTTGAG
>CALRCL010000017.1 GCA_943354575.1 Patescibacteria group bacterium UBA4664 | reverse complement strand
TAGCAATTTGTGGCATTTTAGTCCAAAACCAACCTAAAATAATCACACCATATAGCTATTGACAAAATAACCATAAGCCAGTATAATCATAACTACATTAATAATTAACCCAAGAGTTTAACAGCTACTTGGAGGGTGAGTGCGGATCAAGCTTGTTGAACTCCTTGAAAAAAGGAGTTTTTTCATATGCCAGGTACAAGAGAAGGCGGAATCAAAGCCGCATCAACCAACAAGAAGCGTTACGGTAAAGAGTTTTACACTCGTATCGGCGCCGTCGGTGGTAAAAAAAGTCGTGGTGGTGGATTCGCTGCCAACCCAGAGCTAGCAAGACTTGCTGGTGCTAAGGGTGGCCGTGCAAGCCGTCGTGGCAAATCTGCCAAGTAAGTACTAGCTACTTATCTAAAAGATATAAAAAAGTCCCCGAGCAATCGGGGCTTTTTTATTATGTACGATAATTTGCCCAATAATTTCATCAGCTCGCCGTAGCCTCGGAGCTATTTAATAACGACCCGGCGTATCGAGCTCTGGATGTCTTGGCTAACCTTCCAGCGAGTCAGGCAGCGGTAGCACCTAAACTCGTTGGGCTTGGACTGCAAATTAAACTGGTTGCAGCGCGGGCAGGTGCCGCGTTTGGTTAGCCAGACGTCGTAGCTATCCATGCATTCATTGATATAGCTCTCCTGAACGCCCACGTCGTGTTTGATAGCTAATAATCTAGTCATGTTCCAGGCATCCATTTCCATAGCAAACAGCTCGAAGTCGAAGCGGTAATGAAAGTGCCCCAACATGGCATGGCTTATTTCATGGAGTAGCGCCAATTTGCCAGAGTTTCGCCGCAGCAAACCTGGATCGTAATTCACAATATCTTCACTTGCATCGTAGGCAAAATAGCCTGCTGGCAAGAACCGTTGCTCTGGATAAGCAGCGATAATTTCCATTCACCCTCCCCTTCGTTATTACCTACTTTACTCTACTATCGGCGATGCTGTAAACAAGTATTTGCATTGTAAGCATTTTGGGGTGTAAAATAGCCTAAAACCAAGCGAAAACTAATAAATAAAACTACACTTAAACTAAACAACAGGGGGAACATCATGAACAAACCAAACTTTATTAAGCTCATCATTGCCGGCTTGCTGGTGGTGGTAATAGTTACTGCTACAGCTAGCTATGGCAATTCTCAAAGGCAAAAGGCCTCTCAGTCGCCCAGCTCAAAGGACAGCACCAAAAGCTCATTGCCGAGCGTCCAAGATGGCAGTCCTCAAGCCAACCCAGCTGATACCCAGCCAGCCGCTGCAGTAACCGCACCTAGTAGTGAATCTCCTACGGTAGTTATCGTCAAGTCGCCTGGCCAAACAGCTAGCACAACTCCACGTACTGGCCCTCAAGACAATTTGCTGGCCGTAATTGTATTAGGACTTTTAACCGGCTTATATTTGGTTAGCGTCCGCCGAGTCAAAAGCCAATAAATAGCTTTACATTGAGCCTCAAATAAGATATAGTTTATCTAAACGAGTAGCGAGGCATTGCCTCACTATCTTTTCGTTATAACGCTACAAACTTTAAGGAGAACAATTTAATATGTTAAAATCCACTATTTCAATGGACGATTTATTGGGCGACCAGGCTATTGCCGCCATTAATGCTGAGGATGTTGTTGAGGGTACCATTATTGCTAAGGATCGCCGTGAGCTCTGGCTCGATTTGGGCCCCCACGGAACAGGTGTCGTAAGTGGTCGCGATGTCGAACACTCGGCCAAAGACCTACAAATAGGCGATGTTATATCAGCCTCTGTTATCGACCCCGAAGACGACTCGGGTTATGTTCAATTGAGCCTAAAACGAGTTGCCAAAGAAAAAGGCTGGGACGAGCTCGAAACTCGCTTCAAAAATAAAGAAGTATTCGGTATTGTGCCTTTCGATGCCAACAAGGGCGGAATGCTAATTGAAATCGACGGAGTCAGAGGTTTCTTACCTGTCAGTCAGCTTTCGGCCGAGAATTACCCCCGCGTTACCGGCGCCGATAAAGACGAGATTTTGCAACGCCTTAATACCCTAGTAGGCCGAACTCTAATGATTCGAATCCTAGATTTGGATCGCAAAGAGAGCAAGCTGATTGTTTCCGAAAAAGAAGCCCAACGCGAATTTACTGAAGGCAAAATTGCCGCATTTAAGGTCGGCGATACCATTAAGGGCATCGTTACCGGTGTGGTTGATTTTGGAGTTTTTGTAAATATCGACGGCATCGAAGGCTTGGTGCATATTTCTGAGATTGCTTGGGATAGAGTCGATAACCCTTCTAAATATGTTAAGGTCGGGCAAGAAGTCGAAGCAATTATTATCGCAATCGACCAAGACAAGCTTTCGCTCTCGATGAAACAACTCACCGACGACCCATGGCAAAAAGAAATTGCAACCTACAAACTAGGCGATTTCATCGACGGCAAAGTAACTCGCATTACACCTTTTGGTGCATTTGTAGAAATTACTCCTGTCATTGAGGCTCTGGTGCATATCTCAGAGCTATCGGACGATCACATAACTGACCCCAACGCTCTAGTAAAAGTTGGTGAAACTAAAAAGTTTCGGGTTATTGCAATAGACATTGACCAGCACAAACTATCGTTGAGTCTTAAGACTGGTAAAGAGCCAACAGCCAAGCCAGCAGCAAAGCCAACAGCCAAGCCAGCCGCAGAAACAGCCAAGGCAGAACCAAAAAAAGCTAAAGCCGATAATAAGACCGAGAAGGAATAACCCCCAATGGTAACTGCGCAATCACATACTCCGATTCGCAGTTGCAAGGGTTGTCGCAAAAAGCAGGCTAAGGGCCAGCTTCAGCGTTGGATCCTACAAGACGGCCAGCCGGTATACGATGAAAAACAGAATATCTCGAGCCGCGGGGTCTATGTTTGCTCGGAGAGTTGCTATAATAGTATCAAAGGCCATTTACCCCAAATAATTAACAGGAGACGCTCATGAGTGAGGACACAACTAAAGTAGAGGTAGCAGAGGTCATTAGCGTTGGTGAGTTTGCCGAACTTTTGGGCAAAGGCCCGGCCGCTGTGGTTGGCGAGCTCATGAAAAACGGCGTTATGGCCACCATCAACGAGCAGATTGATTTTGACACTGCTCAAATTATTGGTGCTGAGCTTGGCTTTGAGGTTGTACCCAAGCCAGCGGGCAAGGAGCTTCGACCAAACGAAATAGATGAAACCAAGCAAGTGCCAAGACCCCCGGTTATAGCGGTAATGGGACACGTTGATCATGGTAAAACAAGCCTGCTCGACGCCATCCGTAATGCCGAAGTAGCGGCTGGCGAAGCTGGTGGTATTACTCAGCACATTGGCGCCTACCAAGTCACCAAAAACGATCGAGTTATTACATTTTTAGATACGCCAGGGCACGAAGCTTTTTCGGCTCTGCGCGAACATGGCGCCAAAATAGCCGATATCGCAATTATTGTAGTAGCAGCCGACGACGGCGTTAAGCCTCAAACTCGCGAAGCAATCGACCACGCCAAGCAAGCTGGAGTGGCAATCGTGGTGGCGATTAATAAAATAGACAAAGAAGGAGCCGATGTTAATAGAGTCAAGCAAGAGCTCTCGGAAGTCGGTATTTTACCAGACGACTGGGGTGGCGATGTGCCGTGTGTCGAGGTCTCAGCCAAAACAGGCGACGGCATAACCAAGCTTCTGGAAGTTGTACTACTGGTTGCCGATATCGCAGAGTCGGTGGCTCGTGTCGATGGCTTTGGCAGGGGTGTAGTGATCGAATCGCACCTCGATACTGGTAAGGGTCCAATCGTTACTTTGCTCGTCCAAGAAGGCATTATTAAACCAGGCGATTGGATTATCGCCGGAGTTAGCTATGGCAAAATCCGAACCATGGAAGACTTTAAGGGTAACAAAATCAAACAAGCCGAGCCATCTATGCCGGCGGTAGTTTCGGGCCTGAAGTCGCTTCCAGAATTCGGCAACTGGTTCGAGCAAGTCAACACCGAAAAAGAGGCCAAGGATTGGGTCGACCGCCAAAGTCGCAAAAAAACCTACAAATCAGTAACATCTATTAAGAGTGTTACAGCCGAGGATATCGCCAACGCCGTAGTAGAGGGTGCCGTCAAGGAGTTGCCAATAGTCGTAAAGGCCGATGTACAGGGCTCGCTCGAGTCGCTAATTTCGGCACTCGACCAAGTTGGTAATGACGAAGTCAGAGTCAAAATAGTGGCTTCTGGTATCGGTGATATTTCGGAAGGCGATGTGCAAGCTGCCACGGCTGGTAAAGCAATTATTTTGGGCTTTAATGTTAGCATTAACGCCGCCGTCAATCAGCAGGCCAAGCGCTCGGGAGTAGAGTTCCAGCTTTATAAAGTTATCTACGAGCTACTCGACGATACCCGCGAGTGGCTATCTTCGATGCTCGAGCCAGAAATTATCGAAACCGAGCTAGCCAAGCTCAAAATACTAGGAGTATTTAAAACTACTAAAGACAAGGTAATTTGTGGCGGTAAGGTTTTGAGCGGCAAGGTTACGCCAGACACTGATCTCAAAATCACCAGAGCCGGCAAGGTTGTTGGCACTGGCAAGCTCAAGAGTCTCCAAAAAGATAAGCAAGAATCTAAAGAAGCCATGCAGAACGAAGAGTGCGGCCTAGAAGTTGCAACCAACAAAGCAATAGAACTCGGCGACGAGCTGGTGTTTTATACCACCACCTCGCACGCCCGAAAGCTATAAGCTGCTATGAACCTACGACTCGAAAAGTTCAGCTCGATGGTCAAAAAACAGCTTGCCCCAATACTGCTCGAGTACCAAATGCCTGGCAGTTCGGTTAGTGTTAATGGTGTCAAAATCAGCCCCGACCTAAAAATTGCCCATATTTATGTTTCGGTTTGGGGCAATGATGCCGAGGCTGTCTTTGAGCTAATCCAAAAAAACCGCGGCGAAATATCTAAGGCCCTGGCAAGCAAGATTAAATCGAAGTTTTCGCCGAGTTTGAGCTTTCATTTAGATTCTGGTCAGGCCGATAGTGAGCTGATCGAAGACTTGCTTAAGACCTAGACCAACTAGACCTTTTGAGACCGGCAAGCACACTTACCGTCCAAGACTAAACCCTGTACATATTGCTCGGCGAATGGACTGTGCTGGCGAGCTTCGTCGGGCTGGTTGTATTTGCCTACCTCAATAAAAAAAGCTAACTATTGCGACTCAGCCACCGGGGCAAAAGCATTTGACTTTTAACAAGCATAATAGGTATAGTATAGATATGAAAAAAGTCTGCTTACTTGTTGAAGACAACGATTTTATCCGTAATATGTATAATCTGAAGCTATCAAAATCTAAGATTGATGTGGTCGAGGCTATTGATGGAGCTATGGCCCTAACAAAAATCAATGAGCATCAGCCGCAAGTTGTATTGCTTGATTTGATGATGCCAAATGTCAGCGGTATTGAAGTGCTCGAGGAACTCAAAAAACACAATATAACCCCAGATCTGCCTGTGGTTGTTTTGACTAACGTCATGGACCAAGCCACTATCGACCAAGCCAAAAGCCTTGGCGCGCGCGACTATATTGTAAAGACCGACCTAACCCCAAGTGAAGTGGTCGAAAAGATTCTTCCGTTTTTGAACTAAGAACTTTTTAAGTAGCCAGGTAGCAGAAGGACTCAAGCAGTTCATTTAGACTGTTATTGGCTATTTTAGTTTAGTAAGTTATACTTTATCTAAACTTAACAACTAAAGGAAATTATTACTCTTATGATAGACAGCAAACATCCAGACCACAACCACAAAATAGTACAAACTAATGCGCTGAATAGTAAGTTTAAGTTTGAGTGGTGGATGGCACTTATACTGGTAGCTGTTATAGCTATCATTGGCATAGTTGTCATAAGACTATCGAGGGCCTCCACTGTCTCCAGCTCATTTCAAGCCGAAGATGCCCAGCTACAGGCAGATTGTACGAAAATATTTGATGACTCACTGGCATCAAATCTAAAGGCCGTAAGCCTAGACTGCGTCGCTGCAGTAGAAACTCCAGGCTTTGTGCACCCAGGAATATTGGTAGATAAAACGCAGTTAGATTTTGTGAAGGCAAAGATTGCGGCCGGGCAAGAACCCTGGATATCTGCTTTCAATAAGGCTAAGTCGAGCTACTTAGGCAGCAAGAGCTATGTCGCCAAGCCAGTGGCCATCGTACAGTGCTCACAGGGCACCTACACTACTACTTATCCCCAGAGTGGCTGTGCTGCACAGAACCAAGATGCAGCAGCCGCCTACAACCAAGCGCTACTCTGGTATTATACAGGCGACGCTACTTATGCGGCTAAGTCTATTGAAATTATGAACGCTTGGGCTACTACACTTACTGAGATTAAGTTTGATCAGCCAAGGGATGTAAATGGAGTTGCTACATATGGCGGCACGACTGGCACGCGAATATACGCGAATGGTATGCTTCAGGGTGGCTGGTCTGCACAAAACCTTACCAGAGCAGCCGAGATTATGCGTTATACCTATAAGTCTCCAACAACAGGAGGCTGGTCAGAGGCTGATATCGCCAAGATGGAAAATAATCTCAAGACAGTTCATTACCCTCTAATTAAGAACGGCTGGACTGCAGGCGGCAACTGGGAAACGACCTTTGCTGAGGCTATGACAAATATTGGTATATTCTCAAATGACACCATAATATACAATCAAGGCCTAAACTATTGGCGTAAAATAGCTCCTTCATTGGTATATCTAAAAAGTGATGGAGCAATACCAAAATCCCCAAGTGCAACCTACACGACTGACACTGCTATTACTAATCTCTGGAATAACCCCACTAGCTTTATAGATGGCTTAAGCGAAGAAACCTGCCGAGATCTCGGCCACACTATGATGGGTCTCGGTGGCTTGTCTGATACGGCCGAAACTGCCCGTATACAAGGTGTGGATCTTTACGGCGAACAGCAAAATCGCTTTATAGCCGGCTATGAACTTAATACAGGTTATATAAATCAAATGCTAGATCAAATGGCTGCCACTGGCCAGACTGCTTCACAGGTAACCGCATCTACATGGAAACCGAGTACTAATTTCGTTTGCCCTGATTTTAAAGACGGTGGAGCCAGTGCTTTTCTGGGACTAGAATTGGCCTACAACCATTTTGCTACCGGCAAGGGAATATCGATGCCTAACACAAAGGCTCTTATCGAAAGATCTCGACCAACAGGCGCCGGCAACCATCTTGTATTCGAAACACTAACACATGCGGGTACTGGCATATCAGCAGTCGCACCACCTAAGCCACCATCATTTGGTAGTTTTACAGCCCAAGTTACTGTTCCTAATACTGCAAGTTATAGATTGTGGGTGCGGCTCAAGTCCCCAATAGCGGCCAATGATGCTGTTCAGGCTCAAGTAGATACTGACACACCTATCAGGCTAGGGGATGCACCAGTTACTCCTAATGCCTGGACATGGATTGATTACAAAAATGGCGATACAGCATCTAAGTCAGACCTGTCATTAACCACTGGTCTGCATACAATAAAAATAACTGGCATAGAGAGCGGTGTTAAGGTAGACAGAGTTATGGTAGCTGCTGCCGGCTGCATACCTTCAGGGCTAGGTGATAACTGCGCTACAATAGCACCAGTGATTGTACCAGATACCATTGCCCCAACAGCCCCAGCCGGGCTCATAGGAAGCGCTGTAACAGGCACCGACATTAATATAAGCTGGACTGCTTCGGTTGACTCAGTGGGCGTAACAGGCTATCAGGTATTTAGAAACAACCAAGAGATTGCAGCTGTTACAGCTACTATATATTCAGATACTGAACTTACACCTGGGCAGACATATAGCTATACTGTAAAAGCCAAAGATCAAGCTGGAAATATTTCGAGCTCTAGTAATGTCTTAACACTCACCACCGTAGCAGATGTTGCCGTAACGCCTGCCCCCGTAACGCCTGCGCCCGTCTCTGATACCACCAGCCCATCTATGCCGGCCAATTTCAATGCCAAGCTCATTGTTGCACTAGGCTACCCAGTGGACCTCAGCTGGAGTGCGTCAAGTGATAATGTATCTGTTCGGGGGTATAATGTGTATAAAGCCGGCGTTAAAGTTGCGACTACAAGTAGTCTTCAGTATCGTGACCCTACAATTACTGCAGGCGGATCAATCAAATATGGAGTAGAGGCCTTTGACTCTTCAGGTAATGTTTCGCAAAGAGCAAGCTACATCCTCAAGACTTCATGCTTTTTATTCTTCTGTAGAAAATATTAAATCTGGCAAAGTAAATCTGCTATTTACCGATAATATTTTGGTAGCCATTAATAAAGCCCATAGCATCCATTGGGGCTTTTCCGGCAGGCTGGATTGATAGTATCTGTAGGCTTCCATCGGAGCAGCCAAAATAGAGCTTGCCGCCTTCTGCCCTAAGCTCACCCCGCGCAGCAGTCTGTTTTGATGCTAGCGCACTCAAAACAATGTAGGTATTGTCATTTGATACGATGTAGCTCTTTGGCCAGCCGGCATAGGCACGAACTTCGTTTGCCAGCTCGCTGGCTGGCTTTTTGGGATCAATTAGACCATCTTGTTTGGTGGTCTTTTTGGTACTACTAACGGCCGATTCGTCTTGATCTACCGCATCGAGCTGACCGTGTAGGTAGAGCTCAATAGTCTCTGGCAGCAAAGCACAATTAACTGACGATAGTTTTTCGCGCAGCTCGATGGCATTATAGTTTTTGCAATCAACCTCAGCCCAAGTCAAAATTGGGCCGTCATCTAAGCCGGGTGTAATTTTTATGATGGTCACTCCGGTCGTAGCATCACCATTAATTAGGGCGGTTCTGATTGGGTCGGCCCCGCGGTACTTTGGCAGCAAGCTAAAGTGACTATTCAATATGCCGTACTCAAAAGTTTCGATAACATCTTTTGGTATAATCATTCCAAAATCCAGCACCACTGCCACTTTGCTACTAAGCTGAGCCGAACTAATGAGTGTGCTGATATCGGCTTTTGAGCTTGGGTTAACTACGCCAATCGAGTTATTTTCGGCCCAGAGTTGCACAGCGTTTTTAAACAGCTTGCCAGCCGAGTTGCTAGCTGGTGGTTTGGTAACAACTAGCTCGATATCGAATACTTCGCTCAGGCACTGAAGAGCTTCGAGGCTGGTTTGGCCTGTGCCAAAAAAGACTATCGATTGCCTTGGGCTATTTGTGTTTTTTGATATCATCTTTTTTTGCTTGAGCTACTGGCATTAGGGATCCGTTCTTGTCGATACTAAATAACTGCGAGGAGTCTTTGATGTGGTCTAGGAATATTACACCGTTCATATGATCTATTTCGTGTTGCAAAACCCTAGCCGGAAAACCCTCAACGCTAAGTCGAATTGGCGCTCCATTGGCGTCTTGGGCTTTAATTTTGACCTTTAGGGGGCGTTTGACCCGACCATAAACACCGGGCACACTCAGACAGCCCTCGATATCGCTAATCATTTCGGCACTAACTTTGACTATTTCGGGGTTCACTAGGGTCGTAAACTCTTTGCTTTTGGGGTCGTCAAAGTCATTGCGGACAACGGTTAGTTTGAGAGGCTCACCGACCTGGATGGCCGCCAGTGCCGCACCAAACTCGCTGTCGTGGTCCCAGTCTAGGGTGGTGGCGATCATATCGTTAGCCAGATTTCGAATAGAGTCGTCGACATAGCCAATTCTTTTGGATTTGGTGCGAAGTATTTTATTGGGTATGGTGACGATTTTTTTTATCATGATATTCCAAAGGGGTCTAGGTTGATAGTCCAGTGTGGCTCAAGCTCTGAGGCGATATCAACTAGTATTTTACGGTTGCGGCTTTTTATTATCAAGCTCCACATGTGCTTCTTGCCTCGCAATGAGGGGTGCGATCTGACTGGTCCTAGAATAGTTATCGATTGTTTGCCTCGAAGCTTCGCGATTAGGGCTTGGGCTTTTTGTCGACCGAGCTCAGAGCTCACAAAACCACACTCTAATTTTAACAGATACGAGTAAGGTGGGTAAGAGTATTTTTTGCGCAGAGCCAGCTCGGATTGGTAGAAGCTTTCGTAGTCGTTGTTGGTGATGAGCTCAAAGAATTTGTTATCGGGGTTTTTGGTCTGAATAATTACCTCGCCACGATCTTTGCGACGTCCAGCTCTACCCGCCGTCTGGCTCAAAAGCTGAAATGCCCGCTCCAGACTGTTGTAGTCGATATTGGCCAAATCATAGTCGGCGTCTACCATACCCACCAAATGAAGATTCTCGAGGTCCAGACCTCGGCCAATAATTTGCGTACCGATTATGATATCGACCTCATTATTATTGATACTATCTAAAATCTTTTTAAATTCTTTTGGCTCAGCACTATCGCGATCGATCCGCACAATCCTAGCTCCAGCAAACAACTCTGCGGCTTTTTCGGCAACAGCCTTGGTGCCGATACCTACTCCACGTAAGTTGCTACCCTCACAGCTTGGGCATTTTGCCGGCGGAGTTTGTTTGAACCCACAGACATGGCAAACCAAGCGCATGCTATCGGCATGAAAGTGCAAGTTGACCCCACAGTGGGGGCACTCGAAGCCCTGGCCGCAGTCGTTACAAACAAATATCGGTGCCGTGCCACGGCGATTGAGGTAGAGCATTACGAGCTTTTTATTTGCTAGGGTCGAGTTTATGGCGGCAGCTAGCTGGGGCGTGAATATGTCAGATTGTTTGTCTTTTTTAACAATCTTAATATCTGGATGTGATGAAGCAATGGCCCGCTGCTTGAGACTCAGCCGTTGAAGCTTGCCCGCATCGGCCAAAAAGCGTGTAGCAACTGAGGGCGTTGCACTTCCCAGCACCAGCTTGGCGCCCGTCAGTCTGGCGAGTTTGCCGGCCACCATCTCGGCATGGTAGCGCGGCGAAGAATCTTGCTTGTAGCTCTGCTCGTGGCACTCATCGACAACTATTAGCCCCAGCTTGTGTAAGGGCATAAAGAGCGCCGAACGCGGACCCAAAACAACCATCGGGGTATCGGCCGATTTGCTATTGCACTCCATCCAAACAGCCCGGCGCTGGGCAGGGCTGAGCCCGGAGTGGGCCACTACCAGCTGATCGGCGAAATGTTTTTGGGCCCGCTCGATCATTTGGTTGGTCAAAAAAATTTCTGGCATCAGCATTATAGCCGACTTACCCTCGGCCAGCATCTTGGCTATCAAATGAAAGTATATTTCGGTTTTGCCCGAGCCCATCACGCCCTCTAGTAGTGTCGGGCGCTCTGAGGCCAAAATATCGCGATACACCTTGGCTTGCGCTGGCGATAGCTCGACCAGCTTTTTGGTAGCCAGCTTGGGCTTATCAAAAAGTTTGCGCGGCGTAGTGGTGGGGTTTTTGGGCAACATCAATTGCCAGACACTAGCAGGTGGGGCAGAGTAGTAATCTATTAACCACTCACATAGCGCGAGCAGCTCCTTTGGCAATGGGTCGATTGGCAAAACGGCATCGATACTTTTTAGTTTGATGGCTTTTGGAGGCGGAGCCTGGCTGATACTGCTAACAATACCGATAGTCTGATTTTTGCCAAATTTAATACTCACCAAGTTGCCGGCTCGGGCCATAACCCCTTCGGCGACTCGGTAGGTGAAGGTTCTTTTGTCAGACCCCTTGTAACCAACTACACTGACTTCGGCATACATACCATCTATTGTACCCTAGCCCAAGACTAATTGCTTTACAATCAGTCTTATCTAATCAATAATGGTAGATAATGAAATTAAGCACAAAATTATATTTGGTTGCCGCACTACTGGTCGTTCTTGTATTGCTGGCGCTACCCAGAGAAGACAAAATATTCTCGGCACTTGGCATCAAAGATACCAGCCTCAAGCTGCGTCTCGGCCTTGACCTTCAAGGCGGAGCCAGCCTCACCTACCAAGCGGATTTGTCGAAGGTCTCGACCCAAGATAAAGCCAAGGCCATCGATGGGGTTATTAATGTCATCAACAAGCGCGTCAACTCCACTGGTACATCTGAGGTTGTAGTGCAAACATCCGGTAGCGATCGAGTCAACGTTCAGCTGCCTGGAGTTAATGATGTCGATCAAGCAATCGGCCTAATTGGCAAAACAGCTCAGCTGCAGTTTTTGTCGGTCAGCCCCGAAGGCATTCCCGAAGCCACCGATATTAAGGCCGAAGACCTCGAAAGCGCTACGGCCGATATTGATACCCAAAACGGCCAGCCAATCATATCATTCCAGATGAAAGGTAGTGCCACCCAGAAATTTGCCGAGCTCACCAAGAAGATCAATCGTGAAGGTGGCCGACTGCTAATAATTCTTGACAATGAACCGCTTTTTAACGGCACCGTCTCGACCCCAATTACCGACGGTAAAGGACAGATGTCGGGCTTTAAGGATCTCAAGGACGCCAAAGAAACTTCACTACTGCTCAACGCCGGAGCCCTGCCGGTACCAATTAGTCTAGTCGAGCAACGTACAGTTGGAGCTACCCTGGGGCAAGAATCCATTCAGCGTAGCTTATTTGCGGGCCTCATTGGCCTGATTGCTGTACTAGTATTTATGATTGCCTACTACCGCCTGGCAGGCCTTGTTGCTGCTGCGGCATTGGTCATGTACACACTCATAACCATCGATATATTCAAGCTTTCAGGCATCACCCAGTCGCCAATTGTTTTAACACTTGCGGGCATTGCCGGCTTCGTTTTGAGCATCGGTATGGCGGTCGATGCCAATATTCTAATATTTGAGCGTATGAAAGAAGAAATCCGTGCCGGTAGCTCGGTCGCTGTGGCCATGGACACTGGTTTTAAACGGGCCTGGTCGAGCATTAGGGATTCTAATGTATCCACGCTTATAACTTGTACAATACTCTACATCTCTGGTATTCCGGTCATCAAAGGCTTCGCCATTACACTAGCAATTGGAGTGATAGTTAGCATGTTTACGGCCATCACGATATCTAAGACCTTCATGCAGGCCGTAGTACAAACTAAAATCGGCTCCAAGCCAAGCTCATATCGCATCAAAGAGGAGACTATCTAAATGAACATCATCGGCAGGCGTAAACTATGGTTTATAATTTCGATACTATTGGTCTTGCCAGGAACAATAGCACTAATTGTGTGGGGTCTTAAGCCCGGCATAGATTTTACAGGCGGGCAAGAACTCGAAATCTCGGGACAGGCCACGCAAACCCAACTGCGTGACATAGTTGCAAAAGTCGGGGTCAAAGACATTACTGTAACGACCAGTGGTAGCGACAGGCTAATTGTGCGCTACAGCGACCAGGGGCTCGATAAAGAGCTTGGCGACTCCCAGCAAATTAGACAAAACATCAAGGTCTTACTGGGACAGCAAAACCTCACCGAAACTTCATTTAGCTCGGTCGGCCCAGCCGTTAGTCGCGATATCACCAGAAGCGCGATTTTAGGAGTCGCAATGGCTTCGCTGGCGATACTTCTATATATTGCGTTCGCCTTTCGCAATACGCCGCCACCTGTTAGCCCCTGGAGCTTCGGTGCTACGGCGCTTATTGCGCTTTTGCACGACGCCCTATTTGTGCTAGGCAGCTTCGCTATTTTAGGGCACTTCTTTGGGGTCCAGGTCGATGCCTTGTTCGTGACGGCTCTCTTAACGACCATTGGCTTCTCGGTGCACGATACGATTGTGGTTTATGACAGAATCCGCGAAAACCTCCGTCGCCTCAATAAGCCCTTCGAAGAGATCGTCAATATCTCTATTAACGAAACACTGGCTCGGTCGCTAAATACCTCTATCACTGTAATTATAGTACTGCTGGCATTTTACCTATTTGGTGGTGAGTCCATCAAACTCTTTATACTAGCTTTGCTACTTGGTATTGTGTCTGGTACTTTCTCTTCGATCTTTAATGCCTCACCACTCTTGGTGGTATACAACAACTGGAAAATCAAAAAAGCAAAAGCTACTAAATAGTTACTGCGCCGACGGTGAGCATGTAGGCTATAAAGCCAGCTACCAGTAGCAGCATTATAATGAGGCCTACCAAGAGCCAGGTCGACGAATTGTCTTTGGCAATCATTGGTGTGGGCATTACACCTGCTAGCAGCGCCGGACTTTCGTTATTGGCAGCACCACCAGTGCCTAAGGTGCCGCTAGTGTATGATATACCATCAACCCTAGAGCTGGGTTGGTGACTATGGGGCGGGGGCAGCTCGGGTACCATGAGCCTTTTTAGGGTGGCCTGAAGCTTATTGTCGGGCAATACGCGGCTACTAGCCTCGCTTGGTTGGCTGGGGAGGGGGTTAGAGATATGCACAGGCATTGGCGACGGGTTAGCAGGCATCACGCCAGTATCGGTGTAAAACCGTTGCATACTTCCGCAATTAGCACACAAATAGCCCACCAAGCTTGGCGTCATAGTCGAGTTACATTCTGGGCAATATCTATCCATACATTTATTTTGGTTATGTTAATGATTTTAACACAAAAGTTATGCTTCAAAAAGTGTTGTTATTTTTACCAAGCTGTTATAAACTAATATCAACAGAGGTAAAACAAATGTTACAGTATTTCATCACTTCCAAGACCAGACGCAAGATAATTACGCTTTTTAGTAAATACCCAGATTACCGCGTGCATATTCGAGGACTAGCTAAAATCACCAGGGAAGATCCCGGCAATATCAGCCGAGAGCTAGCAAGGCTCGAAAAAATCGGCTACCTTAAAGCCTACAAAGAAGCCAATACCAAGGTTTATGGAGTCAACCAAAACTTTATATTATTTAAAGAGCTGCAGGGGATGGTCTTAAAGACATCCAGCAAGAGGTCATGATGTAGTTTTTGGTGTTATTGGTATTGGGTTTTAACAAAAATAATAATAAAAAATAAAAGTTAGGTAAAAAAAATGAAACAAATACAAAAAATAATCAAAACAGTCCGCTATACAGACTTTATATTTGCCAAGCAATCGAAACTCGACGACACCAAGCGATTTTTGCAAGACGGCCGCCGGCAGTATGTTGCTAGTGCCCCAGCTGGCTTCAAGACAAGATCTAGTTCAGACTTTTTTATGCAATAATTATTTTCTAAAGTAGCTTCGTATTTTTGCTTATTTAGTTTAGACTAGATTCATGCAGAAAATAGTATGGGACAGCTCTCTAGCCATTGAGCTCGCAAGTGAGTCCAACATCACAAATCAGCTTCTTGAGAAGCGCGGCCTAACCAAAAAGCAGGCCGAGACTTTTTTGAAACCAGATTACGACACGGGCCTGACCGACCCTTTTGAGCTACCAGGTATGACCAAGGCCGTGACCAGAATAGTCCGGGCAATCAATAAAAAAGAAAAAATCGTAATCTATGGCGACTACGACATCGACGGCCTGAGCTCCTCGGCGCTTCTTTATGATGCTTTTGAGATGATGGGAATAGAAGTATCTCTATATATCCCCGACAGGTT
>CALRCL010000016.1 GCA_943354575.1 Patescibacteria group bacterium UBA4664 | reverse complement strand
TTTTTGAGCTTATCGGTATTGTCCGATTTAATTATCTTCAATAGCTTGAGCTCATTCTCACTGACTTTGTGAGCAATCGTAGAATAATCCATTTCGATTGCTCTAAGCTTTATAACTTCAGTAGTTTGCAATTCGCTAATACCCTCACGTTCGTCTAGCAGTCCGGCTATTATGTTTTGAACCTTGCCAACCTTCAGAGCTAGCTCGGCCGAATTATCACCGATAGAGTGCTTGATCATTCTACGGAGCTTATAAAATACAATGTCTAGGTCTTTATAGGATTTATTTCTTTTGATACCATCCTGCAGAATATCAACCAAGCCAAGGCTGTGCTGGAGGTACTCCGTTTTTTGCGACTTCCCCAGGGCTTTTCTAGTGCCTTCAAGGATATCCGTCTGAGACCCTACCTTAATGTCGACTAATTTAAGCTTGGCCTCAAACTTAGCAACAACTGCTTCTATAGACTTTTGGTTCTTAAGATGTTGTGTGAGCTTTAGCTGCAATAGAGTAATTTCGTCGCGAATAGAATGCTCCAAAGGATTGGTGGCGATTATACTAGAATTTATCTGTTCGGCTGTGGCATTGAGGCTACTAATGTCCTGCTCTATGCGGCTACGCTGAAGCTCAAGTCTATCGAGTTCCTTGCCAATACTGCTGGCTGTGTTTTTATTTGTGGTGGTTCTGGATTCTGTATGATCAGCCTCCAGATCCTTTAGCCGAGACTGAAGCTTTTTTTGCTCATCAAGGTTATCGTCTTGCTTGCTTACTATTGCTAGCCTTCGCGATTCGAGATGATTGCTATTCTGAGCTATGTACCCACATCGATATTTTTGCAAATCGTCGCTTAGCTGATTGCGTTTTTGAAGCAAGCTGGCTTGGCGAGCCAGGGCTTCTTGCTGGGGTTTAATTTCGTTAATAATACTACTGATTTGGTCAATATTTAGATTAACAGCTTCGATGCGCTTAGTGGTTTGGCTTTGTTTTATTTCGAATTGTCTAATACCACTAGCTTCCTCAAAAAGTTGCTTGCGCTCTTGGCCGCCAGACAGAATCAACCTGTCGATCATGCCCTGCCCAATCACGGTATAACTACCAACCCCAAAGCCACTCTTTATTAATAGTTCTTGAATTGTGGCGAGGCTGGTTTTTTTGCCATTGAGCAAATAGCTACTCTCACCGCTACGATAGAGACGCCTGGTGATCTCGACTTCTAATAAGTCGACTGGTATCGAACCGCCGCTATTATCGAGTGCAATAATTACTTCCGCCATACTTGCTCGAGGCTTGTTATCGTTGCCATTATAAATTAAGTCTTCGGCTTTATCTGTGCGCAATGATTTATTCTTCTGTTCACCAAAAACCCAGCGTACTGCGTCGGCAATATTGCTCTTTCCTGAGCCGTTGGGTCCAACAATAGCAACAATACCGTCGCCAAAATCAATCTTTGTACGCTTTGCAAAAGATTTAAAGCCTGCAAGCTCAATACTGCGTAGTGTAGCCACTCTAGATTTCATACTCTTTTATTGTACTTTGCGAGAGCGAACATAAGCAACAATCAAATTGAAGTTATGATGTCATTAAATATCTGCCCGCGCGCTTTATAATCTGAAAACATTCCCCAGCTCGCGCAGGCTGGGCTAAATAGTACAATATCGCCAGGCTGGGCATAATTTACACCGGCACCGATAATTGCCTTAAAGTTGTCTCCTGCGATATATTCGACATCAGCAATGCCTTTGCTCAATAGTAAGTCGTGGATGCGACTACCGGTTTTGTCGTAAGTTATTATCTTTCTGATTTTTCGGGACTTCAAGAGCTCAGCTAGCTCTTCAAAATTTGCTTCCTTATCGAAGCCACCCAAAAACAACACGATTGGCTGATCGAAACTCTGAACTGCAGCAATGGATGATGCTGGGTTGGTTGAAAACGAATCATTATAGTAGCTAACCCCGGCCTTATCTAAAACGTGCTCAATATGGTACGGCAAGCCAGCAAAAGCTTCGATTACTTTTTTGATTGCGCTTATATCTTGAGTGTATGGCCAGACGGCGCAAATAGCAGCACAGATATTTTGGAGGTTGTGCACACCCGGAAGACCGACTGCCACTACATCAATGACAGCGCTTCCAAAGGCGATTATTTTTCCATCTCGAACAAAGACATCTCCGTTATCACCATAGCTGTAGCTGGTGGCAGCTGACGATAGCTTGGCTAGGGTTTTAGAGGTTGGGTTTTGGTTATAATAAACAGCAACATCGCTACTCGTTTGATATTTAAAAATGTTGCCCTTAGCTGCATGGTATTCTGCAAGGTCGCTGTGCCAATCGAGGTGATCCTCAGTAACAAATAGGCAGACTGCAACATGTGGGCTGGACTGGATATCATATAACTGAAAGCTAGACATTTCATAAACCACTAGGTCACTAGGCTTGATGTTTGGAAGCTCATCAAGAGCTGGTGCACCGATATTACCAAGCAGGTGGGTGCGCTGACCCGATTCAGTTAGCATCTGCTCAATTAGCGTAGCTGTGGTTCCCTTGCCTTTGGTACCGGTGACACCTATAATTTCGGCTGGGCAGAGTTTCATGAATTCGGCTGTTGGAGTTGTGATAGGCGTCTTGATTTGGGCTTTGTCGATTCTTAGGCCAGGGCTTCTGACCAGTAGATCATAGCCATAGCTGTCTAGCTCTACAAAGGCATCATCGCCAAGTATAGCACTGGTGCCATTTGGCAAAAGTATTTTGCTGTCGTTATCGTGAACGGTAATATCATTACCGGCCTTGTCGTAATAACGATAGGCCGATTGACCTTCTTTGCCAAAACCCAATATTGCAATTTTCATAGGCTTTATTATACCTCGTTTGGACTGCTTAAATAAACTACGGCGTATATTTTTTGAGGGCACTCTGGGCAGCCGATTGCTGAGCAGTTTGCTTGCTATTACCCTTACCCTTACCCCACATTTTTTTGTCTAGATAAACAGCCACCTCAAATATCTTGTCATGGTCAGGGCCGGACTCTGATACAACCTCGTAGTGCGGCGTTACGCCTTGTTTTTCTTGGGCAATTTCTTGGAAATGGCTTTTGGCATCAATGTGCAGGCCAGCTTTTAGGATTCCCTCGAGCTTAGAATTTATTTTAGTACCAATAAACTCTGCGGCTATATCATAGCCTCTGTCGATATAGATTGCGCCTATGATGGCCTCTACCAAGTTGGCCAAAAGTGCCATGCGCGTTCTACCGCCACTCTTTGCCTCGCCTCGGCTCATCAGCAAAAACCTTCCTATGTCCAGCTCTTCGGCTAGCTCTGCCAGGCTCTCAGTCTTAACCAGGGCGGCTCGCCAGCTGGTTAGCTCGCCCTCTGGCTTGGTAGGATACTGGGTATATAAAAAGTCCGTCACGACCAGCTCCAAAACAGCATCACCTAAAAATTCTAGTCGTTCGTTGTGCTGTTTGACCGTAGAACGGTGTTCATTTAGATAACTACGGTGAGTACAGGCAGTCTTAATAAGGTCTTCACTTTCAAAAGTGACACCGATAATTTTTTCGACTTCTTGTTTATTGAATACCATATGCTTTTTTTACGCGCTTAGCGCCCTCCTCTAATAATACTTTGGTTGCCTTATATTCGATAGCCCTAAAGCCAGCTTGTTCGTCGAACCAGCTGACATCTACAATTCCTTCAGATTTTTCTGGCATCAAGACTTCTTTGAGATCAGTCGATTCGATTAAAAATACAAAGGTGGTCATAAATATCAGCTTGCCTTCCATTCGGTAAAAAAAATGAAGCTTGTCAAGCTTGTCGATTATTTTAATATTTACCAAGCCGGTTTCTTCACCAATTTCACGGATTGCAGTTTGCTCTAGGGTTTCGCCGCTTTCGACATGGCCTTTAGGAATACTCCAGCGGCCCTTGACATCTTGTAAGAGCAAAAACTCTAGCTTCGAATCTTTAATACGAAAAATAACTCCTCCAGCGGTGTACTCTCGTACAGCTTTGGATTTTGATTGGTTATTTTTTGGCTGGTTCTTTTGAGTCTTGGTCAGCTTCTGTGGCTTGACCTGCTCGTTTGTCTTCTTTTGGATCATATAATTCACTTTGTCTAAATATTGTGCCTAAAACTCCGTTTACGAATTTACTCGAATTGTCACCGCCGAATTCCTTGGCTAGCTCAACCGCCTCATTGATTGCAACTTTGGGTGGTACATCTTGTTTAATTATTAGCTCATAAATGCTCATTCGCAGTATGGCTTTGTCTATCTTGGCGATTTGCTCAATAGGCCACTCTGGAGCAGAGGGCACTATGATGGCGTCGATTTTTGTTTCGTTTTTTAAAGTTCCCTTCACGAGGTCTGCTACAAAATCGGCTTCATCGATAGCATCTTTGTATACTTCGAGATTACGCTTCAAGACTTCATCGATATCAGTGGTGAGCTCTTCGAGCTCCAAGCTATTGCGAAAATCATACTCGTACAAACTTTGTAATGCTATGATTCTACAAAGATGTCGATTTGAGGCCATTTTAGCTCTTTCTGGTTCGTGCTAGTCCGAGGCTAGCTGCTTTATGTAATCGTCGTGGTACTGCTTGACCACTAGTTTTTTCAACTACCAACGATACAGCCTTCAGGCTGTCGTGGTTGCGTCTTTGACCACGCGTAGATGAAGTTCGGCGTTTCTTAGGTACTGCCATTTTTCTCTCCTTTAGTTAGAGAAGATATATGCCAACAATGTTATTGCGAAGTGCGTTACAAAAAAATATTTTGATTTATTAGACTAGTTGAGCCAATTAGTGCTACTAATCTTTTGATTGCACTAGGGCATATCTTCGAGGGTAATAATACCAAGAAATTGGCAAAATAGCAAGCTTTAGCGGGTCACGAAGTTGACCAGCTTGCCAGGCACAACAATAACCCTAACAACCTCTGTGGTCTTTAACAAGTCAGCCATTTGCTCGCGCGCGGCTCGTTCGAGCTCGTCTTTATAAAATGCGTCCTCGGTATTAACAACAAATTGCCCGCGCAATTTGCCATTGATCTGGATTATGATTGTCATAATATCGTCTTTGACAAGCTCAGGGTCATATTCGGGCCAGGCCTGAGTGTGTACGCTCGAGGTGTTGCCGAGCAATTCCCATAGCTCCTCCGCCAAGTAAGGCACAAAAGGAGCCAGCAGCTTGACTAGCGAAGTAATGGCAATATGCCATTGTTCTTTAGATACATCGCCCTTGGCCTGTACCTTTGCGGCATAATTCACAAACTCCATCAGCGAGGAAATGGCTGTGTTAAATTTCGATACCTGCGTGTCTACGGTGACTTTCTTGATCAATTTGTGCAGTTTAGACTGCAACTCGGCTTCGCTAGGCGAGTCGTGCTGGAGCTCACTGTAGCTAGTGGTGCAAAGCTCCCAGACTTTATTGATAAAACGGTGCGAGCCTTCAAAGCGCTTTGGATCCCAGGGGCCACCCTCGTCGTAGGGGCCCATAAACATCAAATACACTCGTACTGCATCCGCGCCGTAGCGATCGACATAGTCGTCAGGGTCGATGATATTGCCCTTAGACTTGCTCATTTTATTGCCATCAGGGCCTAGAATCATTCCCTGATTGATTAGCTTAGTGAAAGGTTCATTGAAGTCGAGGTGGCCAGTAGAGTGCAGGAACTTGGTTATAAACCTAGCATATAATAAGTGTAGTACGGCGTGTTCGGCACCACCAATATATTGATCGACTGGCAACCACTGCTTGACTGCTACAGGGTCAAAGGGGCCATCCTGATACTCGGGGTTGGGGTAGCGCAAAAAATACCAGCTACTATCGACAAAGGTATCCATTGTATCGGTTTCGCGCCTGGCTTTGCTACCGCAGTCAGGACATTCGACATTGATAAAATCTGGGTCATCGAGCAGTGGGCTACGGCCGTCTTTGCCGAACTTTTGTTTTAGGGGCAGTAGCACTGGCAAATCTTTTTCTGGTACCGGGACAATTCCGCAGTTGTCGCAATGGATGATCGGAATTGGGGTACCCCAATAGCGCTGCCTTGATATCAGCCAGTCGCGCAATCGGTACTGTATTTGGCGCGATCCCAAAGCATTGGCCTCTAGCCATGCTATTATTTCACTTTTGGCCTTATTGCTCTCTAGGCCCGTGAAGTCTCCCGAATTGACCAGCTTGCCTGTTAGATTGTGAGATTTGTCTTGTACACTAGGTCCGTCAATGACTTGGATAATTTCGAGACCAAATTTGCGGGCAAACTCAAAATCGCGCTCATCATGGGCCGGTACTGCCATAATGGCCCCCGTGCCGTAGCCCATCAGGACATAATCGCTAACCCAAATAGGGACATTGACTTTGGTGGCTGGATTGACGGCATAAGAGCCCGTGAAGACGCCGGTTTTTTCGGCCGACTCCATTCTGTCGATATCTGTTTTAGAGCCAGCTTGCTTAATGTAGGCTTGGATGGCAGCGCGGTTATCTTCGGAGGTCAGCTCGCTGACCAAAGGGTGTTCGGGTGCAACAACCATAAATGTCGCACCAAATATGGTATCAGGGCGGGTGGTGTAAACTGCAAGAGATGAATTGCTACCGTTGATAGCAAAGGCTATTTTTGCTCCTTCGCTCTTGCCTATCCAATTGCGCTGCATATCTTTGATTCTATCGGGCCAGTCTAGGCTATCGAGATCCGCCAGTAGCGGCTCGATGTAGTCAGTGATCTTAAAATACCACTGCTTGAGGTTTTTGCGTTCGACTTCGGTTCCGCACCTGTCGCACTTGCCGTTAATGACCTGTTCGTTAGCCAAAACGGTTTTGTCGCTGGGGCACCAATTAACAAGCCCGTCTTTTTGGTAGGCCTTACCGGCATGCAATAGCTTCAAAAAAATCCACTGCGTCCATTTGTAGTATTCTGGCTTGCTAGTATTGATCATCCTATCCCAGTCATACATAGTGCCAATTTTTTTGAGCTGCTCGGTCATTATGCTGGTGTTATGATCGGTCCATTCGTCGGCCATTAGTCCGCGCGCGATGGCGGCATTTTCGGCAGGCAAACCAAAAGCATCAAAGCCAATCGGCTGGAGCACATCTTTGCCGTGCATCTTGCTGTATCTAGCTAAAGTATCGGCTGGTCCAAAATTGTACCAGTGGCCAATGTGCAAATTGCCAGATGGGTAAGGAAACATTACTAAATTGTACGACTTGTTGGTGGGTGTAGAGGGGGTTTTATAAAGACCGGACTCTTGCCATATTTTGCGCCACTTGGCCTCGTTGGTTATGGGGTTGTATTTTTTCATGTGTTTAAAATATATTATACCTTATTTTGATAGTTATAATCGAGACCGACTCTGGGGAGGCAAAGAGCTTACTAGAGCAAAGGCGCGACTTCTGACTACCTTAGGCTCCCTGCTATTATTAGCTCTAGTAGCTTTGCAGATTTTATACCCACAGTCTTGGCTTGATGCGGGAATAGGCTCGTGTCGGTCATACCGGGCAGGGTGTTTAGCTCCAAAAAATACACCTCATCGTCTTTTACCAAAAAGTCAGTCCTAGAATAGTGCTTGCAGCCATGCGCGCTATGAATAGCAACTGCTTGGCTTTTAATTTTATCTGTTAGGGCTTGGGGTATATTGGCTGGGGTTACTCTGGTAGTATCACTAACTTTGTATTTCGAATCAAAATCAAAAAGTTTGTCGCCATTAACAACCATCTCGGTTATTTCTAGAGCCTGGGGAATCCCATCGATTTCAAGAACTCCACAAGTAAATTCTCGGCCGCTTATAAAGGGCTGTACTGCGATATATTTTGAAAACTTCAGCGAGCTTTCGATGTTGGTGCGCAGCTCAGACTCCTTTTGATTCAAATACACGCCGATGCTCGATCCGCCATCGGCCGGTTTTACCACAAGTGGCAGCCCAAGCTGAAGTGCAGACAACATAATTGCTTCGCTGTTTTGGGTCCAGTCTTTATCCAAAAAGTCTAAAGTCTCGATTGTTTTTAGCCCCTGGCTACTAACGATCGCTTGGCTTACAATCTTGTCCATAGCACTAGCCGAGGCCTTGCTGCCGGAGCCCGTAAACCTAATGCCGGCATCCTCGAGTATTACCTGCAAGCCGCCATCTTCACCAAAGGCGCCATGTAGGCCATTAAATACCAGGTCAGGCTTCATTGCCTTGAGTTGTTTTATTCCTTGATTCAAATCGAGCGTAGGCTCGGTATCTTCAAAGTTTTTTCCGAAGCCCCACTTATTGCTAAGAGATATCAGAACTAAGGTGACATCATATTTTTTGGTGTCTAAGTATTTGAGAATATTCTTGGAGCTTGCTATGGATATCTCGTGCTCCGAGGAAGGTCCGCCAGCCACTAGTGAAACTTTGAGTTTTGCCATTATAGACCAAAGGCCTTTCGCTTTTTTCGCTTCCACTCTTTACTTTGGCGAACTAGAACATCGCTAGGGTTTAGACCTGGAGCAAGCAGTATACGGGTGGCCTCTTCGGTAAAGATTCCGTTTTGCGAGCCCTTAACTAGCACCAAATCTTTCTTGTCGATAATTCTTTTTAAGAAATGCCCCGCTTCATAAGGAGTCTTGAATATCTTTATATCATCCGGGCTCATGCCAGCATCTTTTGCACCAGTGACCATATGGATCTCGGCGTTTTTGCCTATCGTAATTAGCATATCGGCTTTTTTAGCAGCATGCTTCCCCACCTTGTAGTGCTCTGCATCGGAGGCATCGCCGAGTTCAACCATGCTACCAAGCACTGCAATTCGTCTGCCGGCAGGGATTTCTGCCAAAGTATCTAGTGCCGAACAAACTGCCTTGGGGCTGGCATTATAGCTATCATCGATAATTCTACTGCCATTGGCTCCCGCCAAGAGTTTCATCCGGCCATTAACGCCATCGATTCGTGACAGGCCTTTGGCAATCTTACTGCCGGGCATCGCCATTTTACTGGCAACCGATGCCGCAGCCAGCAAACTACCAAGGCTATGCAAACCAATCATTTTGGTTGTTATTTCAAATTTGCCATCAGGCAAGCTCAGCTCAGCCACAAGGTAACCTTTGGAGTTTCTGGAGATGTTACCAAACCTGACTGCACCATTTTTGAGACCGAAGCCCGTGGCTTTTTTGCTTTTTGACCCCAGCGCTGCGAGTTCGGGCTGGTCGGCGTTATAGATTATATTGCTAGCGCCACTGGCTATCTTCCAGTTGTCGCGGATTATTTTATCGATACTTATTGTCCGCTCCAAATGAACCGGGGCGACAGCAGTTAAGACCGAATATTTGGGCTTTATGAATTTCAAAAACTTCAGCATATCTTCGAGTTCATCGTCGGCCATTTCTAGAACGACAATCTCGTAGGGGTAATTTTTGCTAATTGTGTTTATTTTTTGAAATACTCTGTGCCAGGCTGAAGGGTCCCAGAGCGGGGTTGGTACCTTGAGGCCAAAAAAGCTAAGCGGCAAGCCGATATCGGTATTATAGCTATCTTCACTAAACCTTACTTGATGTTCGGTACTTAGTAGCTTACCGATAGCCACCTTGGTGCTAGTTTTACCAACGCTGCCGGTAACTACAATAATTACTACTTCGTGGGATTTTAATACTTTTTGAATTTTATTAGCGAGTCGAGAGACGACAATTTTTTTTGAAAGTTTTCTCATAGTTCAGATATTCTAACACAAAAAGACTATTTTTTGCGCTTTTTTCTGGCCCTGCTGGACTTCTTACTCTTAGATTTTGAGGTCGGTTTTTTACGGTGCCAGGCAGGTCCGTATTTGTCTGGCGGCAAGTAGGCTCTAACCACACCAAATAGCACAAAGGCTGCAGCCACATAATTGAGCTGCCGGACTTCAGACCAAACCGCAAAAGCCAAAATAAACATCGCGATGCCCATCGGTATGCCTGCAAGGCCAATTACATAGTCGATGTTGCGACCGACCAGTGGAAAAAAGTGGTCGTCAGGGTCGGCCTTATGCTTGCCAGATGTAACCTCGTAGCCAAACCAAAACAGGAATGCTCCGAGACCAAGTAGTACTAATGCGATTATGCCTGTCATGCTTACTATTATAGCAAATAATTAGATTATTTATTAGAAATAAAAAAAATCCTACTTACCCTCCGCGCCTCGTACACCGCTATCAGATATCTGCAGCAATAGATTATATGATGCAATTGTTTTTAAATTAATCTCATTAGCTATTACTTTTGATGGCAAAAGTAATATAAAACCAACCGACTGTGGCTCGCTCCAATAAGCACCCCAGACTACCAGGCAATCTGATTTAAGAATAAACTTGCCCTGAATGCTAACGCTTCAGGGCTTCAGACAATTCTTAAATGCAAATTAGCCCACTAGCCAATTGCTTTCTTGGAGCTCGATGTCGGTAAGGGCAGCAAAAGTGGTAATAAATAAAAATAATAAAAACATAAATTAAATTTAAGCGATGCTTTCTTGCCAAAAGCATATCGGCTGGCGGGCTGGCGCCCTTCTCTCTGCGGTGCTCGCAAAAAGCCCAAGCCAGCTTGGCTTTTTATCTGCGCTCCTCGTACACCGAACCTTCGGTTCTCACGATTATTATCTACATTATAAAACCCCCTGTTCAGGGGGTTTTATAATGGTGGAGCATATCGGGTTCGAACCGATGACCTCATCCATGCCATGGATGCGCGCTACCAACTGCGCCAATGCCCCTTAAAATAAATCGGCCATTAAGAACCACCGTATTATACAATTTTAACCTGTAAAAATCAATTACAGAACCTTAAATATCATATTTACGGCAGATGAGAATAATATCAATATTAGCATTCCGAGCATAAAGCCAATAAAAAATCCGAATCCTAGCCTAAAGCCGTCTTTGAAGGTGTAATGAACCGACTTTTGGACATCCGACTCTATTAGTTCTCTGCGAAAAAACTGATCGGCTTTTTTTTCTCTTTTATCGTGTTCCATAGTTATATTATAAACTATTTTTTAGCCATAACCACTACATGCTTAGGACTTCGTTTAACAATCTTATAATTACCAAAGTCGGCCTTCATTTGTCTGGCGACCCAAGGTTTGATGCGGGCCTCTACCACCAGTACTAGCAAGCCTTCGGCATTTAAATATTCGTAGCTGGTGGCAATCATATTTTCGACAACCTCGCGCCCGCGGTGGGTGGGTGGGTTAGAAACAATCATATCGTAATGGTGGCTTTTGGGAACTTCATCGAAGCCATGGCTAGTTAGAACCTGCAAATTAAATAGCTCGTTGGCCTTGGTATTTTGCTGGGCCATTTTTACAGCAGCGATATCGCTATCGAGGGCTGTAATTTTGGATTTAGGGTTTTGGGTAGCCAGCCAAAGGGCAATTGCGCCCCAACCACAGCCCCAATCCAAAGCCGTGGTGTAAGTAAACTTATTGAGGCAACTAAGCAGTAATTCGGTACCAATATCTAGCCCTTTGGGCGAAAATAGGTCGGGCTGGGTGTCGAACTTAACACTAATAGACGAAACTCTAAAGCTCTTCATCAAAAATCAATTTCCTTGTCGGCAATTTTAATTTTAGATTCGCCAGCTTTGGCACCGAGCCGAACTATCTGGCGCATAATTCCTTTGCGTCCCAAAATATGGCGCAATCTTTGGACTGCCTGATATTGGTCGGTGTTGGTGCGTCTGGCAAAGCCTTCGATTTCGGTGCCCGTAACCTCGTAGGTATTGCCGCGTTTTCTGACATCCCACATCGACGAATCATCGAGTCGTATAACTGGCATTTCTTCTGGCTTCTGCTCGGTTGGCTGGGCTCTAATGATTTGCAGCTGCTTTTGAGTGGCCCGAAGCAGGTCAACCAAGCCCATATTAGCTACCGCCGAGATGGTATGGATGTTTTTCTTGGCAACCTTAGAAGCTTTAGCTAGGGCCTGTAATTTGGCGGGGATGTCTTGCTTAGGAACGCTCTCGATTTTGGATAAAACAATAATTTGAGACCGTGAGCTGAGGTCTACTTTGTAGTTTTTGAGCTCACCCTGAATGGTTGTGTAGTCTTTGGCGATATCATCCGATGTAGCATCGATGATATGTAGTAACAACTTGGTGCGCTCGACATGACGCAAAAAATCGTCGCCGAGGCCTTTGCCGATACTGGCTCCTTCTATGAGGCCCGGTATATCGGCAGCCAAAAAAGTGCCGTCGTCGATATCGACTACCCCAAGGTTTGGCTCTAAGGTTGTAAAAGGATAATTCGCAATCTTTGGCTTGGCATTAGAAATAACCGAAAGCAGGGTCGATTTGCCAGCATTTGGTAGTCCCACCAAGCCGACATCAGCCACTAGTTTAAGCTCAAAAGTTACTTCTTTGGCTTCGCCTTTTTCGCCTAGCTCGGCCATCTTTGGCGATCGCCTCACAGAGCTAATAAAGTGGGCGTTACCAAAACCAGCCCGCCCACCGTGGGCAATAATAGCTTCATCGCCTTCTTTTTCAAGATCGGCCAAGACCTCGTCGCCCAGCATAATAACTGTACCTGGTGGTACCGGCAGTTCGATATCGGCTCCGCCCTTGCCACGCTTGTTATTGCTATCGCCATTTGTGCCGTCTTCGGCATCCCACATTTTGCTAGCACGGTAGCGCGAAAGTGTACTGGTGTTGTGGCTGGCAACAATAATTACGCTGCCACCATGGCCACCATCGCCGCCATCTGGCCCACCCTTGGCATTGCCTCGAGTACGCAAAAAACTAACGACACCGTCGCCGCCTTTTCCTGCCTTGATTTTTACTTTGACTACATCTGCAAACATAGCTTGACATTATACCATATTAGTTTGATAACTACTATAACTCAAAGCCCCTCAATGCTTCGAGGGGCTTCGGTAGTTTTAGTGTGCTTAATAGATATACAGGAACCGGCCGGCGGCTTCGGTTCGGTAGTGCAAGACTCCAGGACGGCCAGCGTAGTTCATTTCTGAAATAGTGACGGTGCCGTCGCCATTAACAGACTCGACATACACAACATGGTTGTTGCGCTCCCAACCAATGGCGCCAGCTCGTGGTACGCTACCAGTAGCATAGCCAGCATACTGAGCGTTATAGTACCAGCTTATGGCGTTACCCCAGTTGTTAGGCACGGGTCTTTTACTTGCTACATACCAAGTACATTGACCCCAGTAGTAGCTGTTGCCATTACCACTAAATCTGGAGTTAGAATAAAATCCAGATATGCTCGAGCTACTTGCAACTCTATTGACATAGCTAGGTGCTGGAGCAGGCTTAACTCCGTCAGGGATAACCATTTGCATTCCAGCTTCGGGCGCTTTGCCCTCTAGGCCGTTGAAGCTCTCAATTAGTGAAGCGTTGCTTTGGTATCTGTCTGCCAAAGCCAAGATATCGTCTCCTGCCTGAGCGGTGTAGAGGATACCATTAACAGGCAATATAGCTAGGCTAGCATCGGGTTTAATGCTGTTTTCGTCACTGATATTATTGGCCCACTTAATAGTATCGGTCGTAATACCAAACTTAGCCGACAACGAAGACAGCGTGTCGCCCTTTTTAACCTTATAGGAGATTATTGAACGGCCTGGCGAGCCAGCTGCGACTACCGAGGACTTGTTGGTCAAAAAGTCTTCTCCAGAAGTCGATAATGAGCTCATGTTTGATAGATCTCGGGCTTTTCTAGAAACATCCTCGGCAATCACGCTCTGGGTGCTTGTTGCAAGAATCGCTCCTGTAGTAATCATTGAGGTTTGGTCCTTGGCTGATCCAGAACCCCTACTGCTAAGGGCTTCGCTGGCGTTAATTCGGCCAATTCCGGCAATTCCGATAATAGCCAAGATAGCCACTGCGTGTACCACGTAGCGGTTAAGTTTGAAGTTTAGTTTATACGAAGCAACACTCTGCGACTTGTCGCTAGAGGTTTTTGTGTCTTGAGTTTTAGGTGAAGCCGAAGCTTCGTCACTGTTTGTTTTGGAAAAGTTTTGTTGCCCAACGCCAACGAAGTTTTCGGGGCGCACTTGTAAGGGAAACCCTATTACTTTTCTACTAATAAACCTCTCCTCTGTGCCGATTAGTCTTAACTATCGTATATGGCACAATTTAAGACTGCGACTTATCTGTCTCCCGTCATTACTAGGTTCGCTAGCGAGGCTAATGACTTGCATTACTGGTGTATTGGTGCCAAATGGCGTGGTCAAACACAGTAATGACGGGACCGGAGTTTTCGACCGAAATATCTCCTTACTAATCTGATAAGTTGTAACGCAGGTAAATCTAAAAAAACAAACTCTCCACTAGTGTCCACTACTCTTAAATAGTAGGGCTCGGATACAGTACTTATCCTTTAAATTTACGTGGGTATAGTCTACCAAGAGGAGCTCGCACTGTCAAGTAGCATATTATGCTTCTATAAAAGCAAAATATGGCTAATCTAGGTACTTTCTGATATTTGCCTCATGTTCCTGGAGGGTTCGGGCCAATCTGACAACACCGTTTTTATCAGCTATAAAAAACAAATAGTCTGTCTGGGCCGGGTTTAGGGTGGCCAAAATGGCATCAAGACCAGGATTACAGATGGGGCCAAGCGGTAATCCGGCAACTTTATAGGTGTTGTATGGCGAGTCGATACTTAAATCAGATGGCAATGTTTGGCTCTTTCCGGTGGCGTAATTGACAGTTACATCGCTCTCGAGCTTCATTCCTAACTTCAGGCGGTTATAAAAGACGCTAGCAACTAGCTTGCGGTCTTCGGTTGTGTTGGCTTCTTTTTCGACAATAGAGGCTAGAGTTATCAGGTCATTTAGCTTGGTAGAGTTCTGGTATTCGGGTGGCAATTTGGGCAAAACTGACGACTCAAAGCTGTTGAGCATACTGTTGACCTGATCTGTTGAGGATGTATTGACAACCACATTGTAGGTAGCGGGGTACAAATATCCCTCGAGGCTATTTGGGTTGCTGCGGTAGCTCAAAAAAGGCTGCGAGAAGCGGTTGGGTGGCGCTGAGGCGCTTATAAAGTCCTGGGCTGTCCCAAAGCCTGCTCTAGCCCATTTTTGACCCATTTCGGCAATTGTCAGGCCTTCCTGAAAAACCACCTTCTTATTGGCAATTTCAGCTTTGCCGATAGTATCGGTAATCTTAGATAGGCTCATCGAGGGGCTAAATAGATAAACTCCAGGCTTGAGGTTACCTCTGGAGGGACCTAATTTGGCGTACAAAACAAACAAGTTTTTATCTGATATTAGCCCGTCTTGGGACAAATCTGAGGCGATCTTATCGATACTGCTACCCTGCTCTACAACAAAAACTATTTGAGCCTTACTATTGGGGTCTTTGGCCGAATTAACCGCCACCAAAACCCAGCTGGCCAACACAATTATCACCATCAAAATTACAGCAACTACCACCAGAATAATCAGCTGTAGCTTAGTTTTGGGCTTCTTGGAGGTAATGCTCGAGGATGATACAAGCGGCGTATTGGTCAATGACACCTCGTCTGCTTTTGGGGCTGAGGTTTTTGGAGATTCTTTCTTGGGCATGTTCGGTTGTGAGGGCTTCATCTTGTAATTCAACCTTGTTATTGTAACTGGCCGAGAGCTTTACGGCAAACTGCTCGGCTTTAATGGTTTGTGCGGTGCTCTCACCTTCGAGATTGCGTGGCCGACCAACGACAATAAGGTCGGGCTGGTGCAAAGCAAGCAAGCCGTCGATTTCTGACCACAGCGATGCATCATTTTTTAAAGTTATAAGCGGCTCAGCCGAAGCTTGCTCGGCAGGTTTGATTGCAAGCCCAATACGAGCATCGCCGTAATCAAAGGCTAATATTGTTTTTTCGTAATCTTCAGGTCTGATATCCATAATTAATTTGTGGTGACTTTTATATCGATTGTTATTCTACCAGACATCACAGGCATATTTGGTAGCAAATCTGGATTCACCTCGACTTGCGAGCCGGTAATCTGGTCGCCCGATTGCTTGACGATATCCGAGACATCCTTTTTGGCCTTGCCAGCGACTTGTTTAGCGATAGCAGGCTTGTCGATAGGATCACCATAGTAGGCCGAGGTCTTGACATTGAGCTGGAGTTTCTCGGGGCTAAACTGCTTGGTAGTGGTGTAGGTCCCATTTTGCGATCCGTTTTCATAAACCTCTTTATTGCCTTTTAGGTCTATTTGTATCTGACCGTCAAAAAGCTTATTGACATCGGCCGTTTTAGCCGCGAAGCCAGTGTATTTGATTTTTGAGTTTACGCTAACCTTATCGGCTTCGGCATCTTGAGCAACTGAGGTTTTGAATTCCACAAAATCTGCCTGAATTGTCGATTTGAAAAGTTGCAACTCACTGCCGGCCTTTTTAGATAGCTCGTCGGCAGCTGATTTGGATTGCTCCTCGGCCTGTTTTTTGGCAATGGCAATATCTTCGGCCGAGAGCACAGAAATAGTTTTGGTGGTGCCGCCGCTGGTAGTTCCTTGGCCACTGATCTTACTGGACATACCAGCTACACTAAAAGTCACATTATTCAAATTATAACTATCTCCTGAGTCGGAGGCAGACATAGAAACGGTAATTGGGTTCGAATTACATACGGTACCTCCAACGCTAAATTGTCCGGCAGGGATAGTAATATTGGTTGCAGTTATAAAAGTTTTACCAGAGGATATTAATTTTGAACCTGCAGCTAAAGCGTGATTGCTAGTATCCTCACAGTTGGTAATATTAACAGTGCCCGTAGCTTTATTGCCGACTTCTTTTTTGCCGGTGGCTGTGATTTCAAAAGATGAATCTTTGGTAATTTCGAGTTTTTGGGCGGCTAAGGTCTGGGCGTTGATATCTGATGACGACGAGGCCGCATCAAGAATAAAATTAAAATTAAGGCTGGTTTTTTTGGCATTTACTAGCAGTGTTACTTTGCCTGTTGGCAAGAAGGTCAG
>CALRCL010000015.1 GCA_943354575.1 Patescibacteria group bacterium UBA4664 | reverse complement strand
GGCTCCGCGCTGACGGCCAACGGCATCGACTTCATCAATAAAAATGATGCATGGTGAGTTTTTCTTGGCTCTAGCAAAAAGGTCGCGTACTCGACTAGCACCAACACCAACAAACATTTCCACAAATTCAGAGCCAGAAATACTAAAGAAAGGTACGTCAGCTTCGCCAGCTACAGCGCGGGCGAGTAAGGTTTTGCCGGTTCCTGGGCTACCAAAAAGCAGTACCCCTTTTGGTATTTTTGCACCAAGGGCTTCAAACTTGCCTGGATACTTCAGGAATTCAACAATTTCCTGGAGCTCAACCTTAGCCTCTATTGAACCAGCTACATCCTTAAACTTAACTTTGTTTTTTTCCATTCCGAACACCCTAGCTTTTGATTTGCCAAAGCTCATGGCTTGGTTGTTGCTGCCTTGAGCCTGACGCATAATGATATAGAAAAACCCAACAATAAAAATTATCGGCAGTATCGCCAGTGCGATATCGAACCACCTTCCAGCTCCGTCATCAGGATTTTTAGCCTCAACCCTGACCTTGTTGTAGTCAATACCAAAATCGCTTAGGCTTTTAAAGGACTCCTTGTAAGATTTTTGCTTGGTGCCATCCTTGAGGTTAACAATAATCTGATCGCCAGTAACCTCCAGCGAGTCTACCTTGTCCTGCTTTACTTCATCTAGGACCGAGCTAAAAGGCACATCTACTGGAGTCTTGCCCAGAGTGGAGCCCCTGCCCATTAGAGCCACCAGCGATATCAGTACTGCTATCGAGATTATCAGGTACCATGCATTTTTAGGGATCTTTTTCATATTCTATATTACCTCACAAGTTAAATATTGATAATTATCAGCTGTATTTTCAAAAAATTTTCTATTTTTTACCAAATTAGGAACCCAGACAATCTCATTGCTGGCCGTAACCACAATGGGCCAGTGGCTCCTGATGTGCCGGGGAATTTTTGCATCTACAAAAATATCTTGTAGCTTCTTCGTGCCTTCCATACCAACGGGGCCAACCCTATCGCCAGCCTGACGGTACCTGACATATAGTTTTTGGTTCGGTATTTTTATACCAATTCTAGAATCAGTGTTGATGGCTACTTTGAACAAATCATTTTTGAATGGTTTTTTTACGCTCAAAACATGAAGTGTATCATTAGTGTTTTCAGAGTAGTTTTGCGACTCTGAAGTGATTACAAACTTATCATAGGTGTTGACCAGATGCAAGCCACCAGGCAGCGGCATTTTGGACCCAGATGAAGATGTTTCTACAAATTTAACAGCTTTGGCGATATTGGTTCTAGACAAGCTGTGGCTAGGCTGGAGTCTTTTTATAAGAAAGACCAATAGGCTCTTCTGCACAACCGCAGGAAGATTAGCAAATTGCTGGCCATCAAGTTGGATTGAGCTTTCATCTTCATAATCCACCATCTGGTCGGCAAGCCGCGAGAGGCCGGCGTTGATCTTGATATTTACATCAGTCAGGTTGGCAAGTCGACGATTCATATTGTGGTGAAAGTTTTTATATTTGACACTAGCATGGGGCAACAAGATGTTACGAACAAAGTTGCGACTATATCCAACATCGTTATTGGAGCCATCTTCTCTGTAGGGTAGCTTCAGTAGATTGGCATACACGATGAGCTCTGACTTCGAAAACACCAATAGTGGCCTAATGATATTGCCACGGCGAGACTTGAGGGCAACCATTCCTTCTCTATCCGCTCCCCTGATGGTATTAAAAATGGCTGTCTCCAGAAAATCATTATTGTGATGTGCCGTCACGACATAGTCATAGCCCGTGTCTCGCCTTATGAGCTCCAAAAAATCATACCTGGATTTGCGCAGAGCAGCCTCAGAAAAGTCGCTATATTCGTACTTGCCCATATAAAACGGATGCCCATACTGGTCAGCTAGCGATCCTACCAGCATCGCATCGATGCTGGCATCTGGGCGCATGCCATGGTTATAGTGGGCTACGGATAATTTCCATCGATATTGGTCGGCCAAAGCACTTAGCAGGCTCAAGAGAGCCACCGAATCAACACCGCCAGACACTGCGACCAGAATTTTGCTTCCAGGTGGCAACAGCTTAGTCTTGGATAGGTGTTTGTGTAGGTCATTTAGCATACTTACCATTGTAGATGAATTTTGCGATATGATGAAGTGTATATTGACTATTTATCAGATTGAGGTTAGAATAATATTTGTTTAACGCGGGGTAGAGCAGTCCGGTAGCTCGTCAGGCTCATAACCTGGAGGTCGCAGGTTCGAATCCTGCCCCCGCTACCAAGAAAACAGACATCAACTGAAAGGTTGGGTCTTTTTTATTTGTAGCCCTATAGCTATAGTGTTGCAGCTTGTGCTATTTGAATTAGTATACGCTGGGCGGATGCATCATTATAGGTTAAGGCATCTTGTGGCTGGCTAATACCAAATTTATATATTTTTAGATCTTGGCGTACTGTAAGTACAAAATCTCGAGAATTAGAGATAGCAGCATCGGTAGCTTCGTAGCTAGCACTGTCCCCTAGTCCTTCTACGCTAGAGCCTGCAGTAGTATTGTACTTTTGGGATGCGTCTAGGTTAGCCTGGTTAGCATATGTACCCCGGTCTATAGTGAAGCTATTAGTGGCTGTGGCACCAGCCGCGAATGGATAGACGCATGTCTGAGCTACGTCACCCTTGCCAATATCTACTACGCCCGTGTCGCTTGGGCCCTGAAGGTTTGCCGCTGGAGTGCCGAGAAGCGACTTGATAGTTTCTTTAGTAACGCCAAAGCATGAACCCGAGCCTTTTGCATTGGTATCTTTAGCTACCTGTTTAGTGTCCGTGGTACTAGTGTTTTTTGTGTTCATGCGACCAACTACAAACCAGCCAAGCAAACCTAAAATTCCAATAAATACTATTACTATGATTATCTCTACGATTGTAAAGCCAGACTGTTTTTTATTCATTTTTTGGTACTCCTTATTATGTTTATAATTAGTAGTTTATGTTCCAATTGTAGCATTTACTGATTAAGTTATCCAACCGCACAGTTCAAACTTCCAGTCTCAAAATACTTGCAACTAAAGATGCTAAAAAGCCGATACCCCAGATGTAAACCTTGACTGGCGTCGAGTAGAATAAAAAAACAAGCAGCCAATTTAGTGCAGTTTATGGTAAATACATTTATAATGTTCACAGAAACCGCAACTGAATTTGTTAAAATCATCAGAAGATTAGAGATTTTTTCTTCCACGATGGAACAAACCAAGACCCCAAAGTCTGTTTGTTACATCGAGAGGAAGACAATCTGTTTTTCTTAAACGATTTATGAAATCAAGACCCCAGGGTCTGCTAAAGTAAATCGAGAGGAGAACTTTTGCGATAGCACAAGCCCTTGAAGTTTTGCCTTTTCTACGATGGAACAAACCAAGCCGTTAGGCTGTTTGTTACATCGAGAGGAGAGCTGTTGCGGTGTTTGGAGTAAATTAGTTTATACTAATTTTACGTAAACCTAAGCAATAGTTCGACGAAATGGCTGGGTAGCTCAGTTGGTTAGAGCGCGGGACTCATAAGCCTGAGGTCGGAGGTTCAAATCCTCCTCCAGCCACCATTAAAAAAAGCCCTTAATTGGGGCTTTTTTTAATAAAAATTAATTACCAAATAAAAAATCGCGCCATTGATCAAAATTGGACTTCTCTGCTAGTATTTGGGCGTCGGACTTAAGAACTAGCGTAGTTTGCTGGGCCACATCAGTTTGCTTGGCCTGGTCGTCCTTAATAACAATTACTGATTCGCCGGCAGCAGCAACATTGAGCTTTTCGCGAGCCAGGCGCTCCTTGTAGGCGTCAGTTTTGTAGTAGGTAATCTTGTAGCCGAGGTCTTCTATCTGCCCCTCCAGTCGAGCTATCTGCCCCTCGAGTTCGTCAGATTTACTACGCAGATTGTAGTTTCTTCCAGATTCGGAAGCCAACATAGTAAACATAACAATAATCACAACAAGGCCAATCCAAAGTATAAATTTGCCCGACCTAAGATAGTTACGCATACTTCTATTTTACCAAAGTAATAATCTGTTGGTGGTATTTAATCGGATCTTTTTTTGAATAATCAATAGTTATTTCGCTCATCTGTATGTAGCGGCGGAATCTGGGTATACCCAGCCAGCCGGTCCGGGGCAAGGCGATAATGTCGTTACAGCCACTATTGGCATAGGTGTAGCCACTGCGCTTCTCAACCCTTCCGTCATGGGTATGACCCAGCACCAAAGCATCAAATTTGGCCTCTTTTTGGTACTTATCTAGGCTCCTCATGTACTTTTTTCCACCTCCGAGCGTTTGCCTGGCCACAAGCCTGACCAAAATATTTAATACAATAAAAGCTGCCCAGCCTAGAACCAGCACCAGCGCTGCAGCCATTGCGTAGCGAGTATCGTACCTCAAGGCGGTTTGGTAGCCGGCCCAAAGCAAAACAATCGGTATCGAGAAAGGCACAACCAGCTTGTAGAGTAGGTTGCTCAGTACAAAGCTCGGCAAGAGCGACCTATCGACCACATCACCGATACCACCAACGAGTATTGGTATCCTCTCTAATAACATTGGCATAGTATTTTGGACGAGCTTTTTACCATGCGAAGACCCGGCTGAAGGAGTTTTGGTATATCGATCATTCTCGTGGCCATGCTCGATTCTAATGGTTCTGCGTCCAATAGTTAAGCTCAGGGTATTGCATACCTCGGCCTGCCAATGGCTGGCAACTACTGCCCTATCGCTAGCGCTAACGGCTAAGACATCATCATGGTTACCGACTGTATATATTACATGGTGGCCTGGCTTCTTATTGAAGTTCAGAATGGCTACCCTGAGATCAGTGTAGCCATCTATGATATCTTCCACACTTTGGTCGGATTGTGCCCAGAGTTCTAGTACATCGCCATTGAGTACTAAAATAGCTTGCTTATGGGTAGCGAGATCATTAATACGCCCCACTAAGGATTGTTGAATAATACTAAGCTCGCTAGTTAGCGGCAATTGCAAATGGATATCGCTAACTACCAATAGCTTCTGGTTGGTTGTGATTTTTAGGTCGATGGTTTTATCAAACATTTAATTGTATTTTATGCTTTTAAGCGCCCTGCTGTCCAATTATGGTGCTTTCCCGGTGTGCCGACTGCAAAGGCGTTTATGCCAGTCTTAGCCACTAGTTACCAGTACCGAGTGTTTGTTGGCCTGCCGATATTCGCCACGAATACATCTGAATATCTCCATTGTTATTATAAAAACCAATTTCAAAATCTCCTGTGTTTTCGGAGCCGTCAAACGTTGCAGTACCTCTGACATTAATCCTATCCTCGCCAGAGCTAGTTGTAACCTGAGTAATGTTCCACTTATCGAGGATCTTGGCGTAGGTCTTTTCGGTTTCAGACTGAAAACCTATGGCACCATCCTTGTAACTGGCCATAAGCTCGGGCGAAAAAACTTCGTAGGCCGAAGTGTAGTCGCTTTTCGATAACGCAGCCATGAAGCTGTTGGCTTTATCTGTGGCCTTTTTTTCTTCTGCAGTGTATTCCTTGCTAGCTGACTCGTTTTTAGCTGTATTAGCCGGCAGCGGAGCTTTTTTATTCTTAGCGTTTAGCACCGTAAAGCTAGCAAATCCAGCCACCGCAATTATGACGACGGTCGATAGTGTTATTGTCGCAAAAACAAATGCTTGGCCGCGCTGACCGGTGTTTTTGATTTGCCGATTGGCGATTAGGGCCAGTATAATCGCGACTGGTGCTAGTGGCACCGCCAGTATTAGCGAAGTTACCGCCAGCAAGTTGATGGTTTTTTTATTGTCTGGCGTTTGGGTCGGGTCAGATTCGCTTAATACTTTTTTTTGTTTGGTTTTCATTTCGTAAATTCATTAGCCTTCCTTTTTTGTTAATTATACTCCGATTATTTGTCCATCAAAGTCTAGTCTTGTCTTGCATATACCACCAAGCGCTGATCATATGAGCCGGCAGGGCCACTGCGCGTGCCAGCGTTAGTAAGAAGATTAAGGTATTTGCCGTCAGACTTATCAAAAATATCTTTCAGCGGTAATTCAGTAACTTTATAGGCTGTTATCTGATACACCTTGTATACTGTGCGGTTGCCGTCTTTATATATAACCTCGATACTATCACCGACAACAAGCTTGTCGTTAGAACTAAAGGCGCCATCGCCAGTTGATTCACCATAGGGACCGGCTATTATTGCGCTACCTGGATCGCCGGGTTTAGGGCCATCATTGCGCCAAAGAGCTTGGTTCGGGCTCGCCGGGACTAACAGTCCGGCATCAGCAGCAAGAGCGATGTTGCCAATAGGCACATTGATGCTAAGCCGAGGTATCACCAAGTACATATCAGCCAAGTACAACAGAGGTGGGGGCGGGTTGCTCAGTTTAACTTCAGCCTTGCTAAGCTTGGTCAGGGGTCTGACAATTGCAGAGGCTTCTTTCTGAAGTGGGCTATAGCTAATGCTCGAGTCGGCAGCGGCCCACATCAGCAAGCCTTCGGCCAAAACAAAAAACAAAACCACCACGATACGCAGGGCTATTTTCTGGGT
Source organism: Patescibacteria group bacterium UBA4664 (assembly GCA_943354575.1). GTDB lineage: Bacteria > Patescibacteriota > Saccharimonadia > CAILAD01 > BJGX01 > SICB01. The sequence goes on along the minus strand of CALRCL010000015.1, from coordinate 10,452 downwards.
ACGGGCATAATTAGCTCTCTTTTTGATACTCAGAGTGCTCAGATACGGATGGTCTTTGTCGTAATGTTTGTATTCGACCTTGTGTTTGCTCATCAGTATGATTGTAAAACTCTTATGTCGACTAGGCAAGCTCAGGAGAACTAAAAAAGCCCAGCTTGTACTGGGATTTTTTAATGGTGGGCCCGGTTGGGTTCGAACCAACGACCAATCAGTTATGAGCCGACTGCTCTAACCGCTGAGCTACGGGCCCTTTGCCACGACACTATTATACTTCAAGAGAGAGCCAAAAACCAAAAAGAGCCCCGAAGGGCTCTTTTAATGGCGAGGTCCGGATTAGCCCTTCTTTAGGATTGGAAGTCCGGTTCGTGGGTTCTCTACGATGATGTAGCCATCAGGCATTGCATCGATTGCAGCTTCTTTAGCTTCACGACCAAAGTAATAAATCCTTTGTAGTCGTCCACCCTTAAGAGTTACCTCTTTAGAATGTAAGTAATATGTTTGACCTTTCGAATTCTCGTGTGAAAATGCCATATCTCTATTTCCTCCTTTATTTACTTTATGTTCTCTAGGTTATGCCAGGTATGAGAGGTTGTCAATAGATAGCCAAGCTTTATTTCAATAAATACTTGATTACATCTGGTAATATACTTAAGCTAGATATCAACAGATGGCAAAAAATAATGTAAAAAAAGTTATGCTATAAGTGTTGACAAGTTCGTATTATGTTCGCTACAATGAATACAATCATAAATAACAGGAGGCACCAGTGAAAGTAGCACTAACAAAGAAACAACGAAAAACCCTAGACTTCATAACAACCTTTATTGAACAAAAAGGCTATTCGCCGAGCTATCGTGAAATAGCCAATGGCCTCAAGCTTAATTCTGTTGCAACCGTAGCCCAACATATCGAAACGCTAGTCGAAAAAGGCTTTTTAGAGAAAGGCATTAATTCCGCACGTTCACTGGTGCCAGTTGAGGAAGTAGAATCGTCCATCAACCAGCCAGGCATTGGACTACCAATACTAGGTATGATTGCGGCTGGTAGCCCAATAGAGACTATCTCTGGGCACAAAGAGACGCTAGAGGTCCCTGCCTTCATGGTTGGCTCCAAGAACTCCTATGTACTTCAGGTAAAAGGCCAGAGCATGATAGAAGACGGCATTCATGACGGCGACTATGTGGTTGTCCAGGAAAAAGAAATACCTAGCAATGGAGATACTGTTGTTGCACTCATCAATAATGGGGAGGCAACACTAAAGAGGTACTACAAAGAAAGCAACCGTATTCGCTTGCAGCCCGCCAATGCTTCAATGGATCCAATTTATGTAGAAGCCGGCACACCAATTAAGATCCAAGGTGTACTGATAGGGCTAATCCGAAAGTATCAATAAAGCACTTATTCACATAAGCCAATAAAACTAATAAGGCGCTGGCTATTCTAGTATCTCTATCCAGTCAATCAAAACCTTAAACAGATAAAAGTTGATACAGAGCCCAATAAAGCCTCCCGCTATCTGTACGACAGACATTAGCCAATCTCGAGGGGCCAACAAAATACCATCTGTCCATAGACCCGTAAAATATGGTGCAGTCACATTGAGCGTCAATATCCCAAGCGCCACAATGCCCGCCAGTAGCCCAGCTTGCACCAATGCCCGCTGGAGTTTATCGTGCTTGCTAGCCTGATTTATAAACTCTCCCGATACTTCAGCTTCATTTTTTGCTTCATAAAAAAATGAATATATCGACCATATTATACTGTAGGCAACCAAGCCCACGCCTGCCCAAAAAACTACCAAGCTTGCTGTATTGATAACTTTATTACTGGAAAATACTGAGTCGATTTGACTTTCAAAGCTCTGCTGAAGCCCAGAGTCTGTAAAAATACTATTCTGGGTGGTTCTTAAGAATATTAGGTTCGCCTCAAAAACTAAAAAAACTATAAAAACCAAAACTAATACTATCCATACTTCCCTTTTGGTGGGCAACAGTACTTTCTTATAGTTTTGCTTTGATAGATGCATTGCCTAGTATTTCCGATGCTCGTTTATGATTTGATGTTAGCTCTACTCTACTCTATTTGCTGATACCGCTCAAGCTTAGAGTGGTAGCTATGCTACTCAGCCTTTAAAAGCCTGTACAATAGCATCGACGACGCCGGCATCAAATACTCCAGGTATTATATTGTCCTGGGTGGGGTCATCAACAATGGCTGCTAGTGACTCGGCTGCCTTTAGTTTGATTTCGTCAGTCACAAAATTCGTAGAAGTTTCGATTGCACCTTTGAACATTCCTGGAAACACCAACACATTATTTATTTGGTTGGGGTAGTCTGATCGCCCAGTGGCTACAACCTTGGCTCCACCAGCAATGGCATCCTCGGGGTTGATTTCTGGTGTTGGGTTGGCCATTGCAAATACTATCGAATCTTTGTTCATGAGCTTAATATCATCACTGGTAAGCAAATTGGCCTGTGATAAACCTAGCACTATATCGCTACCCTTAAGAGCGTCCTGAATACCACCAGACAAATCTAGCTTGTTGGTGATGGCCAGCAAAGCCTGCTTGCTTGGGTCTAGGGCTTCCCGTGTGGAGCTTACAATGCCCTTGCTATCGATCATGATGATATCTCCCATACCCCACTTGTGCAGAAGCTTTGCGACACCGATGCCGGCGGCACCCGAACCAATAATTACAGTCTTGCAATCAGCCTTATCTTTGCCTACGACCTTGAGGGCATTTATGAGCCCTGCCATTACGGCAATCGCTGTGGCGTGCTGGTCGTCGTGAATTACAGGTATGTTTAGCTCGTCATGAAGTCTGGTCTCGATCTCAAAGCATTTAGGGGCAGCGATGTCTTCGAGGTTGATTCCAGCAAAAACAGGAGCGATGTTTTTGATTGTCATAATTATCTCTTCGGTATCTTGAGTGTCTAGACAAATAGGAAAGGCGTTAATGCCAGCCAGCTGCTTTAATAGCATCGCCTTGCCTTCCATAACTGGCATAGCTGCCTCTGGCCCAACATTTCCGAGGCCCAACACTGCCGAGCCGTCCGATACAACAGCTACCATATCGGATTTGATAGTTAGCTCCTTAGCACGGCTTGGGTCTTTTGCTAAAGCTCTAGAAACCGCACCAACGCCCGGAGTGTAATAAATACTCAAATCTTCGTCTGTCAGCACTCGAGCCTTTGGCTCAACAACTATCTTACCCTTCAGCTCGAGGTGCTTTTTTATCGCTTCTTCATCAAAATTGTGTTTGCTCATAGCAATATTATACTTCAAGAACTATCTTAAATTCTGTATTATCTATTATTTTTTTGAATATTTTCGGTCGAGGTAATCCTTAGCTAAAATCTGCAATGAAGCGGCTATTGGTATGGCCACTAAGGCACCGACTAGCCCACCGAGGCTGGCACCAAGCACTGCAGCAATACCTGCCACTAGTGGCGAAATATTGACTGTCTTAGAAAATACAATCGGCTGCAGGATATTATTTTCGATCTGTTGATAAACAAAGAAGAATATCGCTGTCGCAATCGCAGGTGTAATGCCGTTATAGACCATCACAATAGCGATGGCAATTACGGATGCCAGCAGCGCTCCAAACATTGGTATCAAGTCTAGCACTGCCACGGTAAAACCAATGGCAATAGCAAATGGATTTTTCAGTATCAACAAAAATACTACCGCTGCACTTCCAGCTATAAGGCTGGTTAGTAAATTGCCGCTAATATACCCGCTGACTGTCTTTTGCATCTTTTTGTACAGGGTCTTACGGTGGGCTAGTTTGCTAGGGTCTTGGTACTTCCAAAACAACCCATGCCATTTTGGCCATTCTAAAACCATAAAGAAAGTCAAAACTAAGATTGTAAAAAAAGCAAAAATGCTACTAAATATATTGCTAAAAGTATTGATCACTCCTCCGCCTGTACTAGTAAGAAAGGCGGTAATCTTTTGGCCATTTAGCGAAAGACTCTTGGGAATATCGGCACTATTTAGATAATCAGAAAACGGGTTGGGGCTACTCAAAAAATCCTTGTAGTACAATGGTAAGTTGTTGATGAGTTCACTAAACTGCTTGACTAGCGGAGGGCCAAAAATCGCTATAACATATGCAATCACAGATAGCGTCGCAGTTACCACTAACAGTACGGCTAGGCCACGGCTCCTTTTTGGGAGTTTGCTACTGAGCCAATTTACTGGTGGCTCGAGTGCTAGTGCCAAGAAAAATGATATTCCGAGCCAAACTAGTTGCTTTGAGACAGTAACTACCAAGAACATCCCAACCACAAATAATAGTATTATCAGTAGCACCCTAAATACGGTTCGGTTGCTAATGTTATTGATGTCTGTATTCATAGCCCTATTCTACCTCAAATCTAATAATTTTACTTCAATTGTAACTATGCGGCGGTTTTTTGGCTAATTGGTGGCTGGGGTAATAGGTAGCGGCTGATTACACGTTGGGGCTGTGGATCTACCGGCAAATCTATCGCCAAGCCAGTTCATAACACTTGGGGCCACCACGCCCTGGAGTTGTATGTGGCCAACACTGTTGAGCCAGAGCGAGGTCAAATTTGATCCGCCTTGGCAGGCTCGCTGTATATATTGTGCTGTAGTATTGGGCAGTACTACCTGGTCTGTTAAGCTTTCTGCCACCAATAGGGGCTGCGAGGGGCTCAGTACTGGTGCAGTTTCTTTGGTAATGACGCTTTTCCATTCAGGTAGTGTCATCAGAGATTGGGTAAAAAACTTCTGACCAATCTTTGCCCTGATGATGCCTCCAAGTGCCACATCCTTGATACAGGCCTCAGCAGTGGCCTGGTAGTTCTTGGCTCCAGGATTAGTCAGGACTTGGTCGGGGTTAAGCCCTGCAAAATTATCAGGCCAAGATACAACAACTTCTGGACCAATCAACCACGATACCGCAGTGTCGAATTGTTGAGTTAGGAGCGATTCGAGCTGTGCTGCTGGGGCTGATGCAGCCGTACCAACAAGCTGATATTCGGGTAGATAGCTCGATGCCAGACTGGCACTAAATAATGCCGAATGCCCACCTTGGGAGTGGCCCCAAATCGCATAGCTATTGCCGACGTTGGTTCCAGGCAAGTTTTTGGCAGCTCTGACGCTATTGAGTACATCATGAGCTTCTGATTGGCCAACCAAGTAAGCCTCTATGCCGGGGGTACCAAAGCCGGCATAGTCGGTTGCTGTTACCACCCAGCCGCGAGCCAACATGGCATCGACCCAGCCCATGCCAGTGCTGCCAATCGGATCTTTTTGGCGCGAAGGTGCACAGCTATCGCCCATGCCCAATGTGCCATGTGCCCAGGCCATAATGGGTCGCGGCGAAGCGGAAGGGGCAGATGGAGTGTATATCATACCCGATGTAAATGTATTGCTACCATCAGCACGCTGGGTTCGATAAAGCACCCTCTGCCCTGTTCCGTTTTGGAGGCTGACTGTCACTGGCTCGGAGCGTATTATTTCGCCTTGCGGGCCAATGTTATTGAGCCCAGCAGTATCATAAAAGCTGTTGAGGCCGTTTTGAAATGCGTCTCGCTGGAGCTTACTAACGACGTTAAGTACAATCAAAATAATAATCAACACAGTCAATAATAATAATGACGCTTTTAGCAGCTTGTGACGCTTAAAAAAGGTCTGCTTTTTTTTATTAGGCTTATGGTTTCGCATATCTACATATTATCACTATGCAAGCCAAAGCGGTACCGTGGTTTTTAGTCCATACGGCTGAGGCTTAAAAATTAACAATTTAAAAACCAAGATCATTGAATTTTTCAGTAATTGTTTGGCGAGTAGGCATCGCGCCGCTAGCTAATACAGCTCTACGTGTCTGAGGATCAAGATTTTTTCCAATGCCAAATACTGCATCGTCAAAATCGATATTCTTCCAGTAGTAAGACTCAAAGTAGGCTTCGGATGAGTCTGCATGCAGTCGCGGTGACACCACTAGGTCTCTTGCCACTCTTTTTATAGAGCCCTCTATACTAGTATCCCACTGATGCGATATTGCAGGCGGTGCGCCCTGCAGCCTAAGCGCCTCCAAAAAAGCCAGCTGCTTAGCGATATAACAAAATTCAATATTCATAGTGTCTATACTATTTTGATACACGCTATTGACGGCAGATATAATTTTATTGCGTTCATCGTTATAGTATTCACTATTAAAATGATATGTCGCTGTCTTGAACTCCGGGTCGATCTCAGTAATAGCTTCCTGAGCATCGGGGGGTAAATCGCTCCAGGCTATTGTCCCGCTTGCGAACATACCTGTCAGCAGCTCTTCGATATCTTGCTCACTATAATCCTTGGTTTTATAGCGTATTTCATCACCGGAAGATTCTAAGAGTGGCGAGCCCTCCCGTGTATTGGGTGCGATTACAATTGCGCCTGGGCACTCTACGGCCTGTCCGGGGTTTCTTAGCCACCAACTGTCTATTCCACCAAGAGCCCTGGGTTTGCCGTTTTGTTCTAGCATTTCCTTCAGTGGCGCGACAACCACAAAAGGCGACTCGTCCCAGCTCCCATATAAATGAGCTTTGACCAAATGATTAACGGTAAAATGCAGTGAAGCTCGGCTAAAGCCCTGTGCATCGAATCTTGTTTTAATTATTATCTGGCCAGACTCGTCCCTGAGCGGCGGGAATTTGGAAGTGTGTGCCATAGATAGCTGTGCCAGCGACAAGATATTTTCTTGCTCACCATCTTTCTGTGGCCACTTTGTATTGTGATCAATTATTTTGGCCGTCTCTTCGCTGGTAGTAACGGAGTCTATCTCGTGGAGCTTAGCTACCCTACTCGATATCTGAGCTTGGGCAGCAGCGTCGCCTGATAGAGCCAATACAACCATAGCGTCACCATACGGATCGATTTTGCCCATGTTGCCAGCTTCATCCATACAGGTTGTGGCAGCAATAGCATCAAGTAGCAATAGTGCCCTATCGGAATAGACTCCGCCACTGATCTCGGTGAGCATAACGCCGATAGTGGAGTCTGTAGGGTTTATATGCTGGGCGAGTTGTAATATGCCCTTGAGAGATCGGTCGACAGTATAATGCTCCTTGTCATCCACCTTGTCGGGCGTAATCTTGGCTACCTCTGACTGGTATATCTGGTGAGTATCTTTGCCACTCTCCTCCAATACTAATGAGGGCTCTCCAATAAGGGTTGTGTGTGTCTTGGTTTGGGTTGGGTAGGTTGGAGATTCTAATATAGATTTAAAACTAAAGCTCTTATCACCCATCTCAAATATCAGGCGGCCCGATTTGTCACTCCCTCGCTCCGAATAGGTATTGACGCGCTGGCTAACAAACTCTGCAATTGGCAAAACTGTATCAACCGGCTGATATTCGGATCCAAAAAGTGCGCTAGCTATCTCGCTGGTATCCTGAGATTCAGTAATCGAAGGTTCGGTAGTATATGCGTCTGGCGATTGCTCATTTTGTTGTACTATCGCATCAAGCTCGTCGGCCAATTTTTCTCTACTGTCGTTTTGGGTTGGCGACTGGCTTGACTGTATTTCGTTCGGCTCGTTGTTCATAGCTATAAGTATAACAACTATTTAGTGGCGGTTATAGCTATAGTTGTATTATTCGTCTGGCAGATGCATTATAAATAGCCAGTTCAGAGTGACAAAAAGATACTGTTGGCACAATTTTATTTATACTTAATAGATCGAAACAAGCCTTTTTCTGGTTTATAGACTTTATCGGGAAACTTTTCTACAAGCTTCCACACACAGCCATTGATAGTTTTGGGATGAAAATCTGGAAAAGCTTCTTGAATCAATCTTAACATTTCACTCCAGCGTATGCCTTCTGGGTGTTTTTCTAGTAACTCAATGGCCTTGGCGCTAATTCGGCCTGTAACAGTATTTGGGTTGATGCGTCTGTCATTCATAGCTAAATTATAGCCCAGGCTGTTGTATCAATCCAGAAATCATAAAAAACGCCCGAGACAATCTCGGGCGTTTTTTATGGCTCGCTTGGTGGGCTGAGTTTAGAATTATTTCTTTTTTTCAAGAATACTTTTTAGGCGAATTTGGACAATCTCGGTAATCAACGCCTCAGGAAGTGGACTACTCTTGTGAATTTGGATCGTTGCTTTTGATGTTTTGTAATCTATTAATTTATCTTTAAGCACCTCAATCGGGTATGAAGTTGGGAATAAACTTAAATGGTCGCTAAATGCAGCATAACCTAGTAGATATTGCCCTTTATATTTGAATCCAGGCATTCCATAGCTGATAACTTCAACTGCCTCAGGAACCACATTCTTAACAGTCACCCTGATCTTTTCAAGTTCAGACCTATCTGATTCTTCAAGTTTTGAAAGATATTTATCTACAAGCAATTCGCCCATACTCAGATATTATCAAAAAAATTCTAAGACCGATAGGGGTTGTTTTTTGGTATCAAAAAAGGCTTTATTAAGCCTCTTCTTGTATGGCTCCGGTCATTCGACTCTGAGGGATGAGCTCTCAGGCTCAGACTCGAAGAGAGGCCGGATAGCGGACTTCGTCCTTTTCCGCTCACTCATGCTCGAAGCGAGCTTCTGTGCGTGAGTTTGCTACACCGAACCTCCGGTTCGAGACTCTGGTTCCCAGAGTGCCAAAGAAAAAGAGCCGAGCACAAGGCCTGACTCTTTTTCTTTGGCTCCGGAGGCCGGACTCGAACCGGCAACAATCGCCTTAACAGGGCGGTGCTCTACCATTGAGCTACTCCGGATTACATTTTCGGGGCTCTCTACCATTGATCCGCCTGCTAGCGGAAGTCCGGAATATTGTGCTATTACCAAAGGATTATAATCTGTTGGGAGGCTTGAAGTCAAGCTGTAAATATGCTAAACTACCGCCGTAAATGCACCTCGACAATGAAAGGCTCTTAAATATGTTAGAGTTCGGAGCTCCAGAAGTATACCGGCTCGGCGGAGTTAGTCGCATCTCGAAGGCTGGAAAGTATCGGGTAAAGAAAGTTCTTAACGATCCGACCAATAAACACTATTTGATTGTTGGGGTTTTTGACCCTAAGGATGTAAGTCGTGTCGGTGAAATATTGGCTGTTGTACGGCCCGAAAACCCCAAGTTAACCTACTACCAAAGCTGGGACGTATTCTCGCTTGGTAGGTCTGGCCAAGACAGTGCCGATAGCATTGCTTGCTCTCGAGACACAATCGAAAGTATTCGTCTGGGCAATAGTGTTGCTATAAAAAGCTTTACCACTAGTTGGTCAGCTATTGGTTCAAACCCACTAGCAATTGAGTATTTTAGCCAGCTGCTTAGCGGCTACAGCTCAAAGCTACTTGGTGCCAGAACAATCAGCCGAATCCACGCCGGCGAAGTACTTAGCGACGTTATTGACCTCAAGGACAGCAGAGGCAGATACAACCCTGGGGCAAAAAGTGCCCAGCTTGTAATGACTGACCGTCTTTTAAGAGACCAGCTAACATTCGATGCCCTCTCACTTCATTCTGCTCGTAATCGTGCAGGTTTCGGTGGGCTAGTGCTAGATACATTCAAGCAGGAGCTCGTCTGGCTCGATAGGCTGTTGAGTTTTGGTCGCAGTTCGACCGTTGCACAGCAATTTGAGCGTAGCTCAGAGCTGTATCATTGCAACCCATTTGGTTATGGCTTAAAAGTAATCAACCATAACGGCTACTTAAATTCCTTGGACAGCCTAGTTGCTCGTAATAAAATACGGCGCACTATGTTTTTAGAGGACTTGCTTGGAGAGTTTTCCAATACTCTCTCACTAGTCAAAAACAAAGAGGTCAGGGATTTGCGTCCAAAAATAATATCTGACCTAGAGTCAATGCTACCTATTTCAGGACCGAGCCGAGTTTACACGGAACTTCTTAATTTGTTGCGAGCCGACCTGGCGGAGCTAGGCGATATCATCGCGAGCGATGACGGCCCAGCGCTGCTGCGTAAAATATCGCAGACAAAAAAGCACTTGCGTCGGCGCGAAGCCAACACTTCGGGCTGGCCAATCTAGGCTAATCCTAGCCCCATCTAACGATGGGGTTTTTTATTTTACAATCAATAGGTTTGCCAATGAACAAATCGGTATAATGCAGTAGCTAAAAAATATGTTGCGCTGTAATGATGTTCAGAGTAGACTTACCAATATAAATAACTAATACATATAGTCAGGTTAAGGTTATTTAGCACCCAAAACAACCCAAAAGCACCCATCATGAAAAGAGCCTCAGTGAGAACAAACTCAACTACCAGCACGTTGCAAAATAACTGGATGTCCAAAGGAGCCTGCGCAGAAATGGACTCTAAGATTTTTTTTGCAGAAACAAAATCATTTATAAAACTAGCCATTGGAATCTGCGATTCTTGTTCAGTTAAGGTTGAATGCCTAGAGTACGCTCTAATCAATGACGAGCGTGGAATATGGGGCGGAACAACCGAAATGCGCCGC
>CALRCL010000014.1 GCA_943354575.1 Patescibacteria group bacterium UBA4664 | reverse complement strand
TATTTGGCAGCTTGCCCGAGTCTTCCGCGCGAGCTAGGGTGTGTTGAAATCATTGGGCTGGTCGACGAACCAACCGACCCCTACCTAATAATTCAACATAAACGGCGAAAGCGCCCAGCTGTAGCCTTGCGCTTTCCGACAGTTCAGATTTGATTTAAACCCCGATGAAGCCTCGCTTTGTCGGGGCTTCATTTTTTTTGGGAGGTGCTATAATAGCCATATGAAGTTTTATTTTAAGCTCAAGTCATTTGTACCGCTAATAATTATATTTGCTTTTATTATTGTGTTTTCTGTAATTGCCTCATGGTGGCGCCAGGTGTTTAGCTACCAAAGTATTATGATAGATTTTATGGCCGGGTTCTTTTTGGTGTTCGGCGCCTTTAAGCTAATCAAGCTCTCGGCCTTTGCTGAGGCCTATGCCATGTACGACGAAATTGCAAAACGAGTAAAGGCCTATGGCTACATTTACCCTTTCGTCGAAATAGCCCTGGGATTGGCATTTTTGCTGCGCTTCGAGATAGTAGCTGTTGCTTGGATTACCTTGGCGCTAATGATCATCAATTCATTTGGAGCATACAGTGGTATTAGAGATAAAAAAGTTTTGATGTGCGCCTGTCTAGGAACTGTCTTTAAGTTGCCGATGAGCTATGTCAGCCTCGGCGAGGATCTGCTGATGGCCGCTATGGCGGTGATGATTATTCTTGGGCTGTAGGGTCTATATAGTGGTCTTTGAGCTTTGAGACCTGCCAAATTAGAACCGTATTGAGGCAGAGTATGACCGTAAATATCACTAGCAGCGCCGAGCCACCCAAAAATATACCGCCAATAATTGCGACTATAGAAGCCCCCAACAAGGTCATGATGTTGTCCATCGCAACCCCCACCACGGCATCGCCGATTTTGCCCTTCGGATTAACGGTAAAGTTGTGGATCACCATCATTTCGCCCAAGCAGCCGATGAGCCCAGCGATTAGTCCACTAACGACCGTCGGTAGGTGTGTCAGCTCGCTAAAGCGAATGACCGCCTCGATCATTGCCTCGGCCGTAAATAATATGATTATTCCAGATACTATAAGCACCAGCCACAGCACCAGATTGTTGGCCTTGGTAAAATCGTTGGTGTCGTCGTCTTGGTGCGAGCCGGTGTTTTTGCGGAATATAAATAGCACCATAAGTACCAAGGCCACCATAATGATGCCGACATACCACTTGAGCTGGTAGAGATCGCCGCTGATGCCGACGGGCGGAACCACGCTACCAAAAAACACCATACCAATTACGACCACGGTGGTCAGTAGAGTCAGGGCCACCAAGACGCTTATCGCTGTGTTGATTTCGACGACTTTTGGCTTAATATGGTGCTCACTCAAGGGGCTTACAATACCACCACCAATAAAGGGGAACATTTTGATTTTGCGGTCTTTGCGATTGGCCTGATTTTGACGATAAATACACCAGCTAGCATGAGCGATATTATAAAAGTTAGATCCAAAGGTGGTGCTGGCGGCCACTATCGCATACTGAACTGCCAGCAGCTCGTTGTTGCCGACATACGAGATGCTAATGACTGCCGCTGTTATGCCAAGAGCCATATCTGGGAAGGCCGTTCCGACTGCCTGCAATAGCCCGCCCGCAAGGCCTGTTTTGACCTTTAGTACCGTCGTGATATCTTCGATGTATTTAGCGATTTGATAGATTATTAGGCCACCGAAGACGACTATTGCCAGCACCGAGACCATCGCCAGCAGCTTAGACTCGCTAGCGAGTGGGGATTTAGATAGGTAGTATTTTAAAAACGCCGAGCCAGCAAGCAGGGCGATGGTTTTGAGTAGTACTTTTGGCTTCATGGGTTTTATTATAGTAGCGTTTATCTACACTAGCAATGATCGGCACGGCGCGGCTCCACCGAACCCCGCCCTACGGGCTCTGAGGTTCTCGGGTAATCTATCCATATAAAAAACCCACTGATGGTGGGTTTTTTATATGGTGGAGCATCGGGGACTCGAACCCCGGACTTCCTGCTTGCAAAGCAGGCGCTCTAGCCAACTGAGCTAATGCCCCTCGTCGCAGTAAACTGTAGGCTTTCGTTGGCTTTTTAATAAAGCCAACTGCAGTTTGCCGTTCACTCCTCCTCTCAATTCAACATACAGTCGCATGGCTCCTTGGTTTGTTGAATTGGTTTAAAAGAATTTAAAAGAATTTAAAAAAAACTATGGTGGAGACCGACTGGGTAAACCCAGTCGAATCCCCTCGTAAATGGTGGGCTTGGCAGGACTCGAACCTGCGACCTCGTCATTATCAGTGACGCGCTCTAACCAGCTGAGCTACAAGCCCTCGTTGTACAAGGTGATACCTTTATATTACCAAAAAAAGAGCCAAGAACCAGACTATTGTAACCTGAAAATGCTTAATTTTCAAGAGGCGACTCGGTATGGCTACCACAAAATCTGAGATGTGATAAAATTAGCATATGCAATTTATTTGGGGATTCATCATCACTGCCATCGGCATACTGACCGTTATATTTTCGGAGCAGATTTATAACTTCACGGGGGCCATTGATTTTATCGAAAAACACGCCGCCGGCAGTAGTCGCGGCTTTATAAAATTATTTGGTGTGGTGCTGGTGGTATTGGGTATTTTGATTTTTAGTGGTGCGGTGACCTTTATTACCAACCCCTTAAGCGACTGGGCCTCTCAAACTTTTAGACTCAATCAATAGCCTAGCCGGTAGTTGCTCACAGGCAATTACCCGACCTATAAATAAACCAATATAAAACACCCCTAATCGAAAAGATGTAGGGGTGTTTTACCCTTGAGCGGTAAGTAGTGCTAGAAACGACTCGTTAGTAACAATCCATCCAAAAAAGATGGATTCGACCTAGAAGTACTTAGTCTACTCCCACGATAAATCGTGGCTCGACATAACTGTAGCCTCATGTCTACAGACCCAAATTGCTTTGAGCGATTACTCCCTAGAAAGGAGGTGATCCATCCGCACCTTCCGGTACGGATACCTTGTTACGACTTAGCCCCAGTCGCTGGTCTCACCTTAGGGATCAAATTGATCACTTCGGGTGCTCCCAACTCCCGTGACTTGACGGGCGGTGTGTACAAGACCCGAGAACGTATTCACGGCGGCATTCTGATCCACCATTACTAGCAATTCCAGCTTCATGAGGGCGAGTTTCAGCCCTCAATCCGAACTGAGGCCGCTTTTGATGCGATTCGCTCCGCCTTACGGCTTGGCTAGCGCGTTGTAACGGCCATTGTAGGACGTGTGTAGCCCGAGGTGTAAGGGCCATGCTGACCAGACGTCATCCCCACCTTCCTCCTGGTTAACCCAGGCGGTCTCGTAAGACATACTAACTTACGACGAGGGTTGCGCTCGTTGCGGGACTTAACCCAACATCTCACGACACGAGCTGACGACGGCCATGCAGCACCTGTCACCAGGTTCCCGAAGGCACATCTAGCTTTCGCTTGATTTCCTGGGATGTCAAACCTCGGTAAGGTTCTTCGCTTAGCGTCGAATTAAACCACATCCTCCACTGCTTGTGCGGGTCCCCGTCAATTCCTTTGAGTTTTAAGCTTGCGCCCGTACTCCCCAGGCGGATCACTTAACGCGTTAGCTTTACAACACAGAGGGTCGAATCTCCATACTGTTAGTGATCATCGTTTACGGCGTGGACTACCGGGGTATCTAATCCCGTTCGCTCCCCACGCTTTCGTTCCTGAGCGTCAGCAATAGCCCAGCAAGCTGCCTTCGCCATTGGTGTTCCTTCTGATATCTACGGATGTCACTCCTACACCAGAAATTCCACTTGCCTCTACTATGCTCTAGTTAGATAGTTTTGGACACAGTCCATGTGGTTGAGCCACAGGATTTCACATCCAACTTATCAAACCGCCTACGAACGCTTTACGCCCAGTAATTCCGAATAACGCTTGGACCCTACGTATTACCGCGGCTGCTGGCACGTAGTTAGCCGGTCCTTATTCTACAGGTACCGTCATAATCTTCCCTGTTAAAAGCAGTTTACACTCCGAAAAGCGTCTTCCTGCACGCGGCATCGCTCCATCAGGGTTGCCCCCATTGTGGAATATTCCTCACTGCTGCCTCCCGTAGGAGTCTGGGCCGTATCTCAGTCCCAGTGTGGCTGATCATCCTCTCAAACCAGCTAAACATCGTAGCCTTGGTGAGCTTTTACCTCACCAACTAGCTAATGTTACGCAGGCCCCTCCCGAAGCGCGAAAGCTTTCCTCCGAATAAATCGGAGTATATGGGGTATTAGCCACCCTTTCGGATGGTTATCCCCCTCTTCGGGGCAGGTTCCAACGTGTTACTCACCCGTCCGCCACTAAAAAGTAGAAGCTAGACGATAGATGTTAGAGATTCGAATAAATCGAAATTCTAACATCTAAAATCTAAAATCTAAATTTTCGTTCGACTTGCATGTGTTAGGCGTGCCGCCAGCGTTCATCCTGAGCCAGGATCAAACTCTCCAAAAAATGGATGTTTAGCGAAGATAAGAGGCATCTCTTTGACTGCCGGCAAGCCGACATTGTCATCAAAATGTTCATCCACTAGTCTAGGCCAACTCTCCAAAAAAGTTGGAGCTGGCAATCTATATAAGTACTTAGTATAGGCTTCAAACGGCAAGCCGCTTGGAGCATCTAAACAAAGCATTGTTCTTAAAAATAGATAAAACCAATCTCCAACAAAAGAGTTACTGGCTTTAAAACCAGTGATGCATTCTCTAAAAAGAGAAGCACCTTGGGTTGTTACATTTTTAAAAAAACGTAACCAAAAAGAAATTAACGAGTCCTTGTTTCTAGCACTATTTACTTCTCAAGATACCATGCTTTTGCTTGAGCCTTCTGCAGCGTCAAAATAAAATCAGCTGACAATTTAATGTCTGCTGTTTTTATTTGTAGTCCGCTTTATTTGCTAAGCAAAAACTTAAATTGAATTTTACAGGTTAAATAGGGTGGTGTCAAGCCTATAATGCCTGTCTACTTCTTTTTGCCAGCTTTTTTGAGCCATGCTTTTTTACTAGAGTCGTCATCGGGCGAACTAAAACGCGCAATTTTGCTCAAATTGGCCATTCGCCAGATAGCAATTAGCATCAGTAGGGCCCATATGGTCATAATAGTAACTGCCAGCCAGCGCTGCCCGTAAGGTAGTATCGACTCGTTGGCGAGTAGGCCTGCCAGTAGTAAGGACAAGCCAAGGCTGATATTGGATAGCTGGAAGTAGGTGTTGATCTTTTTAAGTTCGCGGTCTTTTTTGATTTTCTTTTTATAAACTGCAAATATGCCCAGCGAAACGATTATTAGCGCTGCGCCGACACCAAAGATTATGTTTATTTCTAATTTGCTTGGCGCTGATGTTAGCCATTTGATAATCGGCGTGATTTGATTGAGGCTAAAAAGCGTGGCTACTAGCCCGCCCAATATCGCACCGACGATTACCTCCAGTGGCTGGTGGCCTAGAATCTCACGAAGCTGGCCGTAATCGTCTGGTTTGCGCAAATTTCCAGTGCGGGCCATCTCGGCTATCAATGTGTTGAGGGTTCGGGCTTGTTCGCCAGCACTGCGGCGCACTCCAAAGCTATCGTACATCACAATTCCGGCGATTATCGCCGTAACGCCAAACAACGGACTGTTGATGCCCTGATGATAAAAAGTATAGCCAGCTAACGAGCAAACCACGGCCGAGTGTGCTGAGGGCATTCCGCCTGATGCGTAAAGATAGCGTACATCGGCGTCGCCTTTGATGATTTCGATAGCAGTTTTAATGAGTTGGGCTATTAGCCAGGCCAACAGTGGAACATATAAATAAGGTGTAATCATAAAAAAAGTCCCTCTCGTTAAATTATATTTATTCTAAAGCTTTAATAGCTATAAGTCTATAACTTATCTGTAGCTACGGCGAACCGAAGCTAAAAACCATCCCATAGTGGTAGCCGGGCAGGTCTATCAGCCGCTTGAAGCTCATTCCGCAACTGTTCATGAGCCGAAGGGCATCTTCCTTGGTGACACGCCTATCCATACTAGGCCCAACATTTATTATTTTACTATCCCAGTCGATTAGCACTATTTCGCTATCGGACTTTAGATATTGGCCAATCGCTAGGCAAAACGAGTCGGGCTTGATGGTGCTCGATAGCAGGTTGGTCAAAACCACAGTGTCCAGCGAGCCATTTGGTATGGCTCCTCCAGTCAAAACATCAGCCAAAAGCAAAAATTCTAGGTTTTTTCGCTCCGCCAGGTGCGATAGCTTGCCAAAAGAGTCTAAGCTTGGGCCTGCAACAAAGACACCACCCTCTTCGCCAACTTTATTGAGTAAAGCCGGAGCAAAAAAGCCAATCGGTAGGCCTATCTCGAGTACTTTGTGGCCAATGCGGACATCTAGACCATCGATGACAGCGGTCGGGTTCAAGAAATGGCTGGCAATTCTTGAGTGTAACTTTTTTGGAAAAGCCTGGAGCATACTTTTACCTTTCTGTTAGCTTCATAATACTATAATTTGGCTATGCTTACAAAGTGCTTAGAAGCTACTTGGCTGTCTTTTTTGATGGCTTTGGATCTTCGGATGGCTTTGGTGGCTTGCTACTATCTGCAATTGGTACAATCGGTGCTTCGATAGGTATATCGGACTCAAGCTCTTTTGGTAAAAGTGCAATAGACGCTATCTGGTCGCCTTCGGCCATGCGCATAATTCGAACGCCTTGGGTTGATCTGCCAATGACTGGGATGGCGCTAAGCTTGAGGCGTATCACTTGGCCTCGTTTGGATATAATAAGCACGTCATCTTCGCGTCCGTCGATTATTCGGACATCGACAGCCTTGCCGGTCTTGGCTGTTGCAACGCCGGCTTTAATGCCAACCCCACCGCGATTGTGCGATGAAAATTGATTGCTCTTGGTGATTTTTCCGTAGCCGTTTTCCATAATCACTAGCATCAGCTTGTCTTCACCACTAATTACGTCCATCCCAACCACAACGTCGTCTTTGCGCAATCTAATGCCCCTAACGCCCCTGGTAGCTCGCCCCATTGGCCGAGCGTCTTTTTCGTTAAAACGAATTGCTTGGGCATTAGATGTTGAGATTATAATATTGTCCTCGCCGGTGGTCTTTTTGACCCAGCTGAGCTTATCGCCGCCATCGAGCTTAATGGCCACTATTCCGCTCTGGCGGATATTGGTAAAGTCCGAAAGGGAAGTCTTTTTGACGGTTCCATTATTGGTGGTCATAAATAGGTATTTGGCTGGGTCGTCTTTTTGGATAGCAACAAGCGAGGTGACGCTTTCCTCTGGGCTGAGACTCAAGACGTTCATAATGGACTGGCCTTTGGCAATGCGGCTGGCTGGTGGTATTTCGTAAACCTTGAGCTTAAATACTCTTCCAAGAGTCGTGAAAAATAGTATTGTATCGTGTGTTTGGGCTTGTACAACATGCTCGACGACATCTTCTTCTTTGGTACGCATTCCCATTTTGCCCTTGCCTCCGCGGCCCTGTGAACGGTATTCGGTAGCAATAATTCGCTTAATATAATTGCCCTTAGTGAGTGTAATAACTACTTCCTCGTCCGGTATCAGGTCTTCTTCGCTAAAGTTACCGATTGCTTTTTTGATAATCTGGGTTTTACGCTTATCGCCATAGGTCTCCTTTACTTCTTCTAGTTCGGTTCGGATTACCTTCAGGATGTTGGCCACGCTACTGAGGATTTCTTTTAATTTATTGATAAGCTTTTGGAGTTCGAAGTACTCGTCTTCGATACGCTTGCGCTCGAGCCCGGCCAAAACGCGAAGTTGCATTGCCAGAATTGCATTGGCTTGGATTTCGGTTAGCTTGAACTGCGTCATGAGGTTTGCTCGGGCCTCTTCTTGGTTGGCACTGGCACGAATGGTGCTAATGACTTTGTCGATTTCATCGAGTGCTATCTTGAGCCCTTCCAGTATATGGGCCCGCTCTTCGGCCTTGCGAAGCTCGAATTCGGTTCGCCTGCGTACCACAACCTGTCGGTGCTCAAGGTAGTAGCGTAAGACCATTTCGATGTTCAGAACTCTGGGCTGAATACCCTCGACAAGAGCCAACATATTGACATGGAAGGCCGTTTGCATAGGGGTCATCTTGTAGAGTTGGTTTAATATCTTGCCCGAATAAGCATCTTTTTTGAGCTCTATCACGACACGCACACCTTCTTTGCCAGATTCGTCACGGAGATCAGATATGCCGACTATCTTTTTGGTCTGAACTAACTCGGCGATTTTTTCTACCAAGCTAGCTTTGTTTGTCTGGTAAGGAACTTCAGTAATAATAATGCGCTCCTTGCCTTTTTGGTCTTCGGTGATCTCGGCTACGGCGCGCATCGTAATAGAGCCTCGGCCGGTGCCATAGGCTTGGGCAATCGATCCGTCGTCGAATATCACACCGCCAGTTGGGAAGTCCGGGCCCTTTATGATCTTAATGAGGTCGGCTACGCCAGCTTCGGGGTTGTCTATCAGATATAGTACGGCATCGACAACTTCGGTAAGGTTGTGAGTAGGGATATTGGTGGCCATTCCGACGGCGATTCCCTGCACTCCATTAAGTAGCAGGTTTGGTACTTTGGCCGGCAACACCTTGGGCTCAAACTGTGAGCCGTCGTAGTTGGGCATAAAATCGACGGTGTCTTTTTCGATATCTAAAAGCATTTCTTCGGCGTACTTGGTCATGCGGGCCTCGGTGTATCGGTGAGCCGCTGCGCCGTCGCCGTCCATGCTTCCGAAGTTACCCTGACCGTCGACCATGCGATAGCGCATTACCCAGTCTTGAGCCATACGAACCATCGACTCATAAACCGCAACATCGCCGTGCGGGTGGTACTTACCCAAAACCTCTCCAACTATGGTGGCAGATTTGCGGAACTTTACATTGTGCCTAAGGCCGAGGTTGTTCATAGCAAAAAGTATTCGACGATGAACCGGTTTGAGTCCATCACGGACATCTGGAAGCGCCCTAGATACAATTACACTCATCGCGTAGTCGAGGTAGCTTTTTTCCATTTCGCCTTCAATGGTCTGGGGTGCTACCAAGCCAAACTCTGTCTTGACTGCCTGACCCTTGCCGCTAGCGTTAGTGCCGCTAACTGGCGCGCTGAGAGAGTCCATTTGGTTCTCTGGTGGTGTAGTTGGTATTTCTTCTGGGTTTGGCATTTGTTTGTCCATCTTATACGTCCAAGTTCTCTACGCTACTAGCGTGGGTTTGAATAAAGTTTTTGCGTAAGCTGACTTCTTCGCCCATCAGCTTATTGAATATAGAATCGGCTTTTTCGGCGTCATCGACCGTGACCTTTAAAAGCACTCGGTTGGTCGGATCCATGGTGGTTTCCCAAAGCTGCTCGGGATTCATCTCGCCCAGACCTTTATAGCGCTGGATACTAATTCCGGCGATTTTTTGATTATCTCCACCGCCTCCGCCGCCTGTTTCGGCCTCGGCCTGAACATCGCCAGCTAGCTCAGCTAGGTCTTTGGCTGTCTGAACATCGGCGCTGATTTTATCTTCGGTGATTTTTTGTTCACTAGATTTGGCTTTTTTAGTTTCGGCTTTTTTGGCCTGAATCGCTTTTATTATGCTGTCGCGCTGGGCGTCCGAGTAAGCATACTGGCTACTTTTGCCAGCGCTAATTTTATAAAGTGGCGGCTGAGCGATGTATATCTTGCCAGCCAAAACCAGCTCGCTAAAGTGACGGTAAAATAATGTTAGTAGTAGAGTTCGAATATGAGCACCATCGACATCGGCGTCGGTCATAATAATAATACGGTGATAACGCAACCGAGAAATATCGAAGGTCTCGCCGATGCCGGTGCCCATTGCAATGATAAGGTTTTTGACTTCATTGTTGGCGAGCATTTTATCGAGACGGGCGCGTTCGACATTGAGAATCTTACCCCTTAGAGGCAGTATGGCCTGAAACTCTCGGTCGCGGCCTTGCTTGGCTGAACCGCCGGCCGAGTCACCCTCTACCAAATACACTTCGCTCTTTTCGGCATCTTTGCTGCTGCAGTCCGCGAGCTTACCGGGCAATGTCATGCCCTCGAGGGCGCCCTTGCGAATTACGCTATCACGGGCCGCACGGGCCGCGAGTCGGGCGCGAGCCGAAAGCAAACCCTTGCCGATAATTTTTTTGGCTTCGTTGGGGTTTTCCTCTAGGTAGTAGCTCAGGTATTCGTTCAAGACCTTCTCGACGATACTTCGAATTTCGGGGTTTCCGAGCTTGGCTTTGGTTTGGCCTTCGAACTGTGGGTCGGCTAGCTTAACAGACACGATTGCTGTTAGGCCTTCGCGAACATCGTCGCCAGTGAGGTTTTCTTCTTTTTCTTTGATGAGTCCATTTTTACGAGTGTAGTCGTTGATGGCTCGAGTTAGGGCCGACCTAAACCCAACCACATGGGTGCCACCCTCTGGGTTAAAGATATTATTAGCAAAAGCCTTAAACTGCTCATTAAAGCTATTGCTGTATTGAATGGCTATCTCAACTACTACGTCGTCGACCTTTTTGTCGACATAAAAAGTTGGTTCGTTGAGAGATTCTTTGCCTTTATTGAGGTGCTCGACATAGCTCTTGATGCCGCCTTCAAAATAAAAGCCATAGCTCTGGCTAGTGCGCTCGTCTTTGATATTGACCTGCACGCCCTTGGTCAAGTAGGCTTGGTGCCGCAAATAATCCAAGATAGTCTTGTAGCTAAATTTGGTTGTTTCGAAAATGTCATCATCGGCCTTAAAACTAATCTGGGTGCCGCGCTTAGTGGTCTTTTCGATTTTTTTGATATCCGATACTGGCACGCCTAGCTTATAGTTTTGCTGGTACTCAAAGCCGTCTTTCCAGACAGTGGCCTTGAGGTCGGTCGATAGGGCATTAACAACGCTAATGCCGACTCCGTGTAATCCGCCAGATACTTTGTATCCACCGCCGCCAAACTTTCCGCCAGCATGCAATACCGTCAGGACGGTTTCGAGTGCCGACTTGCCGGTGGTTTTGTGTTTATCGACAGGTATTCCGCGACCGTCGTCGGTAACAGTTACCCAGCCGTCGTCTTGCAGTACAACATCGACCTTGGTAGCTTCGCCAGCCAAGGCTTCGTCGATGGAGTTATTGACAATCTCCCAGACCAAATGATGCAAGCCCTCGCTGCCGGTACCTCCAATATACATTCCTGGTCGCTTGCGTACCGGATCCAGTCCCTCAAGGACTTGGATCTGATCGGCGTTATACTGTTGCTTTTTTTCGGCCATAAATTATCTACAATCCCCTCTGTTAGTGACGCAATAATAAGCTTTTGTGGTGGCTTAAATATATACCTATTATATGCGAAAGGCCATCCACAAGCAATGTATTTAATTTGGCTAGTTAAAATAAACTGGGCTGGGCTTGGTACCATCGAAAGGCCAAAAGTGCCAGGCTAGCCAGCTAGGTTTTTGATGATTTCGGCCTGGACCTCGGCCTTGGGTTTAGCAAATTGCTCGCGGCTTAAGGCCTTCATGGCTTCTAGCTGCTCAGGCCTAGGTTTACCCAGCGGGGGCATTATTTCTTTCATCGAAAACGGTACAGTCGGAACGCCTTTAGAAATAATCTTGGTGGCTGCATAGTGGTTCGGGATACTCACCAAATCTGGAGCATCAAAGGCAGGCGCAAATTGTTTTACCAAAAACTCGGCATCGTCCGGGCCGACTCTAAAGCCAATCATCGAGCCAACATTACCAAACACCGAGTCCCTGACCTTCTCGTCGAGCTGCGATATGAACTGGTTGGCCATAAACATACTCAGGCGGTACTTGCGAGCTTCCGACAAAATAGTGGCAATAGAGTCGGTCGAATAGTTTTGAAACTCATCGATATAAACGCTGTAGTCGCGGCGCTCACTCTCGGGGGTATCGGCGCGGCTCATAGCGGCCATTTGGAACTTAATAATAAACATTATGCCCAGTAGCTGCGAGTTGATATCGCCCAAAAGCCCCTTGGACAAATTAACGAACAAAATCTTGCCATCGTCCATGATCTCGCGTAAATCAAAGGCCGATTGTTTTTGACCAACGATGTTACGCATAATTTCGTTGTTGGCGAAGGCTCCAAATTTGGATACGAACCAGCCTAGCATTTCAGATTTTGAATGCTGATCGGTCTGGGCCATTTCACCGGTCCAGAATTCTTGAATCACAGGGTCGGTGACATGTTTGAATTTTTTCTTGAGGAATTCGTCGTCTGTAAAAACTTTTGGAACTTCTATAAAGGTTCCGCCTTTGGGGTCGGCCATGACAGTTAGGGCGGCATTTCTAAACCAAGCTTCGAAGCGTGGGCCCATAAAGCCCTGCTTGTTCGGGTCGTATATTTTATAAAGCATCGATATCGCTTCTTGTACCAAGAAGTCTTTTTGCTCTGGGTGGGCTGGGTCGAACTCCATAATATTCCAGCCCATCGGAAACTCCGTATCGCCGGGATTAAAGTAGATGACATCTTTGGCGCGCTCTGGAGGCACCATTGCCATTAGCTCTTCTGCCGTATCGCCATGTGGATCAATAAAAGCCACGCCCTTGCCAGCGTACATATCTTGCACAATACAGTTGCGCAAAAAAAGCGACTTTCCAGTGCCGGTCTGTCCGATAGCATAAAAGTGTCGGCGGCGGTCTTCGTCTGAGAGGCGAATAATTTCTTCGCGACCCTGGTAGATATTGGTACCTAGTATCATGCCTTCTTCGCTCATTCCGGCCGGTGCTGCGACTTCTTTCATGCCCTTGCGCTCGACCTGCGTGGTCATTTCGAGGTTCTCGCTCGGCAAGTGGAATATTGTGGCGAGCTCGACCGAATTAAGCACCGTTTTGTTGCTGTTGATGGGGAAGTACCTAAATATAAAGTCGGTTGTGAGTTTTTCGATATCTATAGCTTTTTTGTACTCGAATTCATTAGAGTTAGCCAGTGCAAGCTGGGCGAAGCCGAGCTTAATACTATCGATGATACCGGTAGCTGTCGCAATATCATCAGAGCTAGCCACAACCCTAATAAGCGTTTCGAATGCTGGGTATTTTGACTTCTCTTCTAATAGCTCAATTTCTTTTTGCTCCAACATATTGGGCTGTTTGTCGCCTTTGGGTTTTAGTTCGTCCGACTTGCTGCCCTTAAAAGGTGCCTTGGCGACTTCTCCTGCCATACTCATTATCTTTTCACTGCCTTCTTTTTTGTCGGGATCGAGGATTTGCTTTGAAAGCTGCCTAGATTTTTTGGCCCATTTTGAGCTTGCGGGTCGTATCAAAACCTGTATAGCTGCTCCTTCGCCTTCGCTTAGGTTGGATAGCCCAGATAGCATACCGGCCAGCGAATCTTGCTCACTCATCTGGTAGTTTTGGATTGGATAGTAGCTAGATTTTTTGAGCTCAAATTCCCCGCCCGTCACGCCATTTATTTTTGATTCTTTAGAGAAAAAATTTACATCTTCTTTTTGCTCAATTTGTACTCCTGGATAGCCAGACGATAGGGCTTTTTTGACTGGCTCTAGTAGGCTGGCTGGCACCGCGACATAAAAAAATATCTGCTTGCCGATAGCAACTATCTCAAAGCCTACATAGCGCTGTCCGTAAAGCCGGGATTTTTTTGCTGAAATACCAGACAGCAAACGGTAGACTCCTTCGGCCTTAGAAATATTTTCCTTGGCTGCTTCGCGGCTATCGCGCCCTTCGGCAGGTGTTTCTCTTGGTGGTATCTTGATAAGTAGTGGTACTAGCTTGAGGCTTCGCTCGAGCGACTTGGAGTGGCGAGATTTTTGGACATACAAAAAAGCCACGATGCCAGCAATGACCGCCAAGACAATGGCTGCTATAAATATTACTAGAGGCATGATGTCGGACATTTTCGGGCTACTCTATCTCGAGGTTAAATCTTTTTTTCAGATAAGCTCGACTAAGGCTGTGTTGGGCATCGTCTTGGTGGTACGGGTCGGAGCTAGTTTTGGCTATAATCTCGTCGGCTTTTTGGATCCACTCTGGCTCGATTGGACCAGAGTCCTCAGCGGGCAGCTGGGCGAGTCCGGCTTCGTAGTGGCTGTTAGTGCTATCGTCATCGTTGGTAGTAGTAGTAGTGGCGGTAGTAGTGGTGGCGGCAGGTGCTACAACAGTAGGAGGGGGCGTTGTAGCGCTAGCGACAGCAGGCTGAGTCTCGGGTGAAGATGAGGTGGGCTGGTTGGGATTTTTACTAATAGCCAACTCACCTGCAGCAGGTATAGATTCAACAGAACCAGTATTTTTATCATCTGGCTTCATAGCTATAATTATACCAGTTATGCTTGCCAGTAACTAGCTATGGAGCAAGAATTATGTTGGCTCAATAAAAATTAATTATGAACCCAAACCGGAGTGCCAATACTGGCCCAGCCATACAAAAATGCCGCCGAGGCCTTGGGCATATTGACACAGCCATGGCTGCCACCGTAGTAGTAATCTTGCCCACCAAAGGCGCTGCGCCAATCGGCGTCGTGCAAGCCGTAGCCTCCATAGAATGGCATCCAATAATCGACATAGACATTGTAGTCCCAGCCATAAGGGCGCCCATTGAGATAGCGGGCGGTCTCTTTGGCATAGATACTAAATAGCCCTGTCACTGTCGGAAAGCCAGCACCGGTGGCACCGCTGGTGATGGGGGTCGAGAATATTACTTGGTTGTCTTGATAAGCCCAGAGCTGCTGTCTGGACAGATTGACCTCAATGTAGCGGCCATACTCGAGGCTGACCGAGCTGTTGGTTTCGGTCTTAAAGGCGATTGGTTGGGTCTGTAGGTTTATTGAGACACTCTTAGATTCTATGGCGGCCATAATTGCATCGGCTGCGACGGCTTGTAGTATCGCGCTGCCGTTTTGGCCTTCCTGCTCGACCGAGCTGACGCCATTGCGGATATTGACCTTTTTATTCTTGGGTGCGACATTGACTTGGTTAGCGACTGACTGCAAGTAGCCCAAAATCTGCTCACGCGAGATATATACACCCAGAGCAACCGTACCATCAGAATTGATGGTGTGCCGAAACTCCAGCCAGCGACCTATCGTAGCTCGGTCGGGTATAAACTGCCGGCCATCGTAATTCAAGACCACCGTGCGCAAGAGTATTGCGTCGGCTTGCTGTTTGGCTTTTCCAGTGTCGGCAGCTAAAAATGGAGCCTTAACCGAAACTGGCGAGAGTTTTAGGTTCTTATCCTTACCATCGGCAATCGAACTCCGGATGATACTATCGAGAAGTTTCTGATCGACCCTAAAGCCATCCTTGTCAGCTACGACCGTTAGCTGCCCATCGACAACAGCTAGCGTCGCATTGAGGGGATCAATGCCAACAGCCGATATCACTTTAGAGGTAAATTTTTTGAGTTCATCACGGTTGATACTATAAGAGTAGCCCATTTGCCCATGTTTGTTGGCATCAAAAAATCCCATAATTGGTAGCGGGCTTGTATGCCCAACTGCATAAGCAAGCTTTAGTGTTTCGTCGAGTTCGTACTGCGCACCAAGATCGCTACTGGTAGCCAAAAATGTCTGGTCGCCGACCTCTACCGTAAAATTCCGCTGGCGACGCATATCCGAGAGTATCTTTCGGGCTTGCTCTTGAGTCTTGAAGCTGAGGTCTTTGCCTGCCACCGAAACTCCCGGAAACATCACACCGACGGTCAGGGCGCTAACTAACAGATTTGAAAACACAAAGGCAATCGTGACGCCTAAAAAGATAAACCAAACACGAGCTTTCAGGGCTGGCTTCTGGCCAGATTGAGACAACCGCCTTGGTAGGCTTAAAAAATGCGAATAAGGTTTATTGCCCATATGCTTATTATTATAGCGAGATTACTAACTATTGGCTACAATACTTTTGCTTTTATCTTAGATGTAATCAGCTTTGTGCTTCGTGTTAGCTGCTGCGTAATCTCGTCTGAGGTTGGGTTGGGCCCGAGGTCTATTCCGATTGTAATTGTGAGGCGTTTTTTTGAGCTATTTTTTAGTTCGTCATCTTGGTACTCGCTCTTATATTGTACCGAGAAAAGCTCTGCTGAGAGTACTTTATAAATACTCTGGTACAGCACGGTCTCATCTAGCTCTACGGTAATATCTCGGTAGACAATTTGGTGGTTCGGTATGACTCGAAGGTCGGGTTGGTTTGATTTTGCAATCAGCTTTTCGATGTTAATACTCGCAAAAGAAAGCTCTTTGCCAATGCCAAACTTTTTTAAGACAGCAGGGAAGAGCTGGCCGAAATGTCCATACCCACCAACTAGCGAGCCGGCGCGGTTGCGTATATAAATCTCACTTGTGATTCGCGAGACCTCATTATCGTGTCGGGCCCAGCCAAAGACACTATCTATGACACCCTTGATTCTGGCTAGGCTATACTCATTCCAGATGGTTATACCAAGCACCCACTTCTCTGTTGGCTCTGGCTTGGTCTGCTCATACACTCGGCTGATTTCAAATATACCATCGTGTTCGCTATTTTGGTTGGATCTAGCCGCATTGAGGTGGCTACTCAAGAGACCCGTGCGTAGGTAATCTTGCTCGCTACTAAGTGGGTTTTCGATTTGAAGGTGCTTGGCTTTATCGGCGAGAGTGTCCTCAATATCAGACTTAGACACAAACGAATAAGTCATAACTTCAATTAGTCCTAGTGCTGCGAGTTTTTCACGAAGCTCCATCAGCCGGGGTAGTAGCTGGTGATCGGTGGTATTGGTGAGCTGAATTGTCGGCAAGCTGGCGGGCAAATTTTCGTAACCCAGGCCCTTGACGATTTCCTCGATTATATCGACTTCCATAACGACATCGCTGCGCCACCAAGGCACATCGACCGTCAGGATGTGGTTGAAATTTTCGGCGTAACGACGTGCGCCCAGATACAGAGGAGATTTAGTGAAGCTTGTTATTGGCACCAGTTTGGGTGTGCCAGACAAGCTCTGCAGCTTACTTTTGCCAATGTATATTCCGGCCTGCTGTGGATTATTTTTGGGCTTTTTATCTGTTGGGGCAGATAAAAATAGTACATCGCCCGGCTTCAGACTGGACTCTGGCACCTCCATACCTGACTCGAATTGATCTTTTAGGGTTTGTCCGAGCAAGATACCAGCCTTCGAATATAGCTCTTTGATGGTAGCGGCATCTGAGTTATCGGTCCCGAGCTGCAAGCTGCCGATCGACTTGAGCTCCTTACTAAGCGAAAAATGGCTAGGGGCAAAGCCACGCTTGCTAAGTAATGAGGTCACTTCCTTTTCATCGAGCTTGATGCCCAAAAACTTCTCGGCGTATCTAATTCGAACACCTAATTTGGTACTGTGGGACTGGTCGAATAGCTGCTGAGTAGGGAAGCCAACTACTTCGGCTTGGCAGATGTCTTTGAGCAAACCGACTATGCGGGCGGTTGCAATTTTGGCAAGGGAAGTAGGGAGGCCTCTTTCAAACCTTGATGAGGCTTCGGTTCTTATACCGTGCCGTAAAGCCGAACGCCGAACGCTGGTTTTGTCAAAATCGGCAACCTCTAGCCAAATTTCGGTGCTTGAAGCATCTGTTTCGGTGCTTTTACCACCCATTACTCCTGCCAGCCCGATTGGGCCAGATTTATCCACAATAACCAAATCCTGGACGCTAAGCTCGATGTTCTTATCGTCGAGGGTAGTGAGCATTTCGTTAGCGCCAGCAAAGCGCACACCGAAGTTGCCGCTGATTTTGCCCGCGTCATAGGCATGCGATGGCTGGCCATACTCTAGCATCACAAAATTTGTAATGTCTACAACGGCGCTAATTGATCTAAGTCCAGCCGACTGTAAGTTATCCACAAGCCAGCTAGGACTGGCGCGGTTTGGTTCGAGTTTGAGATGAGTCAAATAAAAGGCTTGGCACTGCCCGTCTTTCTTGACTTTCACGGCTTCTCTGTCTTGATAGGTTATTTTGTCTATATCAGGTTCGACCAAACTATTATCAGATTGAGTCGCCGAAATTTCGCGGGCCAGGCCAATGTACGATAAGTAGTCCCAGCGGTTTGAGGGTGTCTTAATGTCTATGATATCACTAGTATTTGCTATGTCGCACAATGACTGTCCAAGCGGTAGGCTAGGGTCTTGCTCTATAATACCGCTATGATCCTTGCCCCAGCCGAGTTCGAGTTCCGAACAAAGCATTCCGTGAGATTGTTCACCCCGTATCTCAGCATCTTGTATCTCGTCGCCGCTTGGCAAAATGGTTCCTACCTGTGCTAAGACCACTACCATGCCGGCCCGGATATTGGGAGCTCCACAGACTATATCGACTATCCCATTGCCAGTATCCACCTTGGCAAGCTTGAGTCTATCGGCATTAGGGTGAGGCTTGGTTTCTACCACCTTAGCTACAATTATTTTGGGGTCTAGTTTTTTTGCATACAAGATTTCTTCGACCTCGACTTCGGTGCATTCTAGAGCCTCGGTCATCTGTTCGGTATTTAAGTGCTTTTTCAGATAGCTGTTTATGAGTTTGACGCTAATTTTCATCTAAAATTGCTCCAGAAATTCAATTTTTGGTCGCCATAATTGTCTTAGGTCAGTGATGTTGTACTTGATGGCTGCAATGCGCTCAACTCCCCACCCGAAGGCATAGCCAGAGTATTTGCTAGG
>CALRCL010000013.1 GCA_943354575.1 Patescibacteria group bacterium UBA4664 | reverse complement strand
TACTCGACTGGTTCTGATTTCGGAGCAGTAGGAGGGGCTGGTGTGGTAGCATACTCGACTGGTTCTGATTTCGGAGCAGTAGCAGGGGCTGGTGTGGTAGCATACTCGACTGGTTCTGATTTCGGAGCAGTAGCAGGGGCTGGTGTGGTAGCATACTCGACTGGCCCTATGGCAAGAGGTGCGGGCAGCACCTTGTCGATAACAAATAGCATCACAACTAGCAAAATGAAGCACGCCAAATAAAGTAGTGTGGTGATAGTATCAACCGTGCTTGTGCTACCTAGGATGGACAAAGATAACATCATAATAATGGTGGCGCCGCCCGACATGCCTACAGCCAGAGGAGCAAAGCCTACAGCCACAAACCCTACTATGAAGCCAAAAATTACGAAACCAAGTGACAGCTTAAGCCTGTTGGTGTTGATAATCTGCGTGCTACTGTCTCCTTGTCTCGTTGCATCCTGTAGCTTCTGCTCACAAAGTTCTGGTAAATCGGGACTGGGGCTATCAACTTGGTCGTAGAGCGTTGTATTTACACAATTTTGATAATCATTTTGAGCATTCAAATAGATATCAGTAGTCTTTGATTTGGCTTCTGGGAATATTAAAAATGCAAGCATACCAATCATTATGGTATAAACCAAGGCGATGGCTATAGCAAGAATAACCTTGACCGCTCTATTCATGCTGGTGCCTCTTAGTGAGTACAACCGTACCCCCAACAAGCACAACAAAAGCGATAACTATTACTACAAGTGCACCGTATGAGCCGAAGTTATTAAATATATAGGGCATTTGCAAGAGAATCATGAGCAGACCGAGAACTAATAGGAAATTTTTTTGCAATTTGCTCTTCAATAAAGCCCCAACAATGATTAAGGCAACCCCCAGAGCAACCCTAACTCCAAAATTTACACTTTCAGAACTAATCATCAGAACTTTCTCTGGTAAGTATGTCAGTGATATCAGGCCAGATATAGTTGCTGAAAATAATACTAAGCCCGTAATAGTTTCCCTAAGCATCGAGTGGTTTAGTTTATTATTCGAGTGGTTTGGTTTATTCTTCTTTACTATCGCATAAATGATGAAGGCAATAAGTGCTGGAAATGCTAAATAAGATAAAAGCAATAATGGTAATCCGATTACATCCGTATAGTCCATAACTACAACAATAAACCATAACATCTACAGCTGTCAAATGCGGTTGGCGCTATGGCAAATTGCTATTGCTAGCGCATCGGCGGCGTCATCAGGCTTCGGTGTGGTATTGAGTTTGAGTATTTTTTTGACCATCTCCTGCACTTGTTTCTTGGTGGCCTTGCCGTAGCCGGTGGCCGACATCTTGACCTGCAGAGGGGTGTATTCGGCGACAGGTATATTTTGTTGGGCCGCTACCAGGAGTATTATTCCCCGCGCCTGACTAACCGACATAGCAGTAGTAATATTGCTTGTAAAAAATAATTTTTCGACGGCCACGACATCTGGGTGGTGGTGCTTGATTATCTCGGTCAGATCATCGAAGAGTATTGTTAGTCGCTTGGGCATATCAAGTGTTTTGGGGGTCGACACTATACCGCAATCGAGTAGCGTGAGATTAGCTCCAGTTTTGGATATTAGACCAAAACCTGTGGTGGCGGTTCCGGGATCTATACCAAGAATTTTCATTGCAATTTACTAAGTACCGATTCGGGAATATCAAAATTGCCCGTAACTTCTACCACATCGTCTAGATCCTCGAGAGAGTCTATCAGGTTTAGTAGAGTCTTGGCCTTAGCCTCGTCGTCAACCACCACGCTCTGGCTGGGTGTTTGCTGGACTTCGGCACTCTCGACATTGTTTTCGCCAATTGCATCGCGCACCGCCTCGAGCTTGCCTGGCGAAGTTAGTACCACGAGCTGGTCGCCGCTATCATCGATATCGTCGGCGCCAGCGTCGATTGCGACCAGTTCTGCACTGTCGTTGTCGATATTTGGCTTGCAAACAATTACGCCTTTTTGCTCAAACATATAAGCCACTGAGCCCTGCGAGCCAAGATTGCCGCCGTGCTTCGTGAAGGTCGATTTAACATCTGGTCCGGTGCGGTTATGATTGTCACTTAGCGCCTTGACCATAATCGCCACGCCGGCTGGTCCATAACCTTCGTATAATAACTCTTCGAGTTTTGCGCCTCCAGCTTGGCCGCTACCTTTGGCGATGGCACGCTCAATATTGCCGGCAGGAACATTAGCCGACTTGGCTTTTTGAATTGCCAGGCGCAATTTGAAATTCATTGCAGGGTCCGCTCCGCTCTGGGCAGCAACGGCGATTTCGGCCGCCATTTTAGTAAATACTTTGCCGCGCTTGGCGTCGGTTGCACCCTTTTTATGCTTTATGGAGGCCCACTTGCTGTGTCCTGACATGTCTTTGGTTTCCTTTTTTTACAGATATAGAATACTGCTATCTTACCAATTGTTCGGGCTTTTGAAAAGGCAGCAGCTCGCTATCGCGATTTTTGTTATAAGTAATTAGCGCTAGTACCACCAGACAGCTGTACCAAAATGTCAGGCTCGCAATATCGGGGTGGATGGCCATCTGAAAGTTAGATTGGGCCTTAAGGTACCCTAGGAAACCAAATATTAGCTCTACACCCTTATTGACGGGCCCACCAAGTAGGTAAGCATGATTTGGCAGCACAATGCCAACAATTGAGAGCCCAAAACCAACCAGCATCAGTAACGGAATTAGTGGCATCAAAGCAACATTGGCAACTACCGCCACGACAGAATAGCCACCAAATAAGTAAAGCAAGTAAGGTATTGTGGCGATTTGCGCCGCCAGCGTAATTGCCAAAAGCTCGCTGACTATTTTTGTTCTCTTGGGCAGTATGAGCCTGATGATTGGCGACAATACAACTATGCCTGTGAGTGATAAAAATGATAGCTGCCAGCCAATATCTTCGATTGCTAGGGTTGGGTTAACCAGTAATGTGGCGACTGCTGTTAGGCCGATACAAACCAACACGCTGACCTTTTTGCCATAATATCCGGCTACCAAAAATACTGTTGCCATAATAGCGGCGCGCAAAATTGAAGCCGACATGCCGGTCAGAAGAGTAAAACACCAGACCAGCAATAGCGATACAACCAAGCTGCCCCACAGCCAGCGTTTTTTCAGAATCCTAGCGAGTAGCACAACCAAGATAGTGAGGTTGTAGCCCGACACCGCAACGATGTGCGATAGGCCTACGGCATTGAGAGTATCCTGTAGCGGTTGAGCTAGTGAGGT
Organism: Patescibacteria group bacterium UBA4664; assembly: GCA_943354575.1. Classification (GTDB taxonomy): domain Bacteria; phylum Patescibacteriota; class Saccharimonadia; order CAILAD01; family BJGX01; genus SICB01. The sequence continues at coordinate 16,103 of CALRCL010000013.1, read as the reverse complement.
GCGGGCGCCAACCAGAATACCCTTCATGAAAGCGGCGGCGTCCGGGCTGAGGGCTTTGTCGGCACCGCCATAAAATGCTTGTTTGATTTTAATCATTAGCGGCTGATCAAAATTAATTATTTCAACGGTGCCGTAGCTAATTTGATATTTGGGCTTGGCTAATATCGGAAATATCTTGCCCTCTACTCTTACGCGGTGCCCCTCTTTGACGGCCGACGAAAAAGTTTTAATTCTGATTTCTGAGCTTTTGGCTTGGCCATCGATAGCCACATCTGCAAGCGAAAAAACATAGTTCCTGTCTTTATCCCAATACGGATCGCCCCTCACCGTACCAACCACAACAGTCTTACGATAGATATCACTCGATGCTGATTGCGCGGCCTGGGTATTGATATAGCTCGTGGTGTAGGATAATCCGAAAACCATGCAAACTAAAAGCAGCGGAACGAACTTTAATTTTTTAGATATTACAAAGCTAGCAGCTGTCGATATGGCCACAAATAGTAGCCAATAACTATTGGGTTGAAAGATAAAATTATAACCCAATAGCAGACCGGCCATAAAACCCAGGCAACATATTATAATTAAGCTTGGGCGACGCATATCATTATGATATCGGCTTAAGCTTTTTTAAACCAAGCATTAGAACTGTGTAAATGTTGATTTTTTACCTGAAAAAACTTATAATGTTGGGGTTGTAAAAAATGCAAAACACCTTAAAGTCTATAAAAACATAACCCCTCCTTTTTTCTTCTACGATGGAACAAACCAAGACCTCCGAAGTCTGTTTGTTACATCGAGAGGAAGACAAGCTAAGGAAATCGGAGCAGAATTTGATAAAATTATGCGTAGACTGTAAGTAGTTGTCTGACGAGGGCCCATAGCTCAGTTGGTTAGAGCGGCTGCCTTTTAAGCAGCATGTCGTGAGTTCGAGTCTCACTGGGCCCTCCAAACAAAGAACTCCCTTTTTGGGAGTTTTTTGTTTGGCAGTCTTATGTGATTTGAACTCACGGCGGATATTTTCTGAAAGAAAAATATTCAAGTCGTGCAGTACGGTGAAGCGAACAAGCGCATAGGAATATATTCCGAGCATTTGTGAGCGGAAAAGAATGAAGTCCGCTGTCTCACTGGGCCCTCCTGGCATAAGCATATTACTACTGTTAAGAGTTGGCTATACCTGTTATACTAATCCAATAAATCAAAAACAAAGCCATGTCACACCGAAAAAACCACCTTTCCTTAAATCGTTATCTGCGTCGCAATAAAACTAGGCACAACGTCGATATAATGGCCTACGTAGTCGGTGTCGGCGGCAATATTGCTGTCATCCCGCAAATAATTAAGGCCTGGGAAAGTGACGCACCCGGTTTAGCTATATTGACTTGGGTATTATTTATAGTAATCGGTTTTATATGGCTGGCTTACGCAATCCTACATAAACAAAAGCCACTCATTGTTGCCCAAATAGTTGGTATTTCATGCAATATGCTCGTGGTTGGTGGCTGGATATTTAATAATGTAATCCGCTAATTTTAATATGGTCCTCGGCGATATTTTAAATTCACCAGTATGTTAAGATAATACTTAAGTTTAATAACTATGAAAGCTATTAGTATCAATCGACTCTGCAAGAACTACGGCAAACTAGCCGCCGTAGACAATATTAATCTCGATATCAGCTATGGAGACTTTTTTGGCTTTATCGGACCTAACGGTGCTGGTAAAACCACAACCATCAAGACTATGCTAAATTTGCTAAACCCCTACACAGGGCATATTAAGATACTAGGAAAAGACATTAAGCTCAATCAGTTCCAGAAAGATATTGGCTATGTACCGGGCGAAGCTAGCCTCTATGATAACTTGCGAGTTAAAGAACAAATAAACTATTTTGGTAGGTTTTTCGATAAGTTAGATCAGGACTATGTCAATGAACTCAAAACTATATTCCTCATTGATGACAGAAAAAAAATATCAGAATTGTCGCTAGGTAATAAAAAAAAGGTTGCGATAGTTTGTGCCCTTATGAACAAGCCAAAGCTGCTTATCTTCGACGAAGTCTCCAATAGTCTTGACCCTATGATGCAAAAAGCCCTATTTGGCGAACTTCTAAGACTCAACAAACTCGGTACGACCATTTTTTTCTCTAGTCACAACCTAGAAGAAGTCCAAACTTATTGCAAAAATATCGCTATTATCCGAGAGGGGAAAATTATCAAAAAAGATAATGTCAAAAAGATAATTGATTCCAATGGCATACAAATAACTATCAAAACAAAACAAAAGCTCAACCCTGGTTTCCTTCAAAAACATAATATTAAACATGATGAGATGGGCACGGGCGCTATAACCTTTGCCTACAAAGGCGATGTCGATGAACTCATCTACTATCTGTCTAAATACAAGCTAGAGTATTTAAGAATTACAGATGTTAAGCTCGAAAACATATTCGATGAATACTACGAAGGAGGTAGTGATGAATCATAATAACAAAAGTTACCGCAACCTGTACCGCTTTGAAGTAAGGCAAAACTACCGATCGTTTATAATCTGGATTTTAGTTATAATCGGGGTGATGGTTTTGTTTATGTCTACTTACCCATCATTTCAATCTGCCGATTACATGCAGCTGGTTAATGCCAAAATCGATGCTCTACCAAAGGGTTTTGGTGTGGCCTTTGGATTGGGCGGTATCACCGGCATAAACTTTAAGGATTTATATTTTTTCTATAGCTATATGTCTCAGTTTTATGTAATAGCGATAGTTATTTATGCAATTAGCCTAGGATCCAATATTATATCAAAGGAAAATTCAGAAAAACACATAGATTATTTAGCTACTAAGCCAATCCGTAAAGGAACCATAATAATAGCAAAGTATTCTGTGCTTGTGACTTTCATATTAGCAATCACAATTGGGCTGCTAGTAGCCGGTTGCCTCACAATACTCACTTTAAATACCAACAACTCGCCGTTTTTTTATCAAATAATCCGTCTATCAGTTAAATCTTTTTTGGTTTATTTATTTTTTGGTACTTTGGCATTTTCAATATCGGCTGCTTCTAAAAAAACTTCACGCTCCTCGCTGTTTGTGGCAGGGCTGTTTTTTATTAGCTACCTGACTGGGATCATATCGCAGATCCAGCCCAAATTTGAGAGTCTTAAGTACCTTTCGCCGTTTTTTATGTTCGAAACCACTAAAGCCGGCCAGGGCTTTTCCCAGCAAGACTACCTTTATATGCTAGCCTTAACCCTTGCTAGTACTGTGCTTGTTGTAATTGCGTACTGGCGCTATACCACTAAAGATCTTAGCTTATAGTGAGCCAAAAGATACGCGATGACAAACGGGATGCGGTGCCTAGCTTTGCTATAATAAGTCTATGATCAAAAAAATCTTAATCGTTGACAACTCGATACACAAAAAGTGCGACAGGTGCAGCCAATTTCATCGGCATTTTAACCCTAAAACCAGTGTAATACACTCGGCCGATAGAGCTCTGCCTAAAAATGTTGAGGCCTACAGCCATATCATTCTGACCGGCTCGGCTGATAGCGTCGATGAACTTAGCAAGGTTTATGCTCGCTTGCGCCCATTTATACTGAGGGTTAAAAAAGCCGGAATACCGATGCTAGGAATCTGCTATGGGTTTCAGGCAATCGCGGCGGCGCTATCCGATGTCGAAAATATAGATCACTACCAACATCCCGAAATCGGTTGGACCAAAATATATGTTACTAAGCAATCGATACTTTTTAAGGATATGCCCAAGTCATTTTATGCTATCGAAAACCACACATCTTCGGTCAGGAATCTCCCGGAGGAGCTAATTAAGACAGCCGAATCTCAGCGCAGATACATTCAGGCATTTGAGCACAAAACTGAGCCCATATACGGGGTGCAGTTTCATCCAGAGGCGACGAGTTATAGCGGGCTACGGGCAGTAGCTCTCAGGTTAAAGCACAGAGCCCCACTGAGCTGGTTTACCGGAACTACCAAACCAGCCAGCTTCAACCCAGAAATACCCGAAAAAATCATCCGGAACTTTTATAATACAGCCAAACAAAAACCTAGCTAGTAGATTTTTCTTCCTCGATGAGCTTCAGTATCCGATTGAAGATCTTTCTTCCGTCGCCACCGATTTTTTCTCGCTCGGGGTGAAACTGAACGCCCCATATCGGCTTAGTTTTGTGCTTAATAATTTCTGCACCTTCGTCCGAAGCTGCTACACAGATCAAATCTTTTGGGAGTTTGGTAATTATCCAGTGGTTAGACTGAAAAACCATCGACTTGTCCTGGCCACCCAGTACTTTGCTGCGACGAGCTTTGACAATCGGGAATAGGCCCTTACGAAGGTTCTTGAACTGCTTATATAGACTTGCACCATATGAGTAGCCAATAATCTGACAACCAAGACAAATACCGACGATTGGTTTTTTGGATGTCTTGACCAGTTTAATCTGGGCCTCATAAAGATGTGGAAATTTCTTTAATGAGCGTTTTTTGCCTTCAAACAATATTCCGCCACCAGAGAGCACGATCACATCATATGGCTTGGTATCGAAACCACCGACCTCATCGTAGTTGATAGTGGTCAGATCGTGGCTCCTTAACAAATTGGCAAGCCTATTTTTGTAATATGTATTGTTATTTACTAATAAAACTTTCATCGGCTTCATATCTGAATATTATTATGAAAGAATACCACAGATTGGCTTTATTACAAGGAGTTTATTAAGCGCCTACTTTATCGCGCCTTCGTCTTTTAGGTACGTGGTCTTCGACATACTCGATTATTTTACCAGCAATATCTTGCTTGGTAACCTCTTCGATTGCAGCCAACATCGGGAAGGCATTCACCTCCATTACCAGTGGACCTCTCTCGGCCTGAAGCAAATCTACTCCGGCAATGTCGAGGTTCATGGCCTTGGCGGCTCCGAGAGACATCTGCCGCTCAGCTCGAGTCAGCTTAATAGGCGTGCCCTGGCCCCCAAGGTAAATATTTGAACGGAACTCGCCTTCTGGAGCTTGGCGCTTCATTGCTCCGACAATTTTACCATCTACTATGAATACCCTAACATCACTTCCACCCGATTCCTCGATAAACTCTTGTATTAAGATATTCACTTTCTGAGAGTAGAAGGCCTGAATAATAGCCTTGGCCGCACTTCTGGTTTCGGCTAGCATTACTCCCATGCCTTGGCTTCCTCGAGCAACTTTCACTATTAGTGGCGCTCCGCCAACCATTGCAATTAGCTCGTCGCTAGAGTCGGTGCTATTAGCTACGACTGTCTTAGGAATATCAATATCGTGCCTGGCCAAGAGCTGCATGCTACGAAGCTTATCTCTGGTTCGGATAAACGCCAGCGAGCCAGTAGTCGAGAATACGTTCATCATTTCGAACTGACGAATAATGGCACTACCATAGGACTGGCTAATAATTGATATACGAGGGATTATTGCATCAATGCCTTCTAGCGGTTTGCCTTCGTAATAAACCTGGGGTTTACTCTTGACGACATTACAATAACATCTTGTATAATCAATTATCTTAGCCTGGTGGCCTCTTTTCAGAGCTGCCTCGAGCAGTCGATCGGCACCGTTTTTACGATTAGGTCTTGATAGAATCACTATCTTCATAGCGCCTCCCTTCTTTTTACTTATGCTCTAATTTTAATTCATAAATGCAATAAAGCATAGAATATTGTTGTGCGTTATAATTTTACAGATTAAACAGCTCAAAAGTCAACCCTATTTTTGGGGTACTGGCCAAGATAATGCCCTTGGCAAAACCAATAAACTGCCTTGCTTTAAAGCATTTTAGCTATCTTTTGGCCTTACCAACCAGCAAATAGCTAGCCATCAGCCAAAGCATCAAGCCAGCAAGCGAGACTAGCCGCATGTTGTAAGCTATTGCAGCCAGATTCTGTTCAGTTACTAGCCTATTAAAGCTACTATCGCTTAGCAGTGCTAGGCCGTAGCCAATAAGCACAAACCCAACCAAGAGGCCGGCAATGACTGGTTTTATTTTACTCTTGGGCCACTTAGAATCTCGAACATTTTTGCCTAGCAGGCAGATAATTACCGCTAAGGCTAACAGAGCTATCGCTATGTTGGATTGATTTATAAAGCTGGCTTTCGCCGATACAATCTTTTCGATTGGCTCAGCAAGCTGAGTACTGGCCAGAATACCAACCAATGTGCCTATCATTAAGCGCTGGGATTTTTCTTCACCCAAAACAAAGCAGACGGCAGCAGAGCCGATGATAGTCGCAAAAAAGATGATGTCAAAACCTATATTCATAATTATTAAGCTTAGAAGCTAGTATATTACTTTATGCTCTATTCACCTAAAATTACCAGAACTTATGTTTCTTATTGGACTTATTGAATTCTACTAGAAGCTCTTTTTGCTTAGTATTTAGCTTGGTTGGTATCGCTATCTCAACTATTACGATATGGTCGCCATATTTGTCAGTATTGACTATTGGCATACCCTTTCCGCTAATTTTAAAGACTTTATTTGGTTGAGTGCCGGCTGGTATTTTAAGAGTCGCCTTGCCGCTAATAGTCTCGACGGGGTAATTCACACCTAGGGCGGCATCTGCCATACCGATAGTGATTTTAGATATAATGCTGCTACCATCGCGCTCAAACCGGCTGTCTGGCCTGACCTGGACTCGCACATACAGGTCGCCGCGCATTCCTTGCTTGTTGATTTCGCCTTTGCCCTCAAGCTTAATAGCTTGGCCGTTGTCGATTCCGGCAGGTATTTTGATTTTGACATCCTCTTGCTTGCGGCCGCCCGATTTATGATCGGCAATACGCAGGCTCAGCTCTTTGGTAGATCCATTAATGGCATCATCAAAGTCGATTGTTATTACGACCTCAACATCGCGAGTTCGGTTTTGTTGGCCTCGAAAAAACATATCAAAGATGTCGTTGATACCGCCACCTCCACCGCCTCCAAAATCGAACCTGATTTCGTTGGGGTCGAAGCCTTGACCGCCCTGGAAGCCTGCGAAAGGGTTGCCGCCGCCATAGCCTCCGCCACCAGCCTGGTCGGCACCGGCCGAATGACCGAATTGGTCGTAGGCTTGGCGCTTGGATTCGTCTTTTAAAACCTCATAGGCCTCATTGGCTTCCTTAAATTTAGCCTCGTCGCCTCCGCGATCAGGGTGCAACTCAACGGCTTTTTTACGGAAAGCTTTTTTTATTTCATCCTGAGTCGCACCTTTTGAGATACCTAGTACTTCGTAGTAATCGCGTTTGTCCATGAGTTATACAATAATAGCTTTTTAGCTACTTTGTATTTTCCTTGTCATCAACAACTTCACCTTCTTCGGCCTCTTTGTCTTTTTCATCTGTCTTTTTGCCGGTCTCTTCATCTGCTTTTTTATCGTTGTCGGCAGAATCTTCGGGCTTTTTTTCCGCTTCTTCTTTGTACATCTGCTCGCCGACCTTCATGAGTTTGGTATTGAGGTCATCTGTCAGCTTTGTCAGCTCATCGATATCTTCACTGTCTTTCTTTTCTTTAAGCGCAGCAATGGCATCAGCGACAGGCTTTTTATCATCATCACTAACCTTATCGCCAGCATCTACAAGAGTTTTCTCAGCAGTATATATAAGTGTATCGGCGTGGTTACGCGCTTCGACCATAGTTTTAGTTTTCTTATCATCTTCGGCATGGGCCTCGGCATCTTCTTGCATCTTCTTGATTTCATCATCAGACAAGCTTCCGCCGCCAGTGATAGTAATTTTTTGCTCTTTATTGGTGGCCTTATCTTTGGCGCTAACATTTACAATTCCGTTGGCGTCGATGTTAAAACTGACTTCAATTTGTGGAACTCCGCGAGGCGATGGCGGGATGCCGTCCAAAACAAATCTACCAAGCGATTTGTTGTCGTTGGCCATCTCACGATCCCCCTGCAAAACATTGATCTCGACACTAGTCTGGTTGTCTGCAGCAGTACTAAAGACCTGGCTCTTGCTGGTCGGCACAGTGGTATTGCGCTCAATTAGCTTGGTGCTAACTCCGCCTAGAGTTTCGATACCAAGGCTAAGTGGTGTGACATCTAATAGTAAGACATCCTTAACATCACCACCCAACACTCCACCCTGAATGGCTGCTCCGGTTGCAACTACTTCGTCTGGGTTGACTCCCTGCAGTGGCTTTTTGCCAAAAAACTCTTCGACTTTCTTTTGCACGAGCGGCATACGAGTCATTCCACCAACTAAAATTATTTCGTTGACATCTTCTTTTTTGATTCCAGCATCTTTAAGAGCTTCCTCACAGGGCTTGAGCGTTTTTTCAACTAGTTCCATTACGAGCTTCTCAAAGTCAGCTCGGCTAAGAGTCATATCTAGGTGCTTTGGACCTTCTGCATCGGCTGTAATGAAGGGTATATTGACGCTAGTTTGGTTGGTAGAAGAGAGTTCAATTTTGGCTTTTTCGGCAGCCTCTTTGAGCCTTTGCATAGCGGCCTTATCGGCCTTAAGATCAATACCTTGGTCCTTTTTAAACTCAGCGATAAGATGATTTATGAGTAACAAATCGAAATCATCACCACCAAGGTGGGTATCGCCATTGGTGCTTTTGACCTCAAAAACGCCATCGCCCAATTCGAGTACCGAGACATCGAATGTACCACCACCAAGGTCATAAACTATAACCTTTTCTTCTTTTTTCTTGTCTAGTCCGTAAGCTAAGGCAGCGGCAGTAGGCTCATTGATGATTCGCTTCACCTCAAGGCCGGCAATCTTGCCTGCATCTTTAGTGGCTTGCCGTTGAGCGTCGTTAAAGTAAGCCGGTACAGTAATAACTGCTTCCGTTACAGGCTGGCCAAGAAACTTCTCGGCGTCAGCCTTGAGCTTAGATAATATCATTGCTGACACTTCTTCTGGAGTATAGTCCTTATCGCCAATCTTAACTTTGACATGGCCGTCGGCTTTGAGTATCTGATACGGCATTAGATCGATATCGCGCTTCACCTCTTCGTCGTCGATAGTACGGCCAATAAGTCTTTTGACGCTAAAAATGGTGTTGTCGGGGTTAACAACAGCCTGGCGCTTGGCAGTTTGGCCCACCAAACGCTCTCCGTTCTTATTGACAGCTACGATACTTGGTGTGGTGCGTCCGCCTTCGGCGTTAGCAATTATTGTAGCTTCTCCGCCTTCCATTACAGCCATTGCTGAGTTTGTTGTTCCTAAGTCGATTCCGATTATTTTTCCCATTTTATGATTCTCCTTCTTTTTTAAGTATTTAAGTTATTGGGTTGCAGGGTTGGTTCCGCCACTTACTTTAACGCGAGCCGGGCGGACGACTCTATCTCCTATCTGATAGCCCGGCGTAATCACTTCGGTGATGATTCCCTCCGGCTTATCAGATTGGACATGCTCGATTGCTTCATGAATATTATGGTCAAATGCTTGGTTAATCGGGTTGAGTTTTGTTATGCCGAGTTCATCTAGCTTTTGAGTTAGTTGCTGACCAACATAAACCATCCCTTGAGCCCACGAATTGCCTTCGAGCTCGGCTGGTAAGTGGGTGGCTGCCAAATCAAAATTATCTAGTGCTGGTAATATTTCACTCAAAACTATTTCTTTGGCACGAAGCATCGTTGCCATTTGCTCTTCGTTTTGGCGCTTTTTGAAGTTTTCAAACTCAGCTTGAAGCAACTGCAGCGAATTGGTCAGTTCGGCAATTCTTTGTTGGGCTTGGTCGGCCTGGCTAGGCTGCGGCTTTTTGATGCCACTGGGCTTGAGGCTACTCTTATTTGATTTGGCTGGGTTGGGGTTTTGCTTCATGGTTATTAATCCTTTTTTTTGAGTTACTATTTTATTCGCTAAATACTTCTTGCAAGGCCTTACTGGTGCCATCGACCAAGTTTAAGACCTTCTCGTAACTTTGGCGGGTTGGCCCAACGATACCGATATAGCTTTGGTCGGAGTACGGGCTCGAAAAGCGATTGATGATCATGGTTAGGCCGCTGGCCTTGGCAATAGGGTTTTCTTGACCTATGTATACTTGCATCTTATCAATATTGGCGCTAGCCAGCCAGCCTTGCATCGAGTCTAAAAACCGAGCTGCTTCACCGACTTGTGAAATGTCCATAAACTCTGGCTGACTAAAAAGTTGGCTCATGCCATGAAAGTAAACTGAGTCACTTAAGGTTGCAAAAGCCATATTGCCGGTCATGTCACTAAGGGTTTCGGCAGCCATCTTGATAGCGCCGTCGGTGCGGTCCTTGAGGCTATCGACCCTTTTAGAAATAGTCTGGATGCTGCGCCCAGATAGCGAAGATTGGCTAGAGATTTCATTTACAAATTGGCGGTAGCCAGCGTCGGTTGGTATTCGACCAGCTGAAATGTGTGGCTGAGATATTAAGCCGACGTCTTCTAGGGCCGACATTTCGGCCCTAATGGTAGCAGAACTCAGACCAAAATGATTTGCCAGCTCTCGCGAGCTAACTGGCTCGGCGCTATCGGCATAAAGCCGGACTATTTCGGCCAAAATACTGCTTTGTCGCTTAGTTATGGTATTCATTGTTATTTTAATAGTAATACAAGCCTTATTGGCAGTCAACACCCTAGAGTGCCAACATACCTACTATTGTACAAAAATTAGCACTCCTGTGTCAAGAGTGCCAATAAGAGCACCTTGATGGGCTTTAGTTTATTAACTCGACATTAACTGCCATAAATATCTGGCTGATCTGATTGCTACCATTGAGCGTAAATGCTACAAAATACCCGTTGCTAGCAACGCCAAAGATACCTGCTGAGTTAAGATATGTTTTATAGTCTCCTGTCTTATAGCTATTGAGCTCGGCAGCCGTTGGGTCAAAATCCCATGGGCTGACACCACCATTAAGATATTCCATGTCGACAATCGCCTGGGCTTTAGTTACGCTAGGCTGGTATTCAGAAGCGGCTATAACTACCTTGATGGTGTCGGCCATATAATCTGATAACCCGGCATAATTCTTGGCTGGGACATCTTTGACTATTTGGGCAATAACCTCATCGACAGTTTTTGTCGTGGCAGTGGGTTTGTTAGTCTTGGTTGCCCCTTGCTTCTTCAGGTCATCAACCTGTTTTTGAAGTTGCTGAATCTGCTCATCAAGGGCCTTCTTATCATTTTTGGCATTGTTATTCATATAGTACCAGGTGCCGCCAACGGCTACGATGGCTAGTATGATCACAATAACTAATGCAATTATCGGGCCCTTGCCAGGTTTTTTAGTTTGAGCAGCTGCTTGGTCGTGTTCGTGCTTAGCTTTATCTTGATTATGATCTTCCATGGTTGTCCTTATTTAATAACTATAAGTATAATGCCCCTATAAAGAAGTTGCAATAAACTAGACTTTTTTGATTAGATCCATAAAAACACTCGACGGTATCGAGACCTTGCCAATTTGCTTCATGCGAGCCTTACCCTTCTTTTGTTTTTGAAGCAGCTTCTTTTTGCGGGTAATGTCTCCACCATAGAGCTTGGCAGTAACATCTTTGCGGACCGCCGAAATAGTTTCGCGGGCAATAAACTTCGCGCCGATCGCCGCCTGGACGGCAACCTCGAAATTTTGTCGTGGTATCAGCTGCTTGAGTCGTTCGCACAAATCTCGACCATAATTATCGGCTTTGGAGCGGGCGATGATTGCACTCAGCGAATCGACTTTTTCGCCGGCTAGCAGTATATCGACCTTAACCAAATCACCTACTTCGTATCTGTCCCAGTCGTAAGCCAATGATGCAAAGCCCGAGGTTTGGCTTTTGAGGGCATCATAAAAATCTGTAATTATTTCTGCCAAAGGAGCCTCAAAGCCTATCACTGCGCGAGTTTGGTCGAAGTACTCGAGCTTGGTTTGGCGGCCACGAGCCTCAACTATTAACCCCAGCACCGGGCCGATGTACTCAGACGGAGTGACGATTTCGCCCTTTACCCAAGGCTCGGCGATAGTAGCAATTTGTGATTCGTCTGGTAGGGCGCTGGCTTGCTCGACCATCTCGACGTTGCCATTTGTGAGGCTCACCTGATAGCTCACGCTGGGGCTAGTCACAATAAGGTCTAGGTCAAATTCTCGCTCCAGCCGCTCCTTGATGATTTCTAGGTGTAGTAAACCCAAGAACCCAATCCTTACCCCAAACCCAAGGGCCGCTGAGTTTTCGCTGGTATACGATAATGAGGCGTCATTAAGCGAGAGCTTATCGAGCGAGTCGGTGAGCTTGGGGTATTCCTCTTGGCTAGTCGGGTACAGGCTGGCAAATATCAGCGGCTGGACTTTCTTATAACCCGGCAGCGGTTGGCTGGCGCTGTTGGCAGTTAGGGTTACTGTATCGCCAACCCGAGCAAACTGAACCGATTTGATGTTGGTTGTGATAAAGCCGATTTGGCCTGGACTAAGGCTAGGGTCTTCGACTCTGGCTGGTGCCAGGTGCCCGACCTCTAGGGCCAGCGAGTCGCTCTTGGATTGCATCAGGGTTATTTCGGAATTGGTCGATATTACTCCGCTAACTACTCGTACATACAAAATAACACCGCGGTAGCCATCGTAAACAGAGTCGAATATCAACGCTCTGGTTGGGCCGTCATCTTTGTCTGGTGGGCGAACATCGGCTATGACCCTATCTAGCAGCTCTGCTACCCCTTGGCCCGTCTTGGCCGAAATACTTCCGACTGTCGCTGGATCTACACCCAATAGCTTGCCAATTTCCTGAGCAACGCGCTCTGGCTCGGCGGCTGGGAGGTCTATTTTGTTCATGACGGGTATAATTTCGAGCCCGGCCTCAATAGCCATATAAACATTTGCTAGCGTTTGGGCCTGAATGCCCTGGCTAGCATCGACGACAAGTATTGCACCTTCTACCGCCTCTAATGATCGGCTGACCTCATAGCTAAAATCGACATGCCCAGGTGTATCGATGAGGTTTAGCTCGTGACCTTTCCACTGCATACGAGCCGGTTGAAGCTTAATGGTAATTCCCTTTTCACGCTCGAGCTCCATTGTATCGAGCATTTGGGCCTTCATGTCGCGCTTATCGACTGTGCCGGTAATTTCCAGTAGCCGATCGGCTAGAGTACTTTTGCCGTGGTCAATGTGGGCAATGATACAAAAGTTTCTGATTTTATCCACGTCTAAAGATCTTCCTTAAGTTGCGCCTAACGATTCTAGATACGGTCGAAACCTCATGAACTCTCAAGACTTTGGCGGTAACCAGATAGACTGTAAGGCCAACCACACTAATTAGCATAAAATCTGGGGCCAGCTGTAAAAACCCAACTTCGTCTTTATAAAGCGGGAACCAGAATCGCACCATAAGATACATCACTGAACCCATCGCCAGCGATGCAAGTGTAATTCTGGTGGCAGATTTAATGATCGACTTGACGCCATAATCGCCCATTTTGAATCTGAGTAGCACCAACAAAATTATTAGTTCGACAGATCCTGATATAGATAGTGCCAGTCCAAGACCCGACACACCATACATTTTTGAGAGCGGAATACTGATGGCGATATTAAAAGCTATTGTTCCAAGACTAACAAAAAGCGGCGTCTTGGTGTCTTCGAGGGCATAAAAAAACCTCGCAACCATAAAAAACAAGCTCTGAGCAATAATTGAGCCTGCGAGCCATCCGAGCGTGTCTGCTGTGGCTTGGTCGCTGAAGCCAAATAAGATTCGCACTATATAACCACGCATTACGATAGCAATAATAGCCGACGGAATAACCAAGAACATCAGTAGGCTCATATCTCTAACGATTGCCGCCGGAAACTTAGATTTATCCTTGCTCCCAGCAGCACGAACTAGGTTTGGAAAAAACGCTGTACTCATGGCGGCACCGAACAGTACCACCGGCACGTTTTTTAGGTTGTTGGCGTAATAATACGACGACATACTTCCCGCTGAGAGGTTGGAGGCAATGGCTGTTTGGATGATCCAATTGACTTGGTCGATAGCCAAATCCAGCGAGCGCGGTATCATTAGTTTAATAATTTTTATGACGCCTTTGTTTCTAAACTGCATCGTAAACTTGTACCTATAACCGACCCCAAAGACACCGACAAATTGCAACGCAGCTTGCAGCGCCGTACCAAATGCCACACCGACTGCAACTCCGTAGATTGGGTTATTATCAAATAGTCGGCTGAAGTACAAAATACCAATTATAATACCGACATTATAAAAAATGCTTGAAAAGGCATAGATCAAGAATCTATTAAATGACTGTTGGATGGCGCCAAAGGTGCTAGATATCACAAAAAATATCGGAGTCACGAGCATAATTCTAGTAATATTTACTGTCAGATCATGGCGGTATGTATCGAAGCCAGGTGTTAATAGGCTGACTAGTGGGCTGGCAAATATGAATGCCAGGATGCAAGCGACACCAACTGCCAAGAGCAGTATATTGAGTATCGAATTAGCAACCTCCCAAGCTTCCTTCTGTTGCTTCTTTTCTAGGTAACCAATAAAGACCGGTATAAATGAAACCGCAAAGGCACCCGATACAAGTAGAGTAAAAAGCAAATCAGGAATCCTGAATGCTGCTGTGTAGGCATCGGTTTGTGGGCTAACCCCAAAATTACTGGCTAGTAGTCTGTCTCGGAATAGTCCTAATACCCTACTTAGAAAGTACGAAAAAGAAATCAAGAACGCGGCCATTCCCATGGTCCGCGTTTTGTTGATTTTGTTTAAGAAATCCTTCATAGATAGTTTATTATACTACTTGGATTACTTTTTAGGTTGTTTAAAAGCTGCTTCCATTAGCTTTTCGAAGTCCTTACCCTCGATAGTTTCTTTTTGAAGTAAGGTTTCGGCAATCAAATTCAGCTTTGACTTATTTTTGGCTAACGTATCTTCGGCTTTTTTCGTGGCCTCATTGATAATCTTCTCGACTTCTTGATCGATTTTAGAGCCTATCTCTTCAGAATAATTTTTATCTTGTGATATAGAGCGGCCCAAAAATACTGAACCCTGCTCCTCGCCGAAGAATCGGTTCTTGAGCGCCTTGCTCATGCCGTATTCCGTAACCATTCGTCTGGCAAGGCCATTGGCGTGCTTAAGATCGCTCTCGGCACCGGTGGTAATATTCTCTTCACCAAAAATTAGCTTTTCTGCCGATCTGCCGCCTAGCGACATTGCGATGTCGTCTTTAAAATCAGCCAGCGAGTGGAGGTGCTTGTCCTCCAGTGGCAGGCTCCAGGTAACGCCTCCAGCCATTCCTCGGCTAACAATCGAAACCTTATGCACCGGGTGACAATTAGGTAGTATGTGCCCTAGTAGGGCATGGCCGGCCTCATGGAAAGCAGTTATTTTTTTCTCTTTATCGCTGAGGATGTGGCTCTTGCGTTCTGGCCCCAAGGCGATCTTTTCGACAGCCTCATGAAAGTCAGATTGAGTGATTTTTTTACGGTTAGAGCGGGCTGCAAAGATAGCAGCTTCGTTGGCAATGTTAGCCAAGTCAGCACCAGATACACCTGGAGTTTTGCGCGCAACTTCCTTAAAATCAACACTGTTATCAAGTGGCTTTTTAGCAGAGTGGACTTCAAGTATTTCTTCACGGGCCTTCATGTCTGGCAGGTCAAGTGTTACGCGTCGGTCAAACCTACCAGGTCGAAGCAATGCTGGGTCCAGAACATCTGGGCGGTTAGTAGCTGCGATTACAATTACATTAGTGCCCTGCTCAAAGCCATCCATCTCGACCAAGATTTGGTTTAGGGTTTGTTCGCGTTCGTCATGTCCGCCACCTAGCCCGGCTCCGCGCTGACGGCCAACGGCATCGACTTCATCAATAAAAATGATGCATGGTGAGTTTTTCTTGGCTCTAGCAAAAAGGTCGCGTACTCGACTAGCACCAACACCAACAAACATTTCCACAAATTCTGAGCCAGAAATACTAAAGAAAGGCACATCAGCTTCGCCAGCTACAGCGCGGGCGAGTAAGGTTTTGCCGGTTCCTGGGCTACCAAAAAGCAGCACCCCTTTTGGTATTTTTGCACCAAGGGCTTCAAACTTGCCTGGATACTTCAGGAATTCAACAATTTCCTGGAGCTCAACCTTAGCCTCTATTGAACCAGCTACATCCTTAAACTTAACTTTG
>CALRCL010000012.1 GCA_943354575.1 Patescibacteria group bacterium UBA4664 | reverse complement strand
CCATCGACCATCATACCCATTACCTCGTACTCACCTGGGCCGTAAAACGATTTTTCGGGTACTACCGTAGCACTGGGATCGGTAAATAGTAGCAGGTCGGCCTTGGTGCCAGGGCTGGCATTAATTACTACATCAGCAGTTTTGCCAGATATTTTGATGGTGTTTTTGTCGGAGTAAGTAATATCCATAAACTTAATTGTAACAGATAAAAGCCCTACTACGCCAGACCATTACAGAGACTTGTCGTCGGCCGAGGCTTCGGCCTGAACTTCGGCTTTAGCCGTCACGCCGACAATGGTGGTTTCGGTTTGATCTTTATTATCCTTCGGGGTAGTTTTTGCAAAAACGCCAATCTTGTCGACCAAGATAATCTTGTTTTCATCGAGAATATCGGTCAAAAACCGGTCATTGAGGTTGCGTCTATAGTCAAAGTCTTCAATTGTCATCGCAGCATAATTAAGTTCTCGGTTCATTTCTTTTTCCATATCGCCGACAATTTTGGCTAGCTGGGATTTGTTCATGTCGCCGATAATAAAGATATCTATCTGTTGATGACTACCACGCACAAAAGCTCCAGTCAAAAAAGCCATACGGACATTGCCGGCCTTCTGCAGACCCTTGAATATGTGATCTTCTTCCTTGGTTTGCTTGATTTCTTTAGATTTGGCAGGTATACGCTGAAAAATCGATTGCAGTTCTTTGTGAAACTTATACTTAGCATTAACTTCGTAATACAGTCGGTTGCTCTGGCTTACCGACCGAACGATTCCGATATTCAGGAGGTTTTGTAATTCGCGCCGCACGGAATTGATTTGTTCGTCTATTTTACGGGTAATCTCACGAACATAAAAAGGACGGTCTGGGTTATTATAAAATAAGCTCAGGAGCTTAACTCGCGTCTTTGATCCAAACAATTGTTCAAACATTTTGCCTCCCCTTTTTACTAAATCTTATCCAAAAATTGTATTCTTTTGACAATCTACAGGTTACTTAAGGCTATTATACGAGTAGTTGAACAATAAATCTAGTCTAATGAATAAAAAACTATGGTCTGCCAATTGAGCTGCTTCGTGCTCGTTTTTCTAACGAATCGCTGA
Source organism: Patescibacteria group bacterium UBA4664 (assembly GCA_943354575.1). Classification (GTDB taxonomy): domain Bacteria; phylum Patescibacteriota; class Saccharimonadia; order CAILAD01; family BJGX01; genus SICB01. The sequence goes on along the minus strand of CALRCL010000012.1, from coordinate 19,048 downwards.
GTGGCTTGAGCTTAATGGACTGGCCAGACTTGGCAATTGCTTTAGCAATTAACCAATCGCAGACCTTTGGGTTTTTGGGCAAGAAAGAACCGTGCAAATATGTGCCGATGGCATTTTTGTATATTATGCCTTCTAGCTTGTCGGTGGGATTATTGCCAAAGCCCTTTAATACCCTGCCTAGCGGTTGGGCTGGGCCAATATATTCAGTAGATCCGCTATGGTTCTCGAAGCCTATAAGCCTACCGAAGCGGTCGGATTGGACCACGATATTGCCAATCATCCTGTCGTTGGTGGCCTTAGATACAACATTAAAGAGCCCGATGCCCTTAAGCTGGCCATAGTCATTGCTAATGAAGTACTCTCCCAGCAGTTGGTAGCCTCCACAAACAGCCAGCAGTGCTCCGCCGGACTCCACGAACTGCTTGATCGGCTCAGCTTTCAGGGCTAGATCTTCGGATACTATTACCTGGCCCTTGTCCTGGCCGCCACCGATAAATATTAAATCTGCATCGACTGGTATTTTTGAGCCTACTTCAATATTTTCGACGCTATTTTTGATACCCCGCCAATCCATCCTTTGACGAAGCGCAATGATGTTGCCGTAATCCCCATAAATACTCATGCGCTCCGGATAGAGATGCACTATCTTGATGGGCTTCATTGCCAGTACTCCTTTTGCAGCTCGTCGCCAGCTACAATTTGGCTCCGAATCGATAGCATTGCCGTATAGGTTGGCAGTACAAATAGCTTGCTTCGCTTGCTGCTGTGTAGGAGTATCAGTTTCAGTAGCTCTGCTTCATTGCTTTCGGCCAAAACATCCACTTTGCCTGCATACTTGAGCCGCAGGGCCATATCGTCGGCCCTAGAGCCACCAACTAGTATTTTGCCCTTATAATGCGCCAGATCCTCTATGGCGGAGTCCCAGAGCCAGCTTATATCGCGACCATCGGCATAGCTATCGTTAATAATAAAAACTAGCAGTCGGTCATTTTCGGTCAAGAGATAAGTCTGGATTATTTGGTTTAGGCCGGTTGGGTTTTTTATCAGTAGTATCAGGGCCTCACGGCCGTTGTAGTTGAGTACTTCAGAGCGCCCAAAGGCCGCCGCCGAGCCTGCAATGGCCTTTATTATATGGTCGTCTTCTAGTTTGAGGCTAGCTTTGACTGCCGCAAACGCACCCATCGCATTATACACATTGAAAATGCCCGGAATTTTAAGCTCCACGGTGTTACTGGCGCTGTTAATATTAAATTGAATCGATTCGATGCCTTTTTGCTTCAGATTATTTGCTTGGTAATCGGGCTTTGGTCGCCTAAAAGCCCCGCTCTTGCCCCGGTATTTACCCAAGTGGCTAAAGTAGTGTTGCGTATAGTACAGCTTTTCTTGAGTAAAGGGGTCAAAGATACTATCGGCTGTTCGGTCATGCTGCAACTTAGGTCCAGAGTAGTCGCCGACACCAAAATAAGTTACTTTTTTTTCATTTTCGAGCTCGTAGCCGAGGCTAGCAACCAAAGGGTCGTCGGCGTTTAATACTAACTGTGTCGAATCGAGCTCTTCGATTAGGTTTCGGAAGCTTCTGGCGATTTTATCGAGCTCACCGAATCTGTCGAGCTGATCTCTGAAGAGATTACTAATAAGGATTACGTTGGGCTGAATCGCTCGGCAGACCTTTGGCAAAAAGGCCTCATCGACCTCAAAGAGCCCTACCTCGGCCGATACCTTACCGGCTATGTTTGACTCTAACGCAACAGAAGTTATAAGACCCCTTTCCATGTTCGAGCCGGTACGATTATATACATAACTAATGCCATTAGCCTCTAAGATGTCGGCAATCAGCTTGGTGGTGGTGGTCTTGCCGTTGGTACCGGTCACAACAATTACCCCTCTGGGAAAGTTGTTTTTAACGAGCTTCTTGAGTATATCCTTATCTATTTTTTGGGCCAACATACCAGGTAGCGAAGTACCGCCTGTACCTGTCAGGCGGTTTATTCTGAAAGCGGTTTTGGCCGCCAAGATAGCAAATAAACTACGCATATGCTTTTATTGTATCAGATACCCTTCAAATAATCAGAGCAAATAATGCTGGCTTCGAGGTAGCTATTGACCCAGTTAATCTGGTTATTTCTTTTAAACCAAGTAATTTGTTTTTTTGCCAAATCAGCAGTAGCTCTATTTATGGAGGCCTCGAGCTCGGCAATGGTTGTTTTATGATTAATATAATCAGACACTTGTCTATAGCCAGTAGTTGCCAGGGCCTTACAATCACTACCATACTGGCTTCGAATATATTCGACCTCTTGAATAAATCCTTTGCTCAACATTTGCTTAGTTCGGTTAGCAATATTTTGCTTTAATAAAAGCTTTTTTATATCAATACCAATTATTTCACAATCTATTTTTATAGCCTCCCTGTCGTTAGTTATGGTGGGTCCATGAGTCAATAACTGCTCTATTCTGCGCATGTTATTTGAGTCTATTTTGGCAGCCTCGGCGGGATAGTATTCATGGGCTTTAGCAATTTTTTGCTCGTCAGACATATTTTTGATGTTTAGTCCGGTTTTGGTAGCCCTAAATTGGTAATCGTACAAAACTGCGTCAATATACATGCCGCTGCCCCCTACCAGGAGTGGGAGCTTGCCTCTTCGCTGTATATCAGCAATAGTTTTTTCACAAAGTGTTTTAAAATCTACAACACTATAGCTCTGATTGGGCTCAATTACATCGAGAAGGTGGTGCCTGACCTCTTTTTGGTCTTGAATGCTTGGTTTGGCCGTTCCGATGTCTAAGTGTTTATAAATTGTACGCGAATCAGCGCAGATTATTTCGCCATCATATCTTTTGGCCAGCTTCATCGCTAATGCCGACTTTCCAGATGCCGTAGGGCCTAATATAACAATCATTTTGGGGGGTTTAGACATAATTTGTGGAGCCTACCTAGCTATTAGTTCGGTTGCTGATGGCACCAAGCAGCATACTGGTTAGTTCTTCAAGGCTACTCGAACCTTGATCGCCAAGAGCATACTTGCGAACGGCGACTTGGTTGGATTCTTGCTCACTCTGGCCGACTATTAGTACATAAGGGAGTTTGAGCTTATCGGCATTGTGGATTCTTTTACCTAGTGAGTCTGAGGCATTGTCTATCGAAGCCCTGATGCCACTACTCAGCAATGAATCGAGGACAGTCTGTCCGTACTGCTCGAATTTTTCAGAAATCGGTATTACTCTCACCTGCTCTGGTGCCAGCCACAGCGGAAACGCTCCGGCGGTGTGCTCAATATAAACACTCAGGAAGCGCTCGATAGAGCCTAGCGATGCGAAATGCACCATCATCGGCACCTTATCGGTACCGTCGTTGTCGGTGTAGCTCAGGCCAAACCTCTCGGGCTGAACAAAATCGAGCTGAGCGGTCGCCACTTGGTGAGTTCTACCTATCGAGTCCTTGGCCATGAAGTCTATTTTAGGACCATAAAAGGCGGCTTCGCCAGCTTCTTCGTAGTATTCGAGGCCATGATTGCTAGAGACGTTCCTAAGGATCATTTCGGCATCTTTCCATAGGTCCTTATCGCCTAGGTAGGTGTCTGAGTCGTCGCGCAGGCTCAGCCGAGCAGTAAAATCCATATCAAAGCTGCGGTAAAACTCTTTGGTGATATCTACTAGCATGCCCAGCACTTCTTCGACCTGCTGAGGGGTACAAAATACATGACTATCGTCCTGCGTGACCGAGCGGACTCTCGATAGCCCCTGAAGCTCTCCCTTCTTTTCGTCGCGGTAGACAGTGGTTGTTTCGAGGTATTTGACTGGCAAATCGCGGTAGCTCCTGGGCTTACTGGCAAAAATCTGAGCGTGATGCGGACAATTCATAGGTTTGAGGGCAAACTCATCGCTCGATTCTTGGCTTTTGACCAAAAATAGTTCATCGCCGAATTTATCCCAGTGTCCAGAAGACTTATAGAGGTCAGTTTTGGCAATATGAGGTACCCAGACTTTCTCAAAACCAGCCTTCAGCCGCAGCGACTGCGAAAAGTCATTGAGTAGATCCCTCAAGATAGTTCCCCTGGGCGTAAATAGTGGTAAACCAGACCCAACCAAGTCCGAGAACACAAACAGGTCGAGCTCGGCGCCGAGTTTACGGTGGTCGCGGGCTTCGGCCTCTTGAATCATATAAAGGTGCTGTCCGAGCTCTTTGGCCGACTCAAAGGCCAGTCCATAGAGTCTTTGCATCTGCGGATTGGTCTCTTTGCCTCGCCAATAGACTCCACTAAGTTTATTGAGCTTAAAGCTATCGGGACTTATTTCAGAAGTGTTTAAGATATGCGGCCCACGGCAAAGATCTACAAATTCGCCAGTCTTATAAATGCTTACTTCATGTAGACCCTCGCTAGTACCATCGACAAGGTCGGCATCTCCGGCATCACTTACTGCAGTTGAGCCCTTGGCCTTCAAGTCTTTAAGTAGTTCTACCTTAAACTGCTGGTTTTTAGATTCAAAATATTCAATCGCTTTATCAATCGGCCAGGTTTGGTGTTCAAATGGCAATTTACTAGCAATAATTTCTCGCATACTAGCTTCGATTGAGCTCAAATCCTCTTCGGTGAAGTTGTGATCGACTAAAACGTCATAATAAAATCCGCTCTCGATAGCTGGTCCAACCCCAAAGCTAGCTTCGGGTCGAAGCTTTTGGATGGCTGATGCCATTATATGCGCTAGGCTGTGTCTGATTTTATGAAGATTGTCTTGATTTTGCATAATCTGCCTTTCTTTTTTATACTCTTTTTTAACAAAAACCCGCCTTATACTGCCAAGTCCCAAATATTTTGGGAGGTTCCACTTGGCTTATCCGTGGCGGATCTCTCTTTTCGCCCTGTACGACCAGGCTTCGGAGCTCGCCATAAGCTGGTTAGGCTTAAGCTCAAACGCTCGTATTGATATTTATAATTTTAATCTAAAAGCTAGCTTTTATCAAGGCATCTTTTTGACTAGATGCCCTAAAATACTAGTTTCGTTGTATTTTTTGCTACAAACTAGTTTTTAATCATTGCGTATGCGGCAAAGCGAGCTTCTTTTTCGCCAGTCGCGAGGCTGCGACGATGCGAAAAATAATTTTTATTTGTAAAAGTGTCGATGGCGCTAATTATGATGTTGTTTTGGGCTATACCAAGCTCTAGGGCTTGCTCGAAAAGCTTGTTTTTGGTGTCCATATGGTATTTCTTATCTGATCCATAGGCTAGATTGCCGGCCCAAAAGTTGGTGTCTATTTCTGTTGTATTATCAAACACATACGATTCTGGCGCTATTGCGGGGCCAGATTCGATGATAATATCCTTGGGGTTAGAGCCTTTTTGGACCATTTGCTTGACTGCTGAGCCCAAAATGTTGAGCTCGACGCCTTTTCGGCCGGCATGCACAAGCGCCAATATCTTGAGCCTGGCGTCATAGACCACGACCGGAATACAGTCGGCAACAACCATAAATAGCGCCAGGCCTGGGGTTGATGTTATTAGGCCATCGGCTGTTATGGTGCCCTGTTCGTCTTGCTTGAGTAGGTTGCCAGTATCGTCATTGGTAACCTCAACCACCAAATTGCCATGAACCAGCGATATTGCTACAGCTTTGATTGGGTCAATGCCCTGCATGGATAGGTATTTCGACCTAGAGGCTGTTACCTCTGCTGGTAATCCTCTGGCATAGCTTAAGTTACCATCTGAGACCGAGGAAAAGCCAATTTTTAATCCTTCTATCATGATATTATCTTTTATTTTTACCTATGAAGTTATGGATAACACTAGATAAATCTGGGTCCTCAAGCGCCACGTCTAATATGGCCTCCAAATATTTCTCCTTGTTGCCGGTGTCATGCCAGTTGCCTTCTATCTTTATGCCATAAAGGTCATTTTTTGCAGCATATTCTCGGATTGCTGTAGTCAAATAAACCTCTCCTTTGCTATCTGGTTCTAGGCCGGCAAGAAGCTTAGTGACCTTGGGAGTTAGTATATAACCACCGACAGCTGCGTAGTTGCTGGGCGATTCGCCCTTCGCAGGCTTTTCTGTGATACCTTTTAGCTTAAAGGTCGAATCGTCTAGCCTCATATCTACATCGACCATACCATATTTTGATGTGTCTTCGTCTGGCACCTCGATTAAGCTTATAACTGGTGCCTGCAGCCTCTCGTAGGCCTCAACCAACTGCTGGGCCCGGGGTTTTTTACCGACCACAAAGTCGTCGGCCCACAATACAAGAAATGGCTCATCTTCGCCGATTAGGTGCGAAGCATTCAGGATTGGAGTTCCGTTACCATAATAGCCTTTTTGCCTAACGTATATAAAATTAGCCATATCTCCGATACGATGGATCTCTTTGGCCAAATCATCCTTGCCAGTCTCGATAAGCCGAGCCTCTAGCTCGGCATTGTAATCAAAATGGTCCTCAAGCGAACGCTTGTGCATGCCTGTTACTATTATAATATCGGTGATTCCTGCAGAAACAGCCTCTTCTACCACATACTGAATAATCGGCTTATCTATGATGGGTAGCATTTCTTTGGGCATAGCCTTGGTTTGAGGCAAAAACCTCGTACCAAGACCTGCAGCCGGAATTATTGCTTTTGTAATTTTTTTCATACTTTTATGGTGGGTCCTAGGGGACTCGAACCTCTGACCTCTTCCACGTCAAGGAAGCGCTCTAGCCAACTGAGCTAAGGACCCGCGATTGCCTGATTTTAACCTATTTGAAGGTTATTTTCAATCTTGACCCTCGTTTTACCAGTATCGGGCTTTGGTTTATGGTGCTAATACGGCTTATCGGTTGGGTTGCGCGTTTCGCGCAGCAAATCACCAGCAAAACCGACCCTATTGAGCTGTATGTGGCTGGCCATGAAGCTTCGAAGCGGCATAATAGTGTTATCGCCATAGCTGCCGTTGATTTTATCGACTGCTAGGGACAATGAAAGCTCTTTTTGACGGTCAAAAAGGTCAAATGCAAGCTGATTCGAAATACTCATGCCAAATAGAGTTATGCATATTTTACGAACTTCGGAACCGATTATTAGTTTTTTTAACAACGTTTTAGTTAGTGAAATTATCTCAATATCCGACCTGAAAAAGGCAGTATTATTGAAAGCGCCTCCCTGCCACCTGCCGTCTAAAAAACCGACACAGATTGCTATCCCACTAGCTGCTAGGTTTTTTTTTCTGAGTCTACTCCCTAATGTCACGGCAATCTTATTGGCATATGTTGTGAGTTCTACACTTGTTTTGGGTGGGTTGGGCATCGTAGTAATCTGGTGTGAGATAGATTTATTGGCCTTAATATCGCCAATATCTACCTCAAAGCCGCGCATTCTGAGGTACCACTTGCCACCATTGACGCCGAGTTTGCTATTGATGTATTTCCAGCTCGTGTTATACAGATCGGTGGGGTTTTGGATACCAATATCGTACAGCCGGCGAGCCATTCGCCTGTTGATTCCGGTTAGTTCTACCAAGCTCAGGCCTTTGTAGAACTCAGTTAGCTTGGTTTTGTCGAGCATCACCAGACCATCGGGTTTTTGGCTGTTAGATGCCATCTTGGCCAGCCAGACATTGCTAGCTACACCTACCGAGCACAAGATATGCTCGCCATAAAGACGCATTAAGCTCGATTTGATGCTCTCTACTATGCTTAAAGCCCCCTCTCTGGTCTGCAAATAAGATGGAACCTTAAGGTAGGCCTCGTCGATGCTCTTGGCCCGGACATAGCAAGGGGTATCATGTAGTATCTGCATAATTTGCCGGTGGATACGCCGATAAGAGTTGGGGCTATCATGCACTATCACTATATTTGGGCACATCAGGCGGGCCTCAGCAACCTTAGTGCCAGTTTTGATACCCATACGCTTGGCCTCGATAGAGGCTGCCACAATACTACCTCCAGCCGAGGGCGCAGTAGTTACAGCTACCGGCTTAGCCCTTAGGTGGGGGTTATAGAACTGCTCAACAGATGCAAAAAACGAGTTCATATCGATATAGATAGTCGAATATTGATTGATTTGGGATTTTATTAAATATTCAGGAAGCATCATCTAATTGTAGATCCCTAAAGATGATAAAGCAAACATAATACGAACAAACTTATATAAAAACTAGGCAACTACCAGCACAATCCACAGACAAAAAAAGTTTTCCACTGGTAATTCTTATACTTATATGACAACATATATACATGAAATGCCCTATTTGTGGTAACAAAGGCCTTAAAACCACCAACTCCCGCTCGACCAAGTCTGGTACTCAGACCTGGAGACGCAAATCGTGCCAGAAGTGCTACGCCACCGTTACCACCTATGAGAAGCCCTCGATGGACTGGCTGAGTATCAAGTACCCGGCACACAATACGACCATGCCGTACAGCCGATCGGTCCTGACAAAAAGTATCATAATGGTCTTTGACGATTCTGAGCTCCCTAGCGCGAACATAGATTTATTGATCGATAATATAGAACAAAAAATTGTTTCGTCACGAATAACTATATTACCAAATATTGAGCTTATAAAAATTGTGCTCAATACTCTTAGGCCCATTAGCCTTGGTGCTGCCGTGAAGTATATGGCTAGCTACAATACGGTAAGCAACCAAAGACAACTCAATAAGCTACTAAAGATTGCCTGATAGCCAATAAAAAAGACCCCAGTGGGGTCTTTTTTTGTGTTAATAGGCTTATTATAGGGCCCGGCTCCTGAGATCTACTCTTTGGCTTTTGGTTCGGTGGCTGGCTTAGCTGCTTCGCCTTCTTTGGACTCGCCTTCAGTTTCGCCTGCTTCCCCTGCTTCGGTGGCTTCGGTGGCATCTTCTTCGGCACCTTCAGGTATAGCGTCGCCTATCTCTTCGTCTAGAGCGGCAATTTCTTCTTCACTTCTAGGTGGCTCTACCTTACATATGAGCTGGTCGAGGTCGGTAAGAATCGTTACACCATCTTCAACCTTAAGGTCCGAGACATGAATCGACTTCGTGAAGTCGTCAAGAATGGCTATATCGACCTCAATATGAGATGGCAAGGTAGCCGGAAGTGTCTCGACTTCGATTTCTTCGATGTTCTTAAATAGCGTACCCTCTTGCTGGAATACTGCAGCAGACTCACCTGTAAAGTGGAGTGGTACTTCAGTTCTAATAATTTTGTTCATGTTGATTCTGTAAAGGTCGACATGCGAGACCTCACTAGTAAGTGGGTCGGTCGCAATATCATGAATTAGTACGTTTTCACTAGTCTGGCCATCTAGCTTAAGCTCAACTATGGTGCTGTAGCCGGCTGCCGTAAAAGCTTTTTTAAACTCCTTGGTGTCTACCGAAATAGCGATGTTATCTTTTTTGTTACCATAAACTACCGCGGGTAGCTGCCCGTTTTTTCGTAATTCTGTGAGTTTTTTTCCAAATACATCACGAACAGTCGCTGAGATATGAATTGTTTCCATTAAAATTCCTTACTATTTTAAGATTATTTAGACTTTTTGGACTTTTTTGGAGTCTCGGTTTGAGTTAGATACAAATGAAAGGCTGCTATTTCTTGTGAGCTGATCGGACCTCGTTCGATAAACTTTGATCTTTCTCGGTAGCCCAGGTCGGCTTTGCGACCGAGCTTAGAGCCATTTTGCTTGCTAGCTTTATCTAGCTCTGACTGCATAAAGACTGTGGCAAGCACCGGCAAAGAGCAGTCGTGGCAAGTAAGCTGCATAAAGCAATGTTCTTCAACGCTTCCCAGAAAAGCTATATCGTCGTGAATATAGCTCGAGCCACAGGAAGGGCACTTGTAAAAAACTTGTAGGTTCTTGATCAAATCCTGAAGGTTTTTGCTTTTCACTTTTTTATGTATTCCCTCTTAGAAAATATGATAGCATACCTGATGTGGCTGGTCAATCGTGTTTTAACGACAATTTTGGGCTATCTGAGCTTTTTTCGCTTCACAAAAGTGAGCCCTGCTAGCAGCATAGTCATAACTACCAGCATAGCAATGATACCTACAAACTTTTGCCCTGTTGTGCCTAGAATACCAATCAGGCCAAAAATCAGGCAAAGCATATAAATACATACTACCGCCTGGCGCTGCGAAAAGCCGGCATCCAAGAACAAGTAGTGTAGGTGCCCGCGGTCGGCAGTGAAGGGCGACTGCCGATGAGCCAATCTGCGGACTACTGCCCAGACCGCATCAAGGATTGGTAGGCCCAGCACAAGTGCGGCTGTGGCTAGCTTGGCTCCAGAGAAGATGGCCAGAATACCGAGTGTCATTCCTAAAAAGTAAGCACCCGAATCACCATTAAATATCTTGGCCGGATAGAAATTATAAATCAAAAATCCAAGGCAAGCCCCGAGCAACACTATTGCTATCAATGCCGTTGATGGTTGATTAACCTTCTGGCTAATGGCTAGCAAGAATATTACGCCAGCCGCAATAGCTGATACACCGCCAGAGAGGCCGTCAATGCCATCTAGGAAGTTGATTGTATTGGTCATACCGACCAACCAAAATACTGCAAGCGATACAGCGATCCAATTGAAGCTAGTCTGCATGCCAAAAATTACGAATGAGACGTTGGGCTGTATGAATAGTAGGCTTTCGCCAAACGGATTGGTGATACTCTCGATTGTTATACCAAAGCCAATACTCGCCACCAGTGCTGCCAAAATCTGAACCGATAACTTTATCCATGGGCTGAGCCGCTTGATATCGTCTATGAGCCCCACGATTAGGACCATTGTGCCGGCTATAACTAGGCCAATGAATTGCCGTGAAAAGCTCCCTACCAGTACAGAACTGACCAAAACAAAAGCAATATATATTGCTAGGCCGCCGCCGCGAGCCATTACTTTGGTGTGAATTTTACGGGTGGCTTCTTTAGGGTTATCGACCGCACCGAGCTTAATCGCCAGCCGCTTGACCCAAGGTATCAGCAAAGCCGATATCACAAAGGCCGCAATTAGACCAAGCAGGTAATTCATTTTTTGACGGCCTTCTCGGTGACATCGAAGGCTTTTGGGTAGCGCCCGAACATCAGCCTAGTCTGGGCATCGAGGGCTGCTGCCGAACCAAAAAATATTGAGGTAATTGGTACCAGGACCCACTGTAAAACCATAAATACAATCTTGGACTTGTGGTAGTGTTTTGGTCGTGGGGGGAGCATCAACAGGCTGAGCATGATGGTAATAAACTGCCCTACTAGTGCCAGCATTAGTATCCGTGAAGCCACAACCGGCAATTGATGAGCTATAACCTGTCGGTTAAATTGCTCATTAAGATAAAGTGGTGCCCAAGCTGCAAAAGTTAGAATCAGCGGTGCGGTTGCCCAGCTAATGTGCCCCTCCAAAAGCCTAAAAAACTGAATCCACTTTTTACCGAAAGAAATCTGTTTGTTCCTGAGGTTGTTGGTAATCACAAAAGGAATATCGCTGGCTCCGTAGGCCCAACGGCGCAGCTGCTTGTATTGGTTGAGAAAAGTTTTGCGATAGTTATCGGCCAGCACAGCGTCTTGGTAGATGGGAATATAAAGCGGCTCCACCAGATGTTCGCCGTCGTAGGCAAAAAATGTCCGCCAATACTGATGGCCATCTTCGACTATCGTTGTAACCGACCAAAAATCGGTGTCAATAAGGGTTTGCATACTCTGGGCATGAGCTGCAAAATTACGCAGCCGATAGTGTCTGACACTCTCCATCATTAGCCAAAAAGAATTGCCCGTAGCAATGACTCGCATCGGTGCCGGTGCATCCCAAATATTATTAAAAAACATCGCCATTGGTTGGTAGCTAAAATGCGTTCGACTAGGATTAATACAGTATTCGTAGGTAAGGTAAGGAAGGTACTTTTTGTCTGGCCTGTGGTCAGAATCTAGGGTGGTGACAATAATATTGTGGGGGTCCAAGCCTTGTTCATCGGTATATTGTTTGAGAATTTTGCCGGCATAGGAGATGTTAGCACCTTTGCCCTTGAGCTCACCGTCGATTCCATCAGGGTGGCAAATGCTTAGGTAGCCACCAAACTTACTGGCATATTCGGCCTCAAGGACTTTAGCATTTTGGGCCGTCTGCTCGCCACCACGCTCTTCGTAGGCCAGTACAAATATTACTTTTTTAGGATCATATTCGGAGTTCAGGATTGCCTCCAGTGAAGGTCTCAAAACATCGATACTTTCATTATAAACAGCTGTAATAATGACGTGCGTGATGTCGTTGGGGCTAATTAGCGTACTTTTGTGCGCCACAATTCTCTCTAGCCTGTCGACTTCTAATTTGGAGGCCAGGAATTCTTTTTTGTCTTTACCTAACCTAACGAGCCCAAAAATACCCGAACGCGCGAGCTTTTCGAGCTTCAGCATGGCCTTAGCTAGCGCTTCATCAATATCATCGAGCTGAATTAATCGTTGAGCCCAGTCGATTTTTTCGGACCTCTTGAGAGTGCGGTAGCCCTCGACGAGACCAAAGCTCATACGGATTGATTTAAGCAGCCAAAACAGATCGAAGGCTATAATAAAATACGCCACTGCAATCGGGTATACCAAGCTCAAAAGAATCGGGCTGGCTAGAATAGACCAGCTCAAAGCAGCCGGCATTATCTCACAAAGCCTATAAAACCAGCGCTTGTCGGCTAGGCCGAGAGCGAGCGATTTGGTATTTTTGGTGTGGTTAGTTTGTGCCATAATTTATTACTGTAAAACCAATCAGTATAGCCGTGGCCAGTATCGAACTCATCAAGCCAGCGGTCATCAGAAAAATACTAATAAGCCGGTTGCGATGATGCAATAGGTTTGCGAGCGCGAAGTTTGCCAGAGGCACCATAACTGCAATGATTGGTATCTCGTAGAGCTGATACCAGCTTCCGAGCTGGTCAAAATTAGTTAGACTCGAAAAACGGATTGGAATTTGGACTTGGGTTTGCCTGATGTTAATGAGGGCCCAGGCCACATTAAATAGCACCACGGCTAGTGTGAGCATGCACAAACTCAAAAACCAGCCATCTTTATAGACTGAGCGGCTGGTAATTTGCATCTTTGGTTTGTCGACTTTATTCATTATTTTGTAGGTCTAATTATACCAGAATATACATGGTTTTAGATAATAAGGCCCTTTGCTATGCCGAGGCCTATTAAATGGTTTGTATTATTGTATGGAGCCGATGAGCGGGATCGAACCGCTGACCTACGCTTTACGAAAGCGTCGCTCTACCAACTGAGCTACATCGGCATGGTTTTTTTTTAGAGTTAAGCTCGAGATGTTTGATGCGGAGTCTTGGTCTAAAACTAGTTCTCTACTATTAACGCCCTATAATAGTAATCAAACTAACCCAATTACTCAAGAGTCAGTACTGGTAGCTGAAAGCGTAAAACTAAAAAATACACTGGTATTAAATAGTGTATTTATTTAGGACTAAGATATATCTAAAATATACCTTTATTGGCTGATGAAGATAGGCTAAATAAGCTGTTTTTTGAGCTTATCATTGAGCGCTTGCCAATTGTCGTACTCACTCGTTTGGGTTTGCACCCGACTTGCGAAGAATGTGGCTCCAAAAGAAGCTGTTTTGAGCTGCTTTCGGGTGTCTACGACGTTACTATTGCCCAAATACGGCACATGGGCATGTGCCTTGACCACCCTCACTTTTACCTTTCGTGGTCTTGATACTTGATAGTATGTTAACATAGTGGTTTTCGAATACATTATTAGCTCCTTTTGTTTTTATATATTTGTTTTTTTGTAAAAAATAAGCCACTTCCTCCTATTGACTAGTATGAAGTGATTTATTACCTGATGGTCTCCACCTACCAGATAAGGCTATATACTAGCAAACATAAGTACTAATGTCAAGCATAAAAGGCGATATTGAGCTAAGGCATTGAATATTAAAGCTTTTTTTGTTAAGATAATCAGGTTAAATTAGCTTACAAGTAGATTTAGGCGCTTGCGTGCTATATTTCAATCAGGCCAAGGGCCCGTAGTGAAGTGGTTATCACGCCTCCCTGTCACGGAGGAGATCGCCGGTTCAAATCCGGTCGGGCCCGCCATAAAAGAAGACCACCGAAAGGTGGTATTTTTTTATGGTGAGAGCTCGGCGATTTGAATCGGCTCTAGAGAGCGTAGCGAACGGGCCGGTTAGCCTGGATGTAATCCAAGCGCTATCCGGCCAAAGCCAAATCTAAAAACAATAACTAATATCATTAGTTATCTCATTGGTCATCACTTTTGATACCAAAAGTGGTATTAAATAAAAATTAATTAATATTAATTAAAGAATGTTTAAGCAAAATACCGCGCAATAATTCATTTTTGAAATAGCAGTAGCCGGCAATCTAAAACAGAGTTTTCCAGTAGTACCAAAATTGATTTAGTATCAATAGAGCAATTATCAGATACCACGATACAATAACTATCCAGGGGTAACGCACCAAGAGCTGCGAGAGCCCTTTTAGCACCTTTAGGGGCTTAATATTGCCCTCCTGGAGGTTAAAGCGCGTCACGAGCACAAATAAGGCTATTACGACCGCCCAAACCACGATACAGAATGGACAGAGGGCTTGGATTACAAAAATACTCTGGTATACCAGCCAGTGGCTGAATAATACACCCAAAACTGCACCCGACTCGAGCCCGAGCCAAAACCAGCGCTTGTACTTGGCGCCGGCCAAAATTCCCATGCCGATGGTTATAATGACTGCGAAGCCGATGAGTCCTATCAGCGGGTTAGCAAATCCAAAGGCCTCGGCTTGTTTGGATTGTATTACAGATCCACAGCTAACTATCGGATTGAGGTCGCAACTTAGTACAGCGACGGGATTTTTTAATAAACTGAACTTTTCGAGCGTCAATATAAAAGATGCGGCTAGCCCGATAGAGCTAGCCAGCACCAATACAAGAGCGAATTTGCTATAGCTACTGAGTTTTTTAAGTCGAGCTCTGACCATTGGCTTGATCTATGGCTTAAAGTATTGAACTATACGGGCCTTAGCGCGTTGGTCTTTTAGCCAGCTTTCGAGGTCGGCACCCTTTATTAGGATGTGGCTAACTCGAACTTGCTCGCCTTCTTTGCCAGTAACCTTAATGATGTGATAGCCATATTGGGTTTTGACTACTCCACTTACTTGGCCTTCTGCTAGCGAAAATGCGACGGCCTCAAATTCTGGTACGGTTTGGCCCTTGCTGACTAGACCCAAGTCTCCTCCACTACTAGCACTACCGTCGGCCGAGAACTTCTTGGCGAGGTCGGCAAAGTCGGCGCCTGCTGTGATTTGGTTTTTGATGTCTTCAATTTGCTTCTTGGCAGGCTGATTGAGTGCGTCGTCGGCCAAAATCTTCTCGGCGAGCTTCTTTTGGACAATACTCTGCTGGATTTTTTCTTTAAAGTCTGCAACAGTCCAGCCGTAGAGCTTGTCGAGAGTGGTCTTGACCTTCTCGACTCCACCGGCGTTCTTGACGAGCTCATCGTATTGGTCAGATATTTCCTTAGCAGAAACTTTAATTCCGTACTTTTGGGCTTGCTGTCTGATGATTTCATTATCCTCTAGCTGGGTAATGATATCGTTTTTTAGCTGGTTGAGCTTTTCTTTGCCCTCTTGAGTCGTTAGGTCTTGCCCTTGCGACTGGTAGAATTTTTGGATTGAGGCTAACTCAAACAAGTATTGGTTGTAAGTTACGGTATTCCACAAAACGTTGCCGTTAATGCTTGCTACTGGGTAAGGCACAATTTTGCTGGCAATCTTTACGGCACGGTCGGAAGATTTGTATTTATACACAAAAACTCCAAAGACAGCTATCGTGACAACGAGCGCGACTAGTGCACCAGAAGCCACCAAAACGATGGTCTTTTTCTTTGGCTTGGTCTTGACGCCTATTTTGCTGATTTTATCTTTAAAACTGAGTTGCTTGACTGATGTTTTTTTGGTATCAGATTTGGGCTTACTTGAAATCTTAAATTTACTGCCCTTCTTGGCAGTACTCTTTACTGAACTTGATTTGATATCTGGATCTTTAGGCACTTTTACCACCCTTTCTTTAATAGATTATATATTACATTGCTACTCAGCTTTTGTCGAACTCGCTTTGTCCGAGCTCGGCCCGCTTTTATGAACGGCTGCCATGATGAGCTTTTGGAAATGGGCTGGCTTATGAACATACCTGAGTTTTAGTGAACCTGCACCTGACATTGTATCGATACTCAGCGTGCCAAAGCCAAACATCGCACCCTGCAAGCCCTTAATGGAATAATTAACATTTTGAATATTATGCAAGGCCAAATCAGCGACATCTCGCGAAAAAAACCCGCTCTGTTTAACCACCATCAGGCGCTGGTTGGTGAGGACATAAACGCTATAATGCCAGCCAACCCAGATGCGCAGCCAATACATAAACAGCACACCAGCACAGATTGCCATCCAGATGTATGCAACGGGGAGCCAGCTAGCCATTGTGCCAAAGGCGACGACCCAAGGGATAATTGCGAGTAGCACAATTAGCAGTCCAAATATGAGCGTGCGCCTCAGGACAATCGGAAACTGCCTCTCCACGGCTATGACCTGCTCATTTTCTGATGTAATTGAGACCCGCTTACGAACGCGGTCTTTTTTGTGTTGTTGCATAAGCTTTATTGTAACTTAAAAACACAGATAAATAAAAACCCCCACCCCATCACATTGCTGTGATAGGACGGGGGACACACCCACAGGTGTCGGAATCCGACGGGGGTGGAGTGGAGCCGAAGAAACCAGGAAAAAGCCTGGTGGCTTCGTCGAGCTCCTCATTGGCAACCATGGCCTCAGCCTCCTTGGCCATCTGGGCAACCTTTTCATTATGCAGGGCTAGAGCAGATGGCTGGGGCTGGGTAGTGGCTTCGGGCTCCTTTTGGTAGCTGATTGGCCCAAAAAAGATTTCGCCCCATTTGAGATAAGGGATCCTAGCACCTTTTTTGTTAAGGACTTCCCTGATCTTTTTAGCAAGGTGTTTTCTGCTAGAATCCATGCCTGGGTTATGGTTCGATGTTGCTTCCGGGTTAGTTGCTTCCGGGTTAGCTTCTTCCGGGTTAGCTTCTTCCCAGAGCCGGGACGTTGTACGAATACGACAATTGCCATATTTGGTTTCGGCTGTAACATATACATTTGGCAATTTGCCTACCTTTAGGTGCGAGTTTGCCGGATGCAAACTAGTGACCTATACTATACAACTTAAGCTCCCTGTTGTCAATCAGATAGTTGCTGGGTTATAATACTCTGGTATCAAGCCCTGGTAGCTCAGTGGATAGAGCGTCTCCGTCCTAAGGAGAGCGTCGGGGGTTCGATTCCCTCCCAGGGCACCAAAGCCTATTAACCGTCTTGGTTAGTAGGCTTTGGTATTTTGTTGGGGATCGAACACAGGGTTCGGTGTACGAGGAGCGCAGGGTAAGTATGAAATTTATTTCAATACTTTCCGAGCACCGCAGGAAGAAGTCCGCCGCAGCGGACGCCTTCCCTCCCAGGGCACCAAAGCTCCAAGCAGGCATCGCTTAAATTTAATTTATGTTTTTATTATTTTTTATTTATTACCACTTTTGCTGCCAAAAGTGGAGCAAAACCAACCGACTGTGGCTCACTCCAATAAGCGCCCCAGCCTACCGGCCAGTCTGATTTAAGAATAAACTTGCCCTGATTGCTAATGCGTCAGGGCTTCAAACAATTCTTAAATGCAGATCAGCCCGCTAGTCTGTTGCTTTCTTGGTGCTCGATGTCGGTAAAGGAAAGGCAAAAGTGGTATTTAATGAGATTAGTTAAAAAAAACAATTATTATTGCTGCAGATATCTTCTAGTGGCGCATAAGGACCACAGATAAGCAGCCATTTGTAATAATAAAGAGTGCCCCAAAGATTTAACATCTTTGGGGCACTAATAACTACGGACTATTTTAGCTTTCGGAGCTCAACCCCAATAGCCCCGCCTGGCTGGTTGTACAAATAACGCAACCAGCCATCGTCAATCATGAACTCTTGGCAAGGAGCCAACTCCACAACATAGAGCTTTTGACAGCTACTAACGAGGTTAGCGAGGTGCTCACTACCCCATCCGCCACAAATATGCACACGACCGGCTTTAGCCGGTGGCGAATTTTTGTAGGGATACCAAGTGGTGTATTGTCCGACGCGAGGTCGGCCAGCTTGCTGGAGGACTTTATTGGCGTAAGAACTACGCTTTTTACCATGCGCGGAACCTTTAGCACAAATACTGCACCAAAGACTTTCCGGGTGCATGACTTCATCAAAATGAGGGCAATATATCGTATCGCCTAAAAACTTCAAAATACTCCTTAAGATATCTAGGTACTTCTTTCGGTGTGCCGATTTGGCAAAAATATCATACCATATATGCGCCATGGGTCAAATAAAGAGGCCCTTCTGATTTCACAAAATATTATTGACTTGAGTTACGATAAGTTCTAACCTAGTACTCAACCCATCAACCGTGGGTGCACCCGAAAACCTCACAGGAGGAATGATACAACTTGGCAGTTACAAATGGCCCACAAAAAGTGCACAGTTCACGCAAGCAAAAATCCAGAAGAAAGCACAAACAACATATCGACAGAAGTCGATTTGCAAGAAGCCGCTGGAGGCGTCGTACCAGCTCCAGTAGTACCAGCAACTATCAAGATTTTGAAATACTAACCTCTGGTGAGGTAGTTAATTTCACCGTCCCAAGCTTCTAGCCTTTACTTCAACCAAAAGCCCCGCTCTAGATATTTATCTGCAGCGGGGCTTTAACTTTTAGTTGTTATTGGCCAGCTGGTAGGCCGTGCTAATTGCCATAAATATGCTGCGACTCGGTCTTGTCGTATTCAAATGTTTGGTCGGCGTCAAAAAAGCGCGCCACCTCGACCTTGCCATTATCGACACTATCAGAGGCGTGCACGATATTATTAGAACCCGAGAGGCCAAAGTCGCCTCTAATCGTGCCAGCTGGAGCATCTTGGCCCTTAGTAGGCCCTACTAGTATTCTGATTGCCGCAACACTGCCCTCGCTGCCCTCGAGCGCAATTGCCACCATCGGAGAGCTCTTCATAAAAGCCTTGATG
>CALRCL010000011.1 GCA_943354575.1 Patescibacteria group bacterium UBA4664 | reverse complement strand
TTTCTGGGACACCGCCATTATCACAGACAGACCAATTGTCACCATTAGCCCATGAGTCACTGACAGATCCGTTCCAGGTGCATGTATCTGCAGCTGCCATGGCCGTCGGTACCGGCATTAGTAGTATCGAGCTAAAAGCGACGAGCGTTGCGAGTAGTGATTGAAAAAACTTCTTCATTGTTGATTAGTAAACTCCTCAAAGATTAATATCTATTAACCTAAAGCATAGCACTATAGCTACATTTATAATAGCCGTAAGGGTTTTGTTTTGCTAGTTTAAATTTGGGTTTAGGATTAGTCGATACGCGGGAACAGCACTTGAGGGCTTGGCGCTATTTTGCCATTATCAAATACTGCTAAGATTTTTTGAGAAGTTTCGGGCAAAAACGGTGCCAAGGCACTGGCCACTTGCGTTAGCTCCCCCGCCATAGCAGACAAAAACTCTACTGCCTTTACTGGGTTGGTCTTGGCGAGCTCCCAGGGCTTGGCATTGTCAATCGCTACATTAAGGCTATCGAGCCTAGCAAATATTTGCTCTAGGCATTTGTCGAATCTAAATTCGGCCACCAGGCCAGATATATCGATTTCGGTCTTGGGCGGTACAATATCGTATTTGCCGTCATTGTATTTTACGAGCATTGCCGCAACTCTCGATACCAAATTGCCAAGATTGTTGGCTAGGTCGGCATTATAGACTTCTTCAAATCTGTCGAGCGAAAAGTCGCCGTCGTTGTAGCTAGGTATGAATCTTAGAAGATAATAACGCAAGGCATCGACACCGTAGGAATTGGCGTAGTCGACTGGGTCTATGACATTGCCCAGGCTTTTGCTCATTTTTTGGCCGTCGCTAGCGATAAAGCCGTGCACAAATACTGCCTTAGGGGTCTCGAGCCCGGCACTTAGTAGCATAGCTGGCCACACCAAGCAGTGAAAGCGAGCGATGTCTTTGCCCACAACATGCACATTGGCCGGCCAGAATCTCGCAAACTGCTGGGGGTCGCTTTCGTAGCCAATAGCCGAAATATAGTTGCTCAGAGCGTCGAACCACACATACATTACATGGTCTGGGTCATTGGGCACCTCAACTCCCCACTCGAGCTGGCTTTTGGGCCTAGAAATACTAATGTCTTCTAGCCCTGAGCGCAAAAACCCGAGCATTTCATTACGGCGTTTTTGAGGAACAATCTTGAGCTCGCCAGATTCTATTATAGCTTCGAGCTGGTTGGCGTATTTAGACAAGGCAAAAAAGTAGCTCTCTAGCTCGAGCTCTTGGGGTTTGGTTTTATGATCCGGGCAGACGCCGGCTTCGAGCTCGGACTCTTTTATAAAAGCTTCGTGGCCAACACAATATAGGCCCTTGTACTGGCCTTTGTAGATATCTTTGCTGCAGGCCAGCCAGAGCTTTTGAGCCGCAAGCTTGTGGCCAGCGTCTGTGGTACGAACAAACTTGTCGTTACTCAAACCCAAAAGCTTAGCCAGGCTCATGAAATCTTGGCTCAGCTCGTCGACATACTCTTGGGTTGTGCTGCCATGCTTGGCGGCGGCTTCTTTGAGTTTTTGGCCGTGTTCGTCGGTACCTGTTACAAAGTAAGTGTCTTGGCCGGCCTGGCGATAATACCTAGCCAGCGTGTCGGCCTGAAATAGCTCCATGGCGTAGCCGACATGGGGCTTGGCATTGGCATAAGCTATTGAGGTGGTTACATAAAAGCTTGGGTTGGTTTGATTGCTTGGTTTATTATTAGGCTGATTATTGGATTGGGTTTGCTTCATCTTTTGGATCCTTCGGAGCTTCTGGCTCGGGTTTTTTTGTATTTCGTAATTTTATCACTCTCCAGATAATAATACCAAGTAGCAGGGCTGTAATTGCCGCTAGCGGCAGGTAATTATTGCTTCCCTTGCTACTAGCTATAGGACTGGCCGAGCTGGCACTAGCTAGGCCGAGCTTATAGCTAAGCGCAAAGCCAAGACCCAAATCGAGTAGCACCCCGGATATTTTTTGGGCTGGAGCTTTAGAGCCCAAATCGGAGCTAGTCTTTTTGGCGCCCTGAGTTAGTTCTAATTTCAAATCGAAAGTCGATGAATTGGACGAGGTCGTGCCGTTGTAGCTAATGATTGATAAAAACGGCAAAATAACCCATTTGGTAGAGCTGAGCTTGGCATCGTTTGATACCTTGGGCTGAATAGAAGTATATTCGAGCTTAACATTTTCGTACTGGTAATTGGCATCTTTGCCATTGACGGTTATGGCTGATGGGGCCGAATCGTTCTCGCCCCAAATAGCAAAGGCCAAATGGTCGATATCGCTAATACCGAAGTTATTGAACTTTTCGCCCCAAGTTGGATCTAAATTAACCCAGCCGAGGTTTGGCACATAGGCATCGACCCAAGAATGAAGCGAATCGCTAACGGCGGTCGATTGCTTGAGGTTGCCAGAGTAACCATACCCCACAGGCATTCGAGCCGGTATGCCGGCGGCTCTTAGTAGGGCAATCATCAAATCGGAGTACTCCAGGCAAACTACATTGCTAGGGTTTTTGTAGGCTTCGAGCGAGCCCTGCCTGATGTTGTACTTGATTTTTTCGTTGTTGTAGTCGAGTGTCGCGATGACGTATTTGTTGATGGCTTCGATTTTGTCGGCAACGGTGCTTTTGTCGCTGGTAAGTTCTTTGGCTTTTTTAATTATTTCGGGGTTATCACTATTCCAGTACCTAGTGGCCTTGGTATATTTGGTAACGAGATTGCCGGGAATATCGTTCATCGTGCCGCTTTTGGCAAGGTCGTAATTGATAAAATTAACATCAGCCAGAACATCGACCGCTACATTGAGCTTACTCTTGGGTGCTAGCGTGTAGGAGGCGATGATGTTGCCGTCGGCATCGACTCGAGTTGAGCTGGGCTTGGGGTTGATGTTTTGAATAAAAACAGTCTGGGATGCGGTGCTTGGTGGGAGCGTAATGTCGATATTCTGTGGCAAGCTCGAGGTGTTTTGTAATGGATAGACAAAATTGACCTTGTAGGTCGTGGAGTCGCCAAATAGCAGCTGGACCGAATTGTTGACAAGATCCTTTTGGTCAAAAGAGTAGGTCTTGGTGCCGTTGCTATTGGTGGACTGCTTGGGGTTTACACCAAATCCATGAACGCTGCCGTAGTCGCCCGGAACGGTCAAGCTTACCTGATAGTTTTCGGTGCTACTAGATGATATGCCGGGGATATAAACGATGTTGGCGCGGCCCTTGTTTTCGACCAAATCCGACACCGAATACTCCACCACAAAGCCCCATTTGAGGTTGCTGCCATAGTTGGCTCTATTAAAATTGATCTGAATCTGGGTGTAGGTGTACTTGAAGCCAGCCGCATCTTGGCTAATGCGTTGGGTGGTAAAAGGAATGCTACCGCCGTCGGTATAATAGACCTTGATGTTGGCGGTGGTTTCGGATGGCGTCGAGAGTTTGATGCTATCTAGGTATTGCGTCGAGGAGTTATTGACGATGTTGTATGTTTCTTTCACAAAGGTCGGGCCGACAGGTGCTACATAATAATTGACATCGATATTATACGAAAAGTTATTATTAGCCCGCGACGATTGCGGATAAAATGCTACGGCGATTAGAATAATACCTACTAGCACCAAAAACAGTGACTTGATTGGCCGTTTTATTTTTTGCATGAAACGCATATCTTATATTTTAGCATAAGCGCTAAATTATTAAGTATTTTAGATAAGCTCTAGTGCAATTGCCGACTCAAGCAGTTTGCTCCAATCACTCATGGCGAGCTCTTGGGCACGGGCCGTAGAAGCAATACCAGCTGCCAACAAAAGCTGGTCGGCTTGGTCGGCCGTAATATTGAGCCCTCCCGAGAGGCTATTACGAAGCATTTTGCGCTTTTCGCCAAAGCCGGCCTTGACCAGCCTAAAAAGTTTTTTGCCATCGGCTTCAAAAAGCGGCTGGGGCAAAAGCACAATTCTAATAACAGCTGAGTCGACCTTTGGTACTGGCTCAAAAAGCTCACGCGAGACGGCCATAACGACTTCGGCGCGGGCATAGTACTGCACCGAAAACGATAGCACCGACATCGCACCGGGCTTGGCGACAATGCGCTCGGCGACTTCCTTTTGGACCATCAAAACCATTTCGCTGGGGGGGTTATCGGACTCCAAAAAAGTCCTAATGAGCTTGGATGTAAGGTAGTACGGGATGTTGGCAACTATTTTGTATCCGCCTGGCAGCAGACTGTGATTGTACTTGAGGATATCGGCTTGCTCGAGTTGAAAGTTGCTCGAATCTTGAAACATCCTCTGCAGCCGAGGTATCAAATCGGCATCGGCTTCGACCGCCACAATCTTGGCCTTGGTTTTAATTAGTTGGCGGGTTAGTGCACCCAAACCTGGGCCAACTTCAAGGATGGTGTCTTGGTCGCTGATATTGGCAACTTCAACAATTTTTTCTATTGTGGTATCGTCCTTAAGCCAATTTTGCCCGAAACTTTTCTTGGCTTTCATAAAAACTTTTCCTTATAAAGTAGTGCTCTTTTGATGATTTCGTCTTCTTTTTTAGGCTGCAGTGAAGTCTTTTTGATTGCTTCTGCTGGTGTCATCCAATCTAGCCTATCGTGCTCGTTGTCGAGTGTATTGGTGTCTCGAATCAGCCTAGCAATAAAATAATGAATGGTCTTAACGACCAGCTCGCCATCGGTTTTGCTTTTAAACTGCCGGTTGATAGCTCCTAGATAGCCAACAATTTCGATATCTAGGCCAGCTTCCTCTCGAACTTCACGGATTGCAGCCCGCTCAATAGATTCGCCATTTTCGATGGTACCCTTGGGCAGATGCCAGCCCTCCGATTCGAGCTTAACGGCACCACGATAAAGTACCGCTAGCTTAGAGCTATCGGCACTAAACACCACCGCACCTGCCGAAACATGGTAGGGCCAGTCTTTGTTGTATCTGAATAATTCTTTCACTTCGGTCTATTGTAGATGTAATCTGGCGAGATTGGTAGCCCTGGAGTATTCTCCGGCATTAAGCTAAAAAATTATCTGCTACCACCAGCGTTTAGACTGCCACGCTGCCCAAGCCTTTGCCCATGATCCATATCGCCCTACTGCATAACTATTGCACCACTTTAGTTGCGTTACAGGGTTGGTGCGCCAATCTGCTCCAGCCGTTTCCATTTTGGCAGCTGGTGTGGCCTGACACATACCATATCCTGTACTGGCATTTGTTTCGGCTCCAGCATACAAGGGCTGATAAGAAGATGGGCACGACTTCTGCCCTTGCCAGCGCGTCGGGCACCACAAGCCATTTTCATTATTAAGAATATTTTGCACATATGAAAAGTCTGATTGGGCTATACCAGCGGCGGCCATCCAGCCTGCCTTGTCGGCAGGGATATTAACTGCTGTACCCCTAGCGACTATGAGTTTAGTGGCTGCAGTTATGATTACCTCTTGGACTAGTTTTTTAGTGGGTACTCCATTTTGTAATACCATCTGATACGAAGCTAACTTTTTGCCAGCTAAGCCTGTTTGTCTTATGACTTCGGTGCCGAAGCTTAAGTTTGGATCATCGAGATATTGCGTTTCTGGCTCGATAGTTTGTTCTTCTTGAATAATATCTTGGCCTAATCGGCTGAGAGTAATTTGCATGTTACTATAAATGTCTGATTTCAGATCTACATTAAGACTATCGCCCGATGCCAGTACGATGCTTTTTTCAGCTAAAAACTCCTCAACAGTAGTGGCCCAAGTTCTCATTTCAAAAGCTTTCTTGCCAATCGTTACTTTAACGGGAGTAGCCCTATCGATAATGATACGCTGGCCAATAACACCATCGGCCACAAAGTTGTCGCTTCTGTCGATGGATACTTTGTCTTCACTGTGGAGCTTGACATCGGACGACTCCACAACCTGCCTAGCACTGCGGTAACCACTCATAACTGTGGTCTTGGTGGCGCCGTCGATAATTAGCGACGGATAAGCGCGGTAGATGTTGGCATTATAAAAGGCTTGGTTGATAACAGTGCCTACTGAAGGCTCGACGACATCGCCCTTACCGAGCTTGACACCGTTTTGCTCTAGCGCCTCACCGATTGTTTTGGCATCGGTTGCCACGGTCTTCTTTTGGCCATCAGCATATATCATGAGCAGAGTCTTGCCTTCTGCAAAGGCTACATTTCTGACCGACACCGAAGACTGCCCGAATAGCACCGAAAAAACCACAAATGCAAAAAGCGACACCATAATAGCTGCACTCATAATGGGGCGGTGTTTTGTGTTGCCTGCGCCGGATATATTGCGGTATCTTCGTTTGTCAGGAGTGGATCTAAATCGGGGTAAAATAATAAAAGCCCTTTGTTTAATTATCTGTAGTTATCTATAAAAAGGCTTTTGTTTTTGTTTGTGTGTATGGAGCTATTTTAGCTTTATTAGCTACCCTTTGTCAAACCTCTTATGAACAACTTTACTGTTCATATCACAGGTGTAGAGCAACTTAAATTTTTCTTAATGGGGCATATTGCAGGTTCAGGTTTTTAATTCCCTCTTTTGTAAATTTGACCACTACTTCTGGCCCAGAAATCTCTAGAACCACTCCCTTGCCGAACTTCGGATGCATTACTTTATCGCCCTTCACAACGCTAGCTGTATCGACTTCGTCAGGGAAGTCGTCGTCGAAAGTCTGGCGTGCAATATCAGTAAAGGTATTGCTGGCCGAACCAATTGGCTGATCTACCATTTCTGTAGGGATATCCGAAATAAATCGTGACGGTACATTATGCTGGGTATTGCCGTAGAGCATTCGAGAGCTGGCGTGCAATAAATAAAGTTGCTGCTTGGCTCGCGTCATACCAACGTAGCATAATCGGCGTTCTTCCTCGAGCTCCTCAGGTTCGAAAAAGGTCCTCGAATGAGGAAATATCGATTCTTCCATGCCAACCATAAAAACCACCTCGAACTCTAGGCCCTTGGATGCATGTAATGTCATCATGCTGACGGTCTCCTTGAGTGAATCAAGCGAGTCTATGTCCGATACCAATGCGACCTCGGTAAGAAAAGTTTCGAGGTCCATATCTTGATAAACCTTAGCTACGCCCAGCAGCTCCTGGACATTCTCAACCCTATCTTCTGCTGATATAGTGCCATCATTGAGGTAGTCGATGTAGTCGATGCGCTTTATAAGACCCTCCATTAATTCGTAAATGCTGAGATTTTGATAATCTTTCAGGCTATCTAGGACATCCCCAAGTTTTTTTATTTCTACTAGAGCCTTGCCCTTGAGTCCCGGTATTTTACTAGGTTCGGCCAGGGTCGAAATCGTATCGGCTTCGTATTTATCCATATAATCAATAATCGCAGCAGCGCTTTTGGCACCGACGCCACGGGTTGGAACATTGAGTATTCTCGTTAGGCTCACTAGGTCGTTGGGCTGAAATATAACTCTCATATATGCCAGTATGTCTTTGACTTCACGACGATCATAAAAACGCGTACCCCCAACCACTTGGTACGGTATGTTGTATTGCAAAAAACTTTCCTCGAGGCTCCTGGATTGAGCATTGGTTCGATATAACACTGCAAAATCGCTCAGTCTCAGCTTGGGATTGAGGTTGCGCAGTCGGTCGATAGTCTGGACAATTGTGCGCCCTTCGGCGAGCTCATCACTAACGCTCATGACATGGACTCTCTCGCCAAGTCCGAGATCGGTCCAGAGCTTTTTGCTACTACGGCTGATATTCTTTGTAATAACGCTGTGTGCGGCATCTAAAATAGTCTGCGTGGAGCGATAGTTTTGCTCGAGCTTAATGACCTTTGCGGCTGGGTAGTCTGATTCAAAATTCAAGATGTTTTGATAGTTAGCCCCACGCCAAGAATAAATACTCTGCCAGTCGTCTCCGACCACGCAGAGATTTTGGTGCTTGGCGGCTAGCATTTTAATGAGCTGGTACTGGGCGTGGTTGGTATCTTGGTACTCGTCGACCAAAATATATTTAAATTGCTGCTGGTACTTTGCCAGTACATCAGCTTGGTTTTTAAAAAGCTTTACGAGCTCCATAATAAGATCATCGAAATCTAGAGCCCTAGATTTGATCATCTCTCGTTGATACACAGGATAAACATCAGCCGCGACAAGCTGCAGCTTGCTAGTGGCCATAGAGCGATACTGGTCTGGCTCTACTAGCTCGTTCTTGGCCGATGAAATGGCCCAGGCTATACCTGAAGGCGTTATTGCCTTGTCATCGTGATGCATCGATTTTAAAATCTTTTTTATCAAGGCTTGGCTATCCGATGAATCATAAATAAGAAAGTTGCTAGTCAGGCCTATCTTATCTGCCTCTCTCCTCAGAATACGATTAGCAATTGAGTGAAAGGTACCCAAAAAAGGTATTGGGTTGGCGCTGGGATCATCAAAACCAAGCAGCCGAGCAACCCTAGAGCGCATTTCGCCGGCCGCTTTATTGGTAAAGGTAACCGCCAAAATATCTGATGGAGGGGTTTTTTTGTCGCCAACTAAATAAGCGATGCGATGGGTTAGGGTTTTGGTTTTTCCGCTACCTGCACCGGCTAGCATCAGGATTGGACCATCGATGGTCCTAACGGCTTCGCCTTGAGCATCGTTTAAGCCCTCAAAAAAGTTTTTCATTAATTTTTACCTTGTTTTAGATTTGAATTGCAGTCTTAAAAAAATGAGTTATTTGTTTTTGGCAAGTTCAATGCTCTGGGTTATGACTTGCTTGGCGGCAGTAGCATCGCCCCAGCCATTAAACTTCATCTCGACGCCCTTCCAGCCATTTTTCCAGTCCTTGTAGTGACTGTAAAAATGCTCGATGACCTTCTGAAAGTTTTCGCCAAGATCACTTAGGTCTTTGATGTGGTCTTTGCTGACATCGTCGGCAGGCACGCAAATTAGCTTTTCGTCGGCCTCGCCATCGTCTATCAGGTAGAGCACTCCGATGGGCCGAGCTGGCACCACGGTGCCGTGCGGAACAGACTCATCGATAACAAGTAGTCCGTCGAGAGGGTCGCCGTCGCCACACATTGTACTAGGCACGTACCCGTAGTCGGTCGGATACCCCATAGCAGTACCATTGACTCGGTCCAGGAATAAGCGCCCGGTGTCCTTATCGAATTCATACTTGTTGCGTTCACCTTGGCGAATTTCGATTACTAGATTAATTGTTTCTGGCGCCTTGTCGCCATAGCTAAGTTCGGTCATGCAATGCTCCTTTTATAATATGGTTACTATTATAGACCATACTGTCAGCTTATGACCAGGTTATAATTGGCAAATACTGCTAAAGACTTTGTAGTTGAGGCTGGCTCCGCCGACCAGCAGGCCACCAATTTTATTGATAGCCAAGTAGCTGGCGGCATTATCGCCGTTGGTGCTGCCACCATAGAGTAAGGGTATTTTGTCGGCTGTTTCGGTGCCGTATTTGTTTACCAAGTAGTGGTATATCGCCAGTGCCATTTCCTCAACATCGTAGGGTTCAGCATTGACGCCGGTACCGATGGCCCAGACAGGCTCATAGGCAATGATTAGTTTACTAGCTTCAGATGGTATTATTTCGGATAAGTTCTGCTCGAGCTGGTCAAGTACAGTACGCTTGGCTAACCCCTCCTGACGCTCGTTGGTATTTTCACCGACACATAGTATAGGGGTTAGTTTGTTGCGTATACAGGCCGCCACCTTGCGGGCGATCAGCTCATTACTTTCCATAAATACAATTCTCCTCTCGGAGTGCCCGACTATTACATAGCCAACTAGACCCTTGAGCATCGGACCACTAACCTCGCCAGTAAAAGCCCCTTCATCATTATCGTTAATGTTTTGTGCGCCGAGCTCTAGTAGCGCTTTTTGTGATGAAATTATTTCGCTAGCTTGAACAAGGCTCACAAAACTCGGACAAACCACAACTTTGGCGGTTGGGTTAGTAATCTGCGTTCTGAGCCTAGTAATTAGTGTGGCCGTCTGCTTTAAGTCCATATTCATTTTCCAATTACCTACAATGATTCGTTTCATGATACCTCCAATAGTCGTACTGTGTCGGTTCCGCCAGCAACACCGCGGTTTTGCCCAAAAGCCTCCACGACCCAATCGCCTTTTTTAATGCTGCCTCGACCTTTGAGTTTTTTTAGTATCGCTGCGGTATTACTGCGGCTTTTGCTAACCAAAAATGTCTTACCTCCCCATACAATCGAGCACTGATTACAAACTTTATTATCAGGGCTAGCAATAATAATCGGCGCACTGGGTCGCAAGCTGGCAATACTAAGCGCTGTTGATCCGGTAAGTGTCTCGGCCAAAATAAACTTGGCACCGAGCTGTTCGGCCAGCGTCAGGGCCGCAAAACTAACACTAGTTTGGGCCTCGAGTGATAAGATTTTGGATTGCTCCATCGGTTGTCTAGAAAAAACCAACCGAGTTTTTTGCCCCAACCGCCCTAGCAAGCTGTCGTCTTGACCAATATCGGCCGCAACTGCACCCTCCGACTCTTCGGTCATTGCTACTGCCATCGTGGTCGATACAAAGTATTGCTCGGCGGTCAATATAATGCGCTTCATCATCTTGACGGTTTCAACCGGGAATTGACCTATGGCAGTCTCGCCCGAGAGCATCAGGCAATCGACGCCCAGGCTGACAGCTGTGGCAACATCGTTGGCTTCGGCTCGGCTTGGTGTGGTACTGGTCATCATGCTCTCCATCATCTGAGTCGCCATAATTACTGGCTTCTTGTGCTTGCGGCTTAGTAAGATTATTTCTCTACCCACGATCGGCACTTTTTCGGGGCCTATCTCGACAGCCAAGTCGCCCCTAGCAATCATCACGGCATCGCTAGCTTTAATGATGCTCTCGAGGTTTTCTACGGCCGATTTGGTTTCGATTTTGGCAATAACTTTTGCTTTTGCTTTGTGCTTAGCCAACTCATTACGAACGGCAAAAATATCGTTGGCCTTGTGGGCAAAGCTGACAGCCACGTAGTCGGCATCTATTTTGGCTGTTGTCTCGAGATCTTTTTTGTCTTTGGGGCTCAAGACTCCCTCAACAAAAACGGTGTCGGGCAGGTTGATACCGTGGTCACTCATAATTTTGCCACTATTTTTGGCCTTTGTCGAAATGACGCCATTGGTGACCGCGATAATCTCGGTCTGGATTTGACCATCACGCAAGAAAAGCCGGTGGCCTTTTTTGACTTCTTTTGAAAAGTCGTACTGAATCGGCAGTATTCCGACAGCATTAGCGTCAGGCTGGTACTTGAGTTTAATAATTTGCCCGGCTTTGATTTCGATACCTCCTGGCGAGAGCTTGCCAAGGCGAATCTTTGGGCCAGCCAAATCTTGGATAATCGCTACCGACCTATCGAGCAGCTTGGCTTGCTTGCGGACCTCTAGGGCAGTTACGAGGTGCGAGCTATGGGTACCATGGCTAAAATTAAGGCGTATTCCATTGACCCCAGCACCAAGTAAGTCGGCTATCTTTTCCTGGCTGGCAGGCCCGATAGTGGCGATTATTTTGGTTTTCTTGTATTTACTGGCGTCAATTTTATGATGATTCATCTTTATAATTGTAATGCTTTTAGCCAGTAAATAATACTTTACAAATCACTTATAATATGATATTATTGTTTTCCGTTTCAACCGTACCTAATACATTGAAAGAGAAAGGCACTATCTATGGATAGGTTTTTGAAAGCAATAGGATTTGCAGGCCTCATGTTACTACTGCTCGGCGGCTTAATGTTCGCTGCTGGCTGGCGTATGAATTTCGAGCAGCCACTAGAGTGTTCGGGTATCAAGACCATTCAGGTCGGCTCGGCGAGGACTTTCTGGGAAATTGCCACAAGGGACTATCCAGATTCCGACCCACGCCCCGTCGTCGATGAGCTAGCTAGACTCAATGGTGACATTCTGCAGGCTGGGGGGAGCATTAAAGCTCCCGAATTATGCAGGTAGCATTCCAGCAATCAGCAAGCACCTAGCAACAATCAAACAGTAAGGCTCACCGGCCTAAAAGCCGGTGAGCCTTTTTACTTTGTTATTTATTAGCTATTTTTTACCAAATAATTTTCCGAAAAAACCAGGTTTTTTTGTTGGCTGGTCAGCTACTTGAGTGGCCTGAGGTGCTGCCACAGCACCGGTAGGGCTTGAGCCTAAAGCACCTTCGGTCGTTATGGCTTCGGGTGCTGATCCTTCTGCTGGTTTTGATGGCTCAGCAGGCAGTGCAAATGCAGGGGTTTTTGTTTCGCTAGGTGATTGGAGAGCCTCTGCACCAATCGCTGGGGCGGGGCTGGCTGGGGCAGGCGTAACGCCGTCCATTCCTGCAGGGCTAACTGCTGGAGCATTATTTTGCTCGGCTAACTGAGAGGCCTTGTCGGCGGCGGCGGCGGCTTTGGCGGCTTCTCCTTCTGGGGTCCTCAAATCTAGTGGTGTACCACTATTTGGCGTTGCTGGGTTTATACCTTCCATGGTTGGTTGTGTCATTAGGGTTTCCTCACTTTTTAATTTATTAGTATGTTTATTGTATACACGCTTTTGCTTATAATGTCCAACTAACAGATTGAAAAATAATCACAAATATGTTAGGATTGTATGGTTATTTTGTATTAAAAATAACTAATGGTCCCATCGTCTAGCGGCTAGGACACCGGGTTTTCATTCCGGCAACCGGAGTTCGATTCTCCGTGGGACCACCATAAAAAACGCCTGAGCTCGTCTCGGGCTTTTTTTATGTGAATATTCCGCACGGTGAATTGAACTACCGAAGGAGTTCGGTGTACGAGGAGCGCTGCGTAAATATCAAGTTCACTTGAATATTTACCGAGCACCGCAGGGAAAAGTCCGCCGCGGCGGACGCCTTCTCCGTGGGACCACCAAGAAAGCATCGCTTAAATTTAATTTTATGTTTTTATTATTTTTTATTTATTACCACTTTTGCTGCCCTTCACCGACATCGAGCTCCAAGAAAGCAACAGGCTAGTGGGCTGATCTGCATTTAAGGATTGCTTGAAGACCTGAAGCGTTAGTAATCAGGTCAAGTTTATTCTTAAATCAGACTGACTGCTAGCCTGGGGCGCTTATTAGAACGAGTCACAGTCGGTTGGTTTTATATCACTTTTGGCAGCAAAAGTGATGACTAATTAGATAGTTAGTAAGATTAATTGATAATAATTAAAAAGACAATTACTACCGCCTCTGTCCTCTACCCCTGCGTAATCGTAGCAATCAGTACGTTTTCGCCGATATCATTTTTGACTACACTACCCTCAGTGGTAGTTGCTATTATTTTGCCGCTACCCAAATTGGCGCTAAGGTTTTTAACGACCTCGCCGGTCCCGAGGTTTGTAATACCACCTCTGTTGCCTACAAAATAGAACTCATCACCGGTCGAATCGACCGCCATAAACCAGGGCCCATTAGCGATATCGCCATAGGCAGTATTGTTGGTGCTGGTGAGTGCTGGATTAACAACCACAAATGATCCACTGCTGATTCTCCACTGATTATTCTCGCCTTCGCCATCGCGAACTTGGGGCGATTTGCGTATATTGAGTTCGCCTGGGTCAATGCGATAGATTCCCTCGGCGTAAGTAGCTTGCGAGCCCACCGCAAGCGACTCTATCTCGAGCTTTTTAGATTCGTCGCTGTTAGGCCTTTGTATTTCAGCCGACTCAACTGCGTCGATGCTTTCTCTTGAGCTCATTGCGACGTGTGCTAAGCCAGCAATCGACAATACTGACAGTACAAAGGCAGCAAGTTTTCTTTTGCGGCTCATCGCGGTAGATTCGTGCTCTGGTTTTTTGGGTGTATCTAGAGCCGATGGTGGTGGCTGGCGTTCTGCAGTTCGTGGTGTTCGTGGGGGTAGTGGTCTTGGGTTGAATTCTGGGCTCATAGGTTATATTCTGCTCAATTTATAAACATAAGTATAACATAGGCTAATTAAAACATTAACTACCCAGCTCAATACTAGAGACCGGTAGGATTAATATCTTTTCAGATTTTTTTATTAAGCAATTATTATGACTTTAGTAAAACGACTGCAAATATCTTCGTTTTATTGTAGTATTAAGGTAAGGATAACAATTATGGCTACCACAATCGCATTTTTTGATGCCACTACATCTGAAAAGACTTCTTTTGAGCGCTATTTTACTGGCCCAAAATACAAGCTACATATTTTTGATAAAACCATCGCCGAAGTTCCTCTATATGAGTATAAGGATGCCGATGTTGTGAGCGTATTTACAGCCAGTAATGTCGATGCTTCGACAATAGCCAGCCTACCGCGGCTAAAATTCATTGCAGTCCGAGCAACTGGAACCAACAATATCGATACTAAGGCCTGTCAAAAGCACCGAGTAGCCGTTAGTAATGTGCCGGCCTATGGCCAAACCACCGTTGCCGAGTACGCGGTTCTGCTGATGCTAATGATGGCGCGCAAGATGCCAGCCGTCATGGGTTCGGTCGAATCTGGGCAAATCGACTACCGCCGGCTAACGGGTTTTACTTTGCAGGGCAAAACACTTGGTATTGTCGGTACCGGCAAAATCGGTATGGCGGTAGCTCTAATAGCTAAGGCCATGGGCATGCATATTGTCGCTTACGACCCCTACCCCAATGAGGCCATGGAAGATAAAATTGGCTTTAGCTATGTCAGCCTGGCGGATCTACTCAAAGGCGCCGATATCGTGAGCTTGCACGCGCCCCTAATGCCGGCCACAAAGTATATTATAAATAAAAAATCCCTTGGCCTAATGAAAGATAGCGCGATACTAATAAACACCTCTCGCGGCGAGCTTGTTAAAACAATCGACCTAATCGAGGCGCTTAAAAACAAACTCATTGCGGGGGCTGCCCTAGATGTTATTGAAGGCGAAAGAACCCTCGATGCCGACATCGAAACCAATTTGCTCTTGGGAGACAAAAAAACATCATTTGAAATCGCTGAGCTAGATGTACTCACAAAAATGAATAATGTCATCATATCGCCCCACAACGCCTTTAACTCCCATGAGGCACTTCATATTATCCGCAAAACAACCGCCCAAAATATCCATGGTTTTTTGAGCGGTAACCCACAAAACCTCATTAAGCTTAGCTAGCCTATTATTTGCCATTGTGCTTATGCTATAATTTATATTAATATGGGTATCAAAAGCATCATTCCTAGCCAGGTTCTAAACTCCAACGGCGATCCTACCATCAAGGTAACAATGGTCGCCGAGAACGGCGTTTCGGATTATTTTACTGTTCCGTCTGGGGCGAGCCTTGGTAGCAAAGAGGTTGCTCAAAAAACCGATGGCACCGATAGCTACAACGGCAAGAGTGTCAATGATAGCATCAAGCTTATTGCTGGCGTCGTTGCACCTAAATTTATTGGTTACCCTATTGGGCATCAGTCTGATTTCGATAGCCTACTGGTTGCTCTCGATGGCACCGAAAATAAGCAAAATCTTGGTGGTAATACAATCTTGGCGATGTCGGGAGCGTATTTCAAGCTCAGCGCCAAACTAAGCGAAAAGCCGCTTTGGCAGTACATCGCCGAAGACCGCAAAACCAACCCGGCATTCCCCCGAATATTCGCCAATCTGGTGGGCGGTGGCAAGCATGCACCAGGCCTTGATATTCAGGAGTTCATGATTGTTCCGAAATCTAATAAGCCAATTGAGGCAATCGAACAGATCGTCCAGACATTTCATACCCTAACCACTATTATGGTCAGCCTCTACGGGCCGGGGGCGCAACTGTCTGGGTCGGAGGGTGCGATTGCACCAATTGGTGCCAGCACCGAAGTTGTGCTCGAGGCGCTGTCAAACCTTAACGCCAAAAACGGCAAGACATTTGAAATAGCCCTAGATGTAGCGGCCAATAGTTTTTTTGATGGTAAGAGCTACAATTTTGAAGGCCAGAGTATTCATGCTAGTGATTTGCTAGCAGTCTATCAGGGTTGGGATAGCAAATTTGATCTCTACTCAATCGAAGATCCTTTTGCTGAAGCTGATATTGAGGGTACTGAGCTGCTCAAAACAATGCCAAAAGACAAAAAACCTTTCAAGGTCATTGCCGACGATTATACGGTTACCAACGCCAGCTTGATTGCTGAATTTTCTAAAGACAAACTATTTGATGGTGTCATCATTAAGCCTGATCAGGTAGGCAGTATTAGTGAGATGTTCACTGCTATTGATGCCGCCAAACAGGCTGGGCTGGATATTATTGTTAGTCATCGTAGTGGCGAGAGTAATGATGATTTTATCGTAGATTTGGCCTATGGTATTGGTGCCGCCGGAATCAAAATAGGTGCCCCAAACCATGGCGAAAGAATCGCCAAGTACAATCGGCTACTCGAAATCCAGTACTCGCTCAACTCTAGCCAAGAGCAACTCGACTCGACCCTAGACCTAGGCCAGAAACCAACTGCTACCCCACTCGAGAGCTCTGCTGGTAAAGTGGCGGCTATGGCCGTACCAACGCCGGTCGAAAAAATCTACGTAGCCCCTTCCGCCGTTTCAGACAATACTATAAGCCCAAAGATATCCGCTAGCGAGCCAGTGATTGTTGCTAGCACGCCTGCACAACCTAGCGAATCTCTCGCATCGCCAGCGCAACCTAGCGAGGTATCTGAAATTGGCGCTGCTCCTATAACCGCGGCAGCGACACTGCCAGAACCGAGCCAACCAACGACGCCGATCATAACCCATGTAGTAACCGTTCCAGCCGAGACTCCAATGCCGAGCCTACCAAAAGAACAAGAAGCGCCGTCGGGCTCTAGCTTCAAAAACGCTACTATTGCACTAACCCCTACAGCCAGAGCTGCTCAAGAGAACCCCAGCGCTGCGGTCCCTCCTGTTAGCGGATTGTAAAATTTGCTATAATAGCACCCAAAAATAAGGAACATACAATTGAAGTTATCGAAAGACGCAAAAAGTCTAGTCAAAAAGCCACTAGGCAAAGTGTACTATAGGTTATTTATAGCCCTAGCATTTATTGTTGCAATTATCGTACTAGGTTCTGAGCTATACCTCGCAGAGCCCATGGTAGCCGCCGAGCTGCAAAAGCAAAAAATTAAAAATCTAAGCTCTAACTATTATAAGAGCTCGACCCCGCCAGTTATAATTAGTCCGTCGGCAATAGTAGCAACGCCAATTGAGATCAAAAAAATTAACGGCACTGTGCATTTACCAATACTGCTCTACCACAAAACCCCAGCTAATTTTGACTTTCAGATGAAGCACTTGGTTGATGCCGGATACACACCAGTATTTATGCAGGAAGTCTATATGATACTGACTGGCAAAATGGCTGGGCCAGCCAAGCCAGTTGCGATTACTTTTGACGATGGTTTTAGCGACCAACTGCAGGCCACCGAGATATTAAAAAAATATAATTTTAAATCGACCTTTTATGTTTTGATCGGTGGTGAGCTGAGCGGCTGGTGCGTAGGTGTCGAGCGCAATGTAACCACCTGCGGCGACTCGTACCTTAATTGGGCTCAAATTAAAACCCTGCAAGGCTCTGGGCTTATCGAGGTTGGCTCGCACACGGTCGATCACCTCCAGCTAGCTAGCCTCAATGAGGCGGCGCAAAGATTCCAGATATTTGAGAGTAAGCGAATCCTGGAACAAAATCTGGGAGTTAGCGTGTTGAGTTTTTGCTATCCTTATGGCAATTTTAATACAATCACCGAACTCCTCGCCAAAGAAGCTGGTTATAATAACGCTACAACTACGGTTGGATCGGAATACCAAAACCCTAACTTATTATTTAGGCTCAATAGAATTCGTGATACCAAAGATTTGCGCTAAAAAAGATTGTCGGGTTATTTGCTCATTAGAGCTTCAATGGCGGGAAGCTTAACGCCAGATAAAAGCTCCAGGCTAGCACCACCGCCGGTACTAACGAAGCCAAATCTGTCGCGCATCGCAAGCTTGCTAATAAAAGCTGCTGTGTCGCCCCCACCAATAACTGTGTCGGCGTCATTTTTTCGCAGAGCTATCATATGCGCCAAATCTCTGCTGGCCCAGGCAAAATCTGGTATCTCGGCCATTCCAAGAGTTCCATTCCAAAAAATAGTCTTAGCCGACTTAATGATTGGCCAAAGGCTTTTCATTGTTTCTTTGCCAATATCCAAGGCGATGTCATTATTTTCGATTTTATCGCTGGCAACTTGTCGGTGCTTGACGCCGTGCTGGGCTTTTTCGGCTACCACGAAGTCGGTGGGCATAATCAGCTGTACATTATTTTGCTTGGCGTATTCAATGATGTCTTTGGCGGTAGCGATATAGTCTTTTTCGGTAATGCTCTTGCCAATTTGGTAGCCTTGGGCCTGCAAAAATGTATTGGCCATTGCTCCGCCAATTATTACGGTGTCGGCTTTATTGAGGAGACTTTTTAGTACCTCAATTTTGGTTGATATCTTGACGCCACCAATGATGGCCACAAATGGCCGAGCGGGTACATTGAGTAGTGCGGTTAGCTTTTCGAATTCTTGTTGCATCAAAAGGCCCGAGGCATGTGGTAAAAACTTGGGCACTCCAACCATGCTGGCATGTGCCCTATGGGCGTTGGCAAAGGCGTCATCGACATAAACATCGGCCAAGCTAGCTAGTGATTTTGCAAAGTTGTAGTTGTTTTTTTCCTCGGCTTTGTGAAACCTGAGATTTTCTAAAAGCAGTATTTCGCCTGGCTTTAGTTTGCCAACTTCGAGCTCGACTTCTGGGCCAACACAATCGTCTACAAAGCCGACGGGCTTTTTTATAAGATCAGCTAACACTTGAGCGACAGGCCTGAGGCTAAGCTTTTTATCGTAACCGTTTTCTGGGCGTCCATTGTGGCTAACGAGTATGATTTTAGAATTTTTGGCTAGTAGTGCCCTGATGGTAGGAATACTCTGCTGAATACGAAATTCGTCTATGACCTTGCCATCCTCGACGACATTATAGTCGACCCGCAAAAACACAGCCTTGCTAGCAAAGTCGATATCTTTAAGTGTCAGTAATTTTGCCATAAGCTTAATTGTATCACTCTGGAGCTGAATTAGATTGTGCCTTCAGTTTGGCCTCGGCACTCTTATTGTGCTTGATTGAGTTATGGATTGGGATACTAAAACCAAACTCGCTGCCTTTGCCGGCCTTGGACTGAAAAATAATTTTACCACCCTGATCTTCGATAACTCTCTTGACCAGATAAAGTCCTAGGCCTGTGCCATCGGGACGAACTTCCTGAGCATTTCTGGCTCTAAACATCTTTGTAAAAAGTTTTGGCTGTTGGTCGGCAGGAACACCAATGCCATTGTCGCTGACCTTGAATACTATTTGTTTTCCAACTTGCCCTAGCGTAATTTCGACCTTACCTCCGCCCGAAGGTGGCTGAGAATAATTGATGGCATTATCTATTAGGTTCATAACGACCTGTCGAGTTTTGTTTTCATCGAGTAGCATTATTGGTATTTCGGATTTGGGCTCAACCAGAGCGACATGAACTTTTTTGGTAACGGCAAAGTTTTTGAGCGATTTAAACTCCTCACTGACAATTTTGTACAAATCTAGCTTTTGGGCGTCGATATAAAATTTACCGGCCTCCATGCGGCTGATATTTAATAGGTCATCTATTAGGCGTGCCATTCTGTTGCTGCCGTCAAGCACCAGCCCGACAGTCTGTTGTTGCTCTTTAGTCAGCTTTCCAAAATCTCCCTCATCGAGCATGCTGATATAGCCCTTGACTGTCGTTAGAGGAGTCCTGAGCTGGTGCGATGCCATACTAATAAACTCGTCCTTGGCCTCGTCGAGCTCCTTGAGCTGGAGATTGGCTTGCTTGAGGTTGCTGGTTGCTGAGTCGACCTTGTGCTGGAGGGTAGTATTGAAGTTGCTAATTTCTAGAAAAGCACTGGCGTTTTCTAGAGCAATGCTCAACTCCCCAGCAATTATTGTGAGGGTCTTTTTGTCTACTTCGTTGTATATTTGTCCGCTTTGTTTATCGCCAAATAAAATGTAGCCAAGAAAGCCCTCGCTGGTCTTTAGTTCTAGACAAATGGTAATCTTATGTTTTTTGAGCACCTGAAGCTTTGTGCCCGGGCTCAGGTCTTCGCTGTAGTTCAGGCCACCAGGAAGCTGGCTAAGATCTTCAAGCAGCTTGGTACTGGCAACTATCGCCGAATTATTGGTCTTAAAAACCATCTCTTTTTTATTGAAGACAATAATATCGATGTGGGTTATTTTCATTTTGTTTTGGAGTTCCTTGGCTATTTTATTGCAGAGGTCATCAATAACTATTTCCTCGACTAGCACCAGCCCAATCGAATTGATGAGTTGCTGGGGGTCGTACTTGTCACGATAAAAAACCGCGTCCGTAGCTTTTTCGAACAACAGCCTAATCGGCTGAAAGGTGAAAGCCAAAAATATAGCCAGAAGAGTGTAAAAAACCTGCAAGGTCGATGCCGAAGTATCGCTCGGCAAGATTCTCGTCAGCACCTGAAAGGCTATGACGCCATAAAGCACACCGATAATAGCCATTGAAAAAATAAAAGCTAACGACCTAGTAACAATTACGCGGATATCCATAAGCTGGTGCCGCAACATAGCGTAGGACATGATAGCCACCATTGGTATTATAAAGATTGGAGTTATCGAAGCCAGCTGAGTGATACCTACGACCGGTAGAATACCGGCTATAATTACTGAAGGTACTGCAAGTGAAATGATTGCAGCTAACAGGTACATGGCTTGTTCTTTGCTCTTACCGTGTGTTTTTCTTGAGCTTTGAATAATCATAGTAATACCCCATGTAGCGTATATCAGCAGGTATGCAACGAATAATGCATACACTGGGCCCGTCTTTATTTCTGCGGCATATGCTGTAGCCGATGAAATATTCAAATCGGTATAGCTCAAAATAACTAATACAAAAGCTGGTACAAATAGAGCTACTTTTTTGAATTTTGTAATATTATTTTCTGTTGGAAAGGAAAAGCTGAAAAGTAATAAATAATATACCGCGAGTGCGCCAAATGCTACTGTTGATCTGGCCCAAAAAAG
>CALRCL010000010.1 GCA_943354575.1 Patescibacteria group bacterium UBA4664 | reverse complement strand
ATAAACCGGCCATTGGCTTTGTCGAGGTCGGCGTTGATGCCCTCTTGGGTCTTCTGCCACGACTTACTCGAGAGGTGAGTAATCCAGATATAAGTTGGGAATATCACAACCAGCATCAGCGCGACCGGCCAAGAATATAGCGATATCACTACTAGTGTCACAATGGTGGTCAGGAAAAACTGCACAAAATTGTTGCCTAGCGTTTGCATTAGGGTACTAATAGTAGATATTGAGCGTTCTAGGCGGGCGGTGATTTTGCCAGTTAGCTCGTTGTCATAGTATCCCACTGGTAAGCTCATGAGGTGCTCAAAGTAACGGCTCGAAAGTAGGCTATTGAGCTTGACGGACATATTGTCGCCAATAAAACCATTAATATTAGATAGTAGTGTAATGGCCACATTGGCCAAGAACATCAGCCCCAAGAGCATCAAAAAGTAGCTAAAATCAACACTGCCGCCAGCGTATTTGGTGGTCAGGCCATCTATCAAACCTTTGGTCAAAAACGGCGTGGCCAAATTAAGCACCGCCAAAACAACCACAAAAAAAGCAATTGCCAGATAATAGGGCCAGAGTTTTAGTGAATACCTAACGATTCTTAATATTTCGTGCATATTAATCATTGTACCAGCCGAGGTTGCTCTCGGCAAAGCAAGTAAGGACCAAATAAATAATAGCCCTTCGAATTTCGAAGAGCTATTTTGTAATTATGAAGTGTCCGAATTTAGACAATAGTTATATGCCAGCCTTTGATTGCTAGAGAATTGGCTTGGCATGGGCTTAGTTGATGGTTTTTTATTTGGAGTCTTTTTGCGCTTCATCGTTGCCATTCTTATAATCGTCGTCCCAGGGGATACGATTGGCAACAAGCACAAAGGCGATTGAGCCCAAAATAACCAACAATAGCAACAGCCAATCTCCACTTTGTAAAAATGCTACTAGCAACTTGACTCCCCTTGCAACTCGGCGGATCAGTGATAGCGATTATTCCACACCAAAATAGATATTGCAATATCTACCAAAAAGTACTCGACACCAGATAACTTTTATGCTATAGTTATAAAAATATTAGGTAGCCCTATGTCGGGGCTTTTATTTTTCACTAGATATTTTTCACTACACATTTATTATAGATAAATTACAGGACAACAACCAAATCTTATGACTAACCCAAACAACATCCGAAATATCGCAATCATTGCCCATGTCGATCATGGTAAAACTACTTTGGTAGACGGCCTTTTGAAGCAATCTAATTCTTTTCGCGATAACCAAGCCGAAATGAGCCAAACCACTATTTTGGATACTGGCGATTTGGAGCGCGAGAGAGGTATTACTATCTCCGCCAAACAAGCGGCGGTACAATACGGCGATACCAAAATCAACATTATCGATACCCCAGGCCACGCTGATTTCTCAGGAGAAGTAGAGCGAACCCTCAATATGGCCGACGGCGTATTGCTGATTGTCGATGCCCAAGAAGGCCCGATGCCGCAAACCAAATTTGTGCTTCAAAAAGCCCTCGAACTCGGCCTCAAGCCCGTTGTAGTTATTAACAAAATCGACAAACGCGACGCCCGCATTAAAGATGTTGAGGACGAAGTAAGTAACCTCTTTTTGGACCTCGCAACGACCGACGACCAGCTCGACTTTCCGTTTTATTACGCCATTGGCCGAGACGGCGTAGCCTGGAGCGAAATACCAGACGATATGACCATTACAGCCGATTTGACACCAATCTTTGAGGCTATTTTAAACCACATCCCTGCCCCTCAGGCCGATGTCGATGCTCCTTTCCAGATGCTCGTTACAGCTTTGGATTGGGACAGCTACCAAG
Source organism: Patescibacteria group bacterium UBA4664 (assembly GCA_943354575.1). Taxonomy (GTDB): domain Bacteria; phylum Patescibacteriota; class Saccharimonadia; order CAILAD01; family BJGX01; genus SICB01. The sequence goes on along the minus strand of CALRCL010000010.1, from coordinate 21,903 downwards.
GCAAATATTGCATCGGACGAGTGCGCCGAGGTGTTGTTAAACCCGGCCAAGCTATTGTCGTAATCAACGCCGATGGCAAGCCAGTAACAGCCAAGGTCGACAAGGTTTTTGTCAATGACGGCCTGAACAGGGTTGAAGTAGCCCAAGCCAACGCTGGCGATATCATCTCGCTTACAGGTATTGATATTGCCTCAATCGGTACCACATTGGCAGACCCAACCAACCCTGAGGCTTTGCCGATGATGCAAATTGCTCCTCCTACCCTGCAAATTGGTATTGGCCCCAACACCTCGCCTTTTGCTGGTAAAGAAGGCTCGCTGACCACCTCGCGCCAGATTGCCGCTCGCCTGCACAAAGAGCTCGAAACTAATGTTGGTTTGCTCGTCGATGAGCGCGACACGCAGTTTTTGGTATCTGGAAGAGGCGAATTGCACCTGTCAGTACTTATCGAGACGATGCGCCGCGAAGGCTTTGAGCTCGAAGTTGGTCGCCCTCAGGTTATTACCAAACAAGAAGATGGCCAAACCCTCGAACCTATCGAGGAGCTAACCGTAGAAGTGCCAGATGAATACGCCGGCGTCATACAGAGCGAGCTGGGCCAGCGCCGAGCTATAATTAAGGATCAGCGCCCAACCACCAAGAACACCACGGAGCTAATTTATGAGCTACCAACCCGCACTCTACTAGGACTGCGCAATGTACTGCTAACTGCCACCAAAGGTACCGTTATTATGAACAGCTTATCGACAGGTTACGCACCAATTACTCCGGCCCTCCAGCAACTCCGCAAAGGGGCTCTAATTGCAGCCGAAATGGGTACCGCCACTCCATATAGCCTACAGACCGTAGAGGCTCGTGGAACGGCTTATATCGCCCCAGGAACAAAGGTTTATGCCGGTATGGTAATAGGCCTCAATACCAGGACTGAAGACATGGAAATCAACGTCGCCAAAGAGAAAAAGCTAACCAATGTTCGTGCTTCGGGCTCTGACGACGCAATTAAGCTAGCTCCGTATACCAACCTCAGCCTAGAGCAAGCTATCGACTTTATTGAAAGCGACGAACTACTAGAGGTTACACCTGAAAGCATTAGAATCCGCAAAAAACACCTCAGCTCGCACGAACGCAAAAAAGCCCAAAATAAGCGCTAAATACTGAATTTTTGCTTCTGACCCCAAATGATCCTGGAAGGCCAATATCCAGCATTTGGGGTTATTTTTAACCCAATTCTAAAGCTGTCAAGCATAAGTATAAAACACTCCCACTCCTGTAAAATAAGCACCTAGCACCCAAATACCCTTGACAAATATGCTTATGCTTGTTATAATATGCCCGTTCAATTAAGAGGCCCTTAAACCGGTCTCTTTTAAATTGAGCGCCAAACATCAGAACATTAAACAGGAGCTACTTTTTTTAGGCGATTTCCGTTTCGGAATAGCCTTTTACAAACTATGCGTAACATATATATCGCTGCTTTTGCCACCTTCGTGGTATTGCAACAGGCAATCAACCCCATACAAGTACCAATTGCCGAACCAGCCTTGGCTGCCAGCCAGACTGAGAATGGGACAAAACAAAATTACAATCTGAACCTTAATACCAGTACCTTCACCCTGGAGCTCAAAGACCAACGTGCCTCGTTCGACGAGGCCGTCGTTAAGCCCCTTCGTGTTGCTCAAGAAGCAAAGGCCCAAGCCGACGCTGCCGCTAAGGCCGCTCGAGCTGTTGCATCTGCCCCTAGAGCCAAATTGGTAATAGGTGGTGAAGATGTTTGGGCTCAGTTGCGTTTCTGTGAAGCTGGTGGTAACTACAACACCAACACTGGTAACGGTTACTTTGGTGCCTACCAGTACAACCTCTCAACTTGGGGTAACTACGGCGGTTATGCCCGCCCCGACCTTGCTCCTCCTGAAGTTCAGGATGCCAAGGCTCGTGAAACCCAAGCCGCTCGTGGTTGGGGTCCGTGGCCATCATGTGCTCGTCAGCTAGGTCTTTTATAATCTAGCTCTGCGACACCCAAATCGCCCCCGATTTTTCGGGGGCTTTTTGGTATCAAAAAATCCCCGCTCACAACGAGGATTGTTTTGATTTTATGCTGGATTATAAAGAAGTACTTATTGGCAGGCCTCGCACTCGGCGAGCTCTTTGGGGTCGATTGGGCAGGTCATTGGCTTATCCCAGTCATCATCTTTAATAGATCCGGACACTTTTGCTTTCTCTGGCATCGGTACTTAACCCTCCTTGTTTATTTTTTGATGTATGCACCTATCATACTATAGGCATAATTGGTTTGTAAATAGTGTTTGGCATACTTTTTTTGACACTACCTGTAGCGTAGTCTGATATAAGGGTAACACTAGATTCGGTGGTATTTGTATCTGATAATACGAACAATATACACACAAGCAGTTGATTACGCTTATGTATAGGCCAAATATAGCTTACCGCTAGCAATAGCTAGTGGTACTTTTGGCAGTATTAGTTGCCCTTTTATAAGCAAAAGCGTTACAATAAATAGCATATGCACAATAGCGAATTCGACCCTTTAAGCGTAGAGGAAATCCAACAGGCCTGCCAGCTCAAGAGTAACGACGAGACTACCGAGCGAGTTTGCCGTATTAACGAAGAAATATCCCAGGGGCTGGAGCTTATTAGCCAATATCCCAAAAAGGTTACTTTTTTTGGTTCGGCGCGTTTTGACGAAAACCATCCTGACTACAAAAGAGCGCGGAGTTTGGCTAAAAGGCTGGTTACGGAGCTTGACTACACCATAGTAACAGGTGGGGCTGGTGGTATTATGGAGGCCGCCAACCGCGGAGCCAAGGAGGCTGGGGGTCATTCCTTGGGTCTTAATATTAAGCTACCTAACGAACAAGCTACTAACCCCTATGTTACTCAGCTAATTCCCTTTCGCTACTTCTTTACGCGCAAGGTTACATTGAGTTTTGCCTCCAGAATGTATATTTATTTCCCAGGCGGCCTTGGTACCATGGACGAGTTTTATGAAATATTAACGCTGGTTCAGACCGGAAAAATTCATAAGGTACCAATTGTTTGCGTTGGGGCATACTTTTGGGAAACTCTCGATAGACATATGCACCACGGCCTAATGCTACCAGCTGGTACTATCGATGAATCAGACATGGGCTTATACACTATTACTGACGACGAAGATACTATTATGGAAATCGCTCGCAACGCCCAAGCTCGCAAATAGCCCTCAAGTTTATTAGAGGTTATTAGCTTTGTTGCTAGAAAATATTTTTATTATTTATCAAATTAAGCACTAGCCAAATAGCAAACAGTCGTTATAATGATTAATACTTAAATACCCAAATAAGGAGAAAAATGGAAGACAAAACGCCACTAGAATCGATACACCGACTAATGCCAGAAATAGCCCAGTCGAAAGAAAAAATCAGAACCATCCGCGAGCAGCTAAAGGATGCCATGGAGCAAAACGAGGAGTACAAAAAACTTGAGGAAGAAATCAAGGAGCTATCGGGAAAGCGCGCTGAGGCCAAAAAACTCTTGCTGGCTGACCGTGATTTTCAAAAAATCAACGCCGACCTCGACGACGAGAAGCTCAAAAGCAAAGATCTCCAGGAGATCTTAAGCCACTACCTTCTAAGCTACTACAATGAGACCCAAAAAACCGAGGTCACAGACGACACAGGCGAAACCAGGCAGCTACTGCTATCGGCAAAACTAGGCAAGGCCACTGCTTAGGTTTTAAGGTTTGACCTAGGGGCGATTATCTGATATTATTGTCTGGTTATGAAAACTGGAATCCACCCTAAATTAATACCTACGAAAGTCACTTGCCTTGGTTGCGGGGACACTTTTGAAAGCACATCTACAGTCGCAGAAATAACTGTTGATGTCTGTAGTCAGTGCCACCCGTTTTACACTGGTAAGCAAAAGCTTGTAGATACTGCCGGGCGGGTAGACCAGTTTAGAGCTCGTACCGAAGCTGCCAAATCTCAAAAACAGACTTTGGGCAAAAAAGCTGCTAAGGCCACTAAGCGCCAAGAGGCCAAAATTGCTAAATCGCAAAACAAAGTTGAAGCTTCTAAGCCAGCCAAAAAAACCACAAAGACCATCAAAACCTCTGAAACTAAGCCGCAAACCGAAGCCGAAGTTGCACCAAAAACCGAATCTTCTGACCAATAAATTAATACTTACCCACAATAATACCCTATAATATAAGGGTATTATTTATTTGCCTATGAATATCATCGATACCAATACCACTGAAAATATCAAAGACGAGCTATCTGCCCTAGAGAGCCAGCTTGGGGATGCCAAAATATACGCTAGCCCGAAGTCTGGACAGCTCATTAATAGACAGCGCGAGCTGCTCGAAAAGCTATCGCTGTTTGAAAAGGTTATTGCGGCCCAAGACGACCTCCAGACGGCCACAGCAATGCTTGATGATCCTGAGATGAAGGCCTTTGCTGCTGAAGAGATAACACGGCTCAGTGCACAGCTAGAAGAGCTTGAGGCCAGCGTTAAGCTAGCTCTAGTACCGACCGACCCGAACGACCAAAAAGACGCCATTGTCGAAATCCGAGCTGGCGCTGGTGGCGACGAGAGCAGTATTTTTGCTGGCGACTTACTCAGAATGTATGCCCGCTACTGCGAGGACCATGGGTTAAAGTTGAGCCTACTAAGCGAAAACCCTAACCCCGTGGGTGGTTACAAAGAAGTTATTGCCCAAATTGGCGGAGCCAATGCCTACGGGACGCTAAAATACGAGTCGGGCGTGCACCGCGTGCAACGCGTGCCAGCCACCGAAAGCGCGGGGCGTATTCATACCAGCACCGCGACTGTTGCCGTACTGCCAGAAGCCGAGGAGCACGATATTGAAATCAGCCAAAACGATTTGCGGATTGATGTTTTTCGAAGCTCCGGCAATGGTGGGCAGAGTGTTAATACCACCGACAGTGCGGTGCGTATTACTCATATGCCAAGTGGTATTGTGGTAACCTGCCAGGATGAAAAGTCGCAGCTCAAGAACAAATTAAAGGCAATGAGCGTGCTGCGCTCGCGGCTTCTTGATGCTCAGGCCCAGGCCGACGCCCAAAAGCTCGGCGACGAACGCCGCGGTCAAATCGGTACTGGCGATAGAAGCGAAAAAATCCGCACTTATAATTTTCCGCAGGACCGCGTCACTGACCACCGTATATGCTACACAACTCATAACCTCAATAAGGTAATGGATGGTGGCATCGAAGAGATCCTGAAGGCCCTCAAGGACGCCTCAGTCGATAAAATACTATCAGAGCAGACATGACAGTCCAGCAATCTCTTGTGGCGGCCGAACGGCGGCTAGATGGCATTGGTATTAGTAGTGCCCGACTCGATAGCGAGCTATTGCTAGCCCATTGCCTTGATCAGACCAGAGAGTGGCTAATAGCCCACAACCAAGATGAACTCACCAAGAGTCAGGCCGAGCAGTACGAGCTCGCCATAGTGCGAAGGCTCGACCGCGAACCAGTTTGCTATATTACCAATCAGCTTGAATTTTATGGTATCGATTTTTTTGTCGATAGCAGGGTTTTGTCGCCACGAGTCGAGACGGAGCTAATTGTTGAGCAAGCGATTGAGCTTGCCAAGCCCGGCTCAAAGCTAATAGACCTCGGCACCGGTAGCGGCGCAATTGCGATTGCCATTGCCAAGAATCGCCCCGATCTCATGATTACGGCCACCGAAGTGTCTGACGAAGCCATGCAGGTCGCTAAGCGCAATGCCAGCTCAATACTGGGTGCGAGTAATAAAATAAAATTCATTAAAGCTGATGTCTGGGATGGCGTTGAGGGGCAATTTGATACAATCGTCACGAACCTGCCTTATGTATCAAAAAGTTATTTGCCGAATATGAAGCCTGAGGTTCAAAAAGAGCCTGCTGTGGCTCTCTTTGGTGGCGACGGCGATGGCCTAGATCTCTACCGGCGTTTTTATGCTGATTTATCAACACACGCCAAGGCAAGCTCGATTGTGCTGCACGAATCGGACCCCTGGCAACATGATCAATTAAAACTGCTCGCCAACCAAGCCGGTCTTGTTCCGTTTTCTGAAGGCTACCTAATACTCGGTTTTAAAAAATCAGCCAAGTAGCGAATACTTGGCTTTAATATATTTGAATACCTTACAGATTTGAGACTAGCCTGTACCAGTCCAGCGGTTCATAACTACGAGCACGATAAATACCACGACAGTAACAGCTAGGTATTCGATGATGATAGTCTTTTTGAGGGTGCGCTGCTTGTAGTGGTAGTATATTCCACCCCAACCATAGGCGAGGGCTGTTATTATCATGCTGTACTGAGATAATATAAACGGCACGTTTGGTATTTGATATAAGACCGACCAGCGAGAAGCTAGCCAAAACATCTCGAGGGTCACAAAACCCCACAGAGCTGCCAGTATCTGAGGGTTGTTGGTAAAGTCCAAAAGCCACCACAGAGCCACCAAGAAGTTCGTGACCCACAGAAGAACCATCACCAAAGCTGCCGGCCAATGCCAATACGACACCAATAGGCTGGCTAGCGAGGTGCTAAGGAGGATAAAGAGTATTGTCAATATATTATCGACCAGCAGGTTTGGCTGGGATTGTGTTTCGAAATAACTAATTACTCCATAAATTAGCGACGAGAGGGCGACACAAATAATAAATACTGCGATTGACATTTTACCAATTACATAAACACTGTAAAAATAAAACAAACTAATGCCAATCCAAATAGTCGGACGCAATGACTTGGTAACGATCGTTCTAATTTTTTTGGTAACTATCAAGCGTCTAAAAAGCAGGTAGTTTAGGCCCAGAGCGGTCGGGATAATCATTAGTGGCAAGGGAGTGTAATACAAAATACCGACTGCAAAAAAAGACATCACGACGCTGACGATTACAATAAGTCGCTGACCCTGACTAAATAGGTTGACTCTTTTATAGGCTGTTTTTAAATTCATAATCTGCTCCTAGGATAATTTTAATGTCGGCTCGAGATGTTGGGCCCGCTGATTGTCTCTCGGATACTACCTTTAGCCTGTTTTCGAGATACTTAGCGGTATAAGGTTTGTTGCCATTGGCAAAATCGATTATCTTGGTTTTAGCGTCACCAGGCTCAGTATTCACTGCAGTCTTTATAACATTATAGCCCAATGATTTCAACAAGACCGACAGTGCATAGAGCTTGCCAGGCCTTGCTCCGTCACTCACTATCTCGACTTTGGCGGCCTCACTCTTGATGTAGCCATCAATTAAAAGGCTCTTCACATAAGACTGGATCGCTCTGTAGTTGCCCACTCCGGCCGCTGGCACAACAACACTGGCATCACCGATGTTGCTATTTTTTACTAGACCTTCTTCCTCGTTTTCTAGCACCTTATTAATGATGGTATTGGAGTTTATTTTACGTCCTATCGTAACTAAGCGCTGCATTTCCTCAAGGCTAATATCTGTCCGCAAATGGTCGCCAACAATACCAAGCAGTTCGTTGACCTTAGCGGGATTTAGAATGTTGCCTAGCTCTAATGCCTGGTCGCGCATCGCCACTAGCACGGCCTGCTGCCTTTTGGCACGGCCGTAGTCGTCTCCGCAATTACCCTTGCGGCAGCGAGCAAACTTTAATGCCAAGGCTCCATCCATATGGTAATCGCCAGCCTTGAGATTAAAACCACAGGAGTATCTTTCATTTTTATCGCAGGGGTAATCTGGATCGCTAAGAGCTGTGGGGTTGTTGATATCAACTCCTCCTAACGAATCAACCGACTTCTTGAGACCCGTAAAATCGATCCTTAAATAGTAATGAATTGGCATATCAAGCACATCGCTGACTGTTTTTTTGATGACTTCGGGACCAGAACCTTCTTTGTCTTGTTCGGCAAAAGCGTTGGCGGCGTTAATTTTGCTCCACCAGTAGCCTGGTATCTTAACGTACAAATCGCGTGGGATGCTGATCATTACAACATCGTAGGTTTTGGGGTCTATACTGGCCACCAATATTGTATCGGTCAGGGCCTCGCCAGCATGCCCGACATCGCCGACTCCTAGCAGCAGAATATTGACCCGCCCCTCGCCTTCGCCCTTGAGCTTACTCAGATCCAATTCGCCCTTCAGCCCGTCGGCGCTGATACCGCCTTGGTGCTTAATGACTTTGTTGATTGTCATGATTGTTTTGGCGGCAAAAGCACCGCCAGCCAGTACTGCTAAAGCCAGCAACACCAAGGATACGCGCAAGACCCAATGTTTTTTTGAGTTTTTTATTTTAGATTTATCTATATTTGAGCTAGCCATGCCGCTATCAAGATTTTTAGATCCTGACATTTTTTTTAATTTCATATATACCTATTATAAGCGATTTGGCCGCTAATAAATACCCTTTGATTAATGCGAACCAATATCATTAATTATTACATTAGTTATCTCATTAATTAGCCTATTAGTTATCTCATTAAATACCACTTTTGGTATCAAAAGTGGAGCAAAAATAACCGACTTTGCTTCGCCCCAATAAGCGCCCCAGACTACCAGGCAATCTGATTTAAGAATAAACTTGACCTGATTGCTAACGCTTCAGGTCTTCAAACAATCCTTAAATACAGATTAGTCCGCTAGTCTGTTGCTTTCTTGGGTCTCGATGTCGGCAAGACAGGAGGCAGAAGGCAGAGGACGAATGCAATAACAAACACCCCTAGGCCTACTTCAAAATATATCTGCTAAAGTGCTATAATATTAGCAATGCAACAAGAACAAGAACAAGAGCCGGCCGATGTAAGTGCTAGGCTAGAAGAATCGGAACTACTAAAACCAGGCACCGATATCAAGCCAGGACAGCCGACCCCAGCAGCTTCTGCCTTGGCTGGTACTAAACTGTCCCCCACCCAGCCCAACCTCGACTCAGATATCAAAGAATTCAATAATTTTGCTACCTCGCTCGAAGCACAGTCAACAGAGCCTGAACCCAAAAAAGGTATACTGCATGTCGTTTGGGAAATAGCAAAAACCCTAATTATTGCCGCTGTAGTAGTGATATTTATTAATACCTTCATATTTCAGGCCTACTACGTCGATGGTAGTAGCATGAACCCCGACTTCATCAACGGCGACTATTTGCTGGTAGATAAAACCAAGACTTCACTCAAAAACATTACTTCGTTTTTTGGCGACAAGAGTAGTGCGCAATACACCCGTGGCGATATACTGGTGTTTCGACCACCCGAGAATATGCAGATTTTCTATATCAAACGAGTTATCGGTTTGCCGGGCGAACGAGTGACCCTCAAGGATGGTGTACTTAAAATATATAACGAAAAGTACCCCGAAGGTTTTATACCTGATGAAAGCTACATAGACCAAGATACCAAAATGGAGGGCGAAGTAGATACAGTGGTGCTACCGGGCAACTTGTTTGTAATCGGTGATAATCGCAAACCCGGAGGTAGCTATGATTCTCGTTTCTGGGGGCAGTTGCCTCAGAAAAATGTAATTGGAACGGCTTTTTTCAGAGTCATTCCGCTAAATGATGCTGGCTTTTTGAACCTCCCAAAATACGATTCAGCCCAGTAGCTAGTCTTGGCCCTGTATCTGCCCGGCTATACGCGCCAGCTCTTCGTCTGAATAGTATTCGATAACTAGCCTGCCGCCTCTAGCGGTGGGCATAACATTGACTTTGGTACCGAGTAGTTTGCCCAAGCTAGTAGTAAGGGCGCTATGTTGGTTTCGGATGGTTTTGGCTTTGGTGGGTACTTCAGCCTGGTTACCAGCCTTGAGTTTGCGGGTAAATTCTTCGGCTTCGCGAACCGTCAGCTTAGATTTGATGATTGCCTCTAGCAGTATTGTCTGATCGGTCGAATTATCCAGCGACAATACAGCCCGGGCGTGGCCTTCAGTAATTTGATCTTTCTGCAAAGCTAGCTTGGCGGCGTGCGGCAAATTAATAAGCCTAATAGAATTTGAAATTGTCGAGCCACCCTTGCCAACACGTTTGGCGATTGCTTCGTGCGTCATATTGAATTGTTCAACCAGCTTGGTGTAGGCTATCGCAAGCTCGAGCGGCTTAAGCTCAGCTCGCTGGATGTTTTCGATAACAGCCAGCTCTAGCTGCTCTTGCTCGGAAAAAGTTCTTACAATCGATGGTATCGACGCTAAGCCCAGCTGCTTGACGGCTCTGAGGCGCCTCTCACCAGCAATGAGCTGGTACTTGCCGGCGTTGGTTTTAATCACAACGATTGGCTGCAATATACCATGCTGTCTGATACTCTGCGCCAAGCCGTCGAGGTCGGACCTCGAAAATTCTGATCTGGGTTGATGAGGGTTTGGCAATATATCGGCCGGGTTTAGTTTTGAGATATTATTTTCGTCGGTCTTTAGCTCCTGCGGCAGGCTATCGGCTACAAAATCGTCGATATCACTTGGTATTAGGGCATCTAACCCTCGTCCTAGTCTGTTGCTTGAACTCATAATGCTATAGTCTCTTTTCTATTTCTTTGGTCAATTTTTTGTAAGCCTGGGCGCCTTTGGAGAACCTGTCGTACTCGTATATTGGCTTGCCGTGGCTGGGTGCTTCTGCTAATCGTATATTGCGAGGTATTATGGTGTCAAATATTTTAGAAGGGAAATGCTTTTTGAGCTCCTCTAATACTTGCTCGCCAAGGCTTGTTCGGCGGTTGTGCATTGTAACGACCAGCCCCAGTATATTGAGCCTCGGATTTAGGCCGACCCTGACACGCTTAATGGTATCGAGTAGCTCCGATAGGCCCTCCAGGGCATAGTACTCGCTCTGGACTGGAATAATAATCGAGTCGCTGGCCACGAAGGCGTTAATGGTGAGTAAGCCCAGAGATGGTGGGCAATCAATAATGACTACGTCATACTGCAAATGCTGTAGAGCTGACTTTAAGATTTTTTCCCGTCCAGGAGCAGACGAAACCTCGACTTCTGCAGCAGCAAGCTCCGACTTGGCTGGGAGAATATCAAGGTTATTGATTTTGGTTTTGACGATTACCTCGGCTACGGGAGTCTTGTCGACCAGCACATTATAAATACTAGCCTTAAGTGCCTGTTTATTGATTGCCAGACCACTGGTGCTGTTGCCCTGGGGGTCTAGATCTACCAGCAGTACTTTGTGGCCAAACTTGGCTAGGTAGGAGGCGACGCTAATGGTGGTGGTGGTTTTACCGACCCCACCTTTTTGATTAGCGATTGATATGACTTTTTTTGGGCTTTCCATATATTACTAATTATAGCAGGTTAGGCACCGATATTTGATAGTTGCTGCGAGCCATAAGTCTGTTATTTTCTTGCAGCTTTGGTGTTGTTGCTGGGCACCAAGGTGCAGTAATAATTATATGATGAATTGTTTTTAAACTAATCTCATTAATCATCGCTTTTGATGGCAAAAGTAATATAAAACCAACCGACTGTGCTTCGCCCCAATAAGCGCTCCAGGCTACCAGGACAATCTTGATCCAGAATAAACTTGCCCTGATTGCTGTCGCTTCAGGGCTTCAGACAATCCTGGATAATGATTAGTCCGCCAGCCTGTTGCTTTCTTGGGGCTCGATGTCGGTAAGCGCTGGCAAAAGCGGTAATTAATGAGATTAATTAAAAAATAATCTATAAAGACTTTAAAGAAAAAGCTCTTAGCGCTCTCAAGCAAGCAACCCCAGAGCATTTTGTTCTTTACAACGCACCTATTTTAGTGCTATAATTCTAAATTGTCTTTAAGTAACTGGCAAGGAAAGGGAAACCACCAAGTGATAGCAGTAATAGAATCCGGCTCGAAGCAATATATGGTAGAAAAAGGTCACAAAATTGAGACTGAGTTATTGCATTCTGATAAAGATGTAATCGAATTCCAACCATTAATTGTAATCGACGGAGACAAAATACAAATTGGCAAGCCAAAGCTCGAAGGAGCTGTAGTGGTAGCAAAAATAATCGAAGCAGACGTTAAGGCTGACAAGGTCAAGGTTTTGAAGTACAAAGCTAAGAAGCGCCAAAAAACTCTAACTGGTCACCGACAGCGCCATGCCATCTTGGAAATTACCGAGATAAAATCTAAGTAAAGTCCCGATAAAGACGCCCTTTTTAAAAGAGGCGTTTTTTTATTATCAAAAAAACTACTTACAGCTATTTGGTACTGACTTTTGCGAAATGATATTTTGCATCCAGGCCAGAGTATCTTTGAAGCTTGCATTCATTGTTTGTTCATGACCGACGCTTCCGGTAGGGTTGGTACTAGCAATGGCATAAGGACTGGTATCGTATTTTTTGAATGTCACAATATTGGATTGGACACACATCCGCTCGAAGCCATGCTGACTTTGCGATAATAAAATAACATTGTCGTTAATACCTTGGTTGATTAGCTTTGGGCGGGCGGTATTGACACTTCCAACGATATTTTTGGCCATATCGGCTGAAAATCCTGCATAGGCGGGGTTGATGGCGATATTGAGATCCTTAGCGGCCTTAATAAACTCACTTGTATAGAGCTGGTCCGACCTGTTTGTGCCGATGTTATTAGGCCAGGTCTTGTTAAAACCATCGATACAACCCGATTGCGCATCTTGCAGGTAGCTCTTGGCCCACCGGCTCAAGAGTATTTTATCGATAGGGTAGCTGGCCTTGTACCAATCGCTATAGCTCGCTAGAACCAGCGGGCCAAACCAGTTGGTATTTGCTCCCCTGGTGGCGTCATCTAGGGTTTCTTCGACACTAGTGACTGGCCCGAAACCAATCGCACCCTTGAGGTTTATCTCTGGGGCATAGTCATCTTTTATTTGGTCGGCCCAGTAGGCCGCTTGGCCGCCCTCAGAATAGCCAGCGCTAAAGACCTTGCCATCATCGAGCTGGTCTTTTGTTATAGCTAGCCCACTAACGGCACGCACACTATCGAGTAGGGCTTTGCCCTGCAATTCTCCCACCATAAAATGGTGTAGACGCGAGCTGTCGCGCATACCCTCATAGTCGATTGCAACCACTGCAAAACCCTGGCTAGCATAGGCCATTACTAGGCTATCATAATTTGACCAGTCCTTTTTGGCTGGATCTTCGAGCGAGGCCGAGCAACTGTCTGCGATACCTGAAGTGCCTGGCGCGAAAGCAAAAATTGGTTTTTTATTGTTGCCTGATGGCAAATAAACTCGAGCATATATTGGCACATCGTCTTTGGTGCCATCAGAGGTCGTAAATACAAAAGTCTGCTTTGTGACCTCGGTATTGACGGTGTCATCAAAGCGCTTGTTGGTCTGGGATATTATTTTCTGCACTTCACTAGCCGAAAACACCCTAGCTGGCTCTTCGGAAACTATCTTGCCAGTTTTAACTTCTTTTTTGACTTGAGTCTTAGTTACTGGAGCGACAGAGGCTTGTCTGGGTCGAGGTAGTATTACATAAAAATACAGCAGTAGTGCAGATACAAAAATTATCTCGATTACCAATATTGCCCAGAGCGAGCGACTAATGAGCCTTTGTCTGATGTCGTATTTTGTAATTGGTTTGCGATGCTTGCTCATTGTTGGTATCTTTACGACTGACTATATTGTATTTGATTATATCAAACGGCATTTAGAGTGGCGTGTTAACGGTTTCTTAGATGCCTTCTAGATATCTCTCGACCTCAAGGGCCGCTCGGCAACCATCACCAGCTGCTGTAATTGCCTGCCGATAGTGAGGGTCGGCTACATCGCCAGCTGCAAAAACTCCGTCAATGGCAGTTTTAACATTATCACTGACGCGCAAATAGCCGGCTTTATCCATCTCTAGAGAGCCCTTAAATAAGCTGGTGGCGGGGGTGTGTCCAATAGCGACAAAGACTCCTTTGCATTCTAGCTTTTTAGATTTGCCGGTCTTGGTGTTTTTTGTCTTGACGCCTGAAACCTGGTCTTTTCCGAGTACCTCGACGACCGATGAGTCCCAGAGCACTTCGATTTTATCGTTATTTAGCACCCTATCTTGCATTATTTTGCTAGCCTTAAATTCCGCTCGGCGATGAATAATAGTAACCTTACTGGCCAGCTTAGATAGAGTTAAGGCCTCTTCCATGGCGCTATCGCCACCTCCAACCACAACTACCTCCTGATCTTTAAAAAAGAACCCATCACAGGTGGCACATGACGATACTCCGTTCCCCATTAGTCGCTCTTCGCTATCGAGACCGAGCCAGTTAGCACTAGCCCCGGTCGATATGATGAGTGCCTTAGAAGTATACTCATTTTTGCCGACGGTAACTTTTTTTGGTTGCCCACCAACTTCTACTTTTGTAGCGAGCTCTTGGATTATTTCGGTACCGAAGCGCTTGGCCTGAGCTTTCATTGCGTCCATCAGCTCGGGACCCATAATTCCCTCCTTAAATCCTGGGAAGTTCTCGACTTCGGTGGTTAGTAGCAGTTGCCCGCCAGGGATAGTTCCGGCTACCATTAGCACCTTAATATTTGCTCTAGCGGCATAAATTGCGGCCGTGTAGCCAGCTGGACCAGCACCTACGATTATTAGGTCGTATTTTTTGGGTATTGTTTGGTTTGTCATAATAGATATATTATACCAAATTATACAGCCCTATTAATAGAATATTATGAAATTTAATAGGCTACATGATTATTTGTAAGTGACAAATTACTGGTACAATACCTATCTGATGCAAAAATTTACAAACCAACAAGCTGCGGCACTCAGTGCAATTGGTGCCTGGCTCAAGGCCTACAATAAGGGCGGCCCACAATATATCACTCTCGGTGGCTATGCTGGCACGGGCAAAACAACCCTAATCGCAGCCTTGCGCAAAGTACTGACTGCCAATATGCCTGCCACAAAAGTTGGCTTTGCAGCCTTTACAGGCAAGGCGGCTTTGGTATTAAAACGCAAACTCGTTGAAGATAAAATACTGCGCTCGGGCGATTCGATATCGACCCTCCATAGCCTGATGTATTATTCTGAAACCGGCAAGGGTGATGTGCTCAAATGGCGTAAGCGCGACTTGCTAAAAGTCGATATGATTATTGTCGATGAAGCCAGCATGGTGAGCGAGGATATATGGAACGACCTGTTGAGTTTTGGTAAGCCGGTGCTGGCGGTTGGCGACCACGGTCAGTTGCCACCAATTGGCAACAACTTCAACCTGATGCTAGAGCCCGAAATTAAGCTCGACAAAATATGGCGTCAGGCTGCCGATAGCCCAATAATTGCGATCTCTACGATGGCTCGCAGTGGACAAGCTATACCTATTAGGGTTTATGGTGAGGGCGTTGAAAAACTCGATAGAAACGATCCCATAACTGGCGACACCATACAGACTATATTGGAAAGCCACGATGCCGACACCTTGGTTTTGTGTGGCTACAACAGCACCCGCCAAAAGCTCAATAACCATGTTCGAGAACTGAAAGGCTTCGAAGGTCCTGACCCGCAGCGCAATGATACTATCGTTTGTTTGCGCAATAACCGAGAGTCTGGCCTAAGTAATGGTCAGATAGGAGTTATTACGAGTATTACGGCGACGAAAAATGACAATGATTTGCTGTGGTGGAGTATTACAGCTGACTTTGACGGAACTGTATTTGATGGTTTTGCACCTAGGGAGCAATTTGGGGCTGCCACAACTATTAAGGAAGTGCCTAAGAGATCTAAAAAAGATTTGGTCGGACTATTTGATTTTGGCTACGGCCTAACCGTCCATAAGGCCCAAGGCTCACAGGCCAAGCGAGTGCTAATTTTCGAGGAACGCTTTCCAAAAATGAGCCAAGACGAATGGCAACGCTGGCTGTATACCGCGGTCACCAGGGCCGAACAAGAGCTATATATTGTTGGTAATTAGCGGATTAGCTAAAGCACATTGTAGGTCTGCACCACCAGTAGCAAAATACTAAATATTAGACCCAGAATAGGCACGATCATACTGACAGAAAAGTTTGGCTTTTTAGTATTTTTGTCTCTGAGTTTGATAATTATAAGCGATACATCGACCAGCGAAAATATAATTAGTATAAGATAGCTAGTAACCAGCGCTAGAGTCTTGACCTCGGCGAAGATTGCTAAAACCACAGATACAGCAACAACCACCGCAATTGTTACGGTTGGAGTCTTGCGTGTCTCATGTACAATTGCCAGTCTTTTGTGAAGCCAGCCAGCCTCAGCCATACCGAAAAGCAAGCGCGAACCACTAATGACATGAGCCAGCACTCCTCCGGCTGTAGCGGCAAGAGCAATAATAGCGATTGCCCAGCCCGGTGTACTGGATATTGTGTTAAAGACCAAACTAAGAGGAGCAGCCGATTTGCTAAGCTCGGCGAGCGGAACGACATCTATGGCTACGATTGAAACCAGCGTGTAGAGAACTGTAGCTATTGTTACGGCTCCGATAATAGCGAGCGGGACCGTGAGCCTGGGTTTTTTTGTTTCTTCAGACAAATGGACTATGTCCTCTACACCTATATAGGCATAGAAGGCCAAAAATACTGCCGACAAAACGCCGGTGATACCAACACCACTGATATCAAAAAAATGGGCTGGAGTTTGGGCACTAGCGGCTATACTTCCCCTTCCGAGCCAGATGATAAGACCCAGACCAAGAACCTCGATAACCGTCAGCACAGCTGCCAACTTGGCTGACTCCTCAATGCCCCAGGCCGAAAGCAATCCAAAAGCGATAATTATAAGAGCCGCACCAAGCGGAACGAATATACCAGTGTACTGGTAAAGATAACCTCCAAAAGCTCTAGCCAGCGCGGCAGCCGAGACAACTGTTGCGACCGCCATTAGTGCGCCGACGGCTACCGAAACTGGCTTTCGGCGAAATGCGTTATGCACATAAGCCGAGACGCCTTCGCTATATGGCCTTCTGCTAGATAATTCTGCAAAGGATAATGCACTAAAACCAGCTACAATAGATGCCAACAAAAAAGCCAATGGCGTAGCTGTGCCAGCTTCACCTGCAACTTTTCCTATTAGAGCATATATACCAGCCCCAACTATGTTGCCTAGGCCATAAATTGTTACTAAAAATAAACCGAGAGTACGCTTGAGCTTGTGCCGGTGGGCCATTTTTAGGGCCTAAGAGTACCTGCGAATACTTGCCATGCCAATGCTGTCTTGGCTACCAGGCTCAAAATAATATAAACGCGTTCGCCGTAGAGGTAGTTTTTCCATGGTCCCCACTTTTTGTATTGTAAGAACATGTTGATAGCAAAACAGTTGAAGAACAAAAAGATAGTAATAAAGATCCAATAAACAAATGCTGGTATCTCGGCGTCGGAGGTCGAATTAGAAGCGCTGGCCCAAAAATAAATTGCAATTCCGATCCATGGCACGATACCAGCGATGCACCCGACAATGTAGCTAATCCACTTTGTTTTCTCAGTAGTCTGATTATGGATTTCCATTATAAGGCCACAGAGGTTCATGACCATAACTAGCGCGAATAAACAGATTAGACTAACTAGGTCGTAAATGCCCGTCAGCAGTGCAACCGCAACGATCATGGTGCTAGCTGAAAAGCTGTACTCTATCCATCGGGCTCGGTTCATGCCCAGCTTAAGATCCTTTTTATACCGGCGGTAGTAGATAGTAGAGATAATCAGGTGGGCTAGCATACAAATAACCAAGAATGCTAGAATTGGCCAAACCAATGGGAGTTGATATATAGACTTGGTGGCGGAATCGAGAGTTTCGGTAATGGTATTAAATGTTAAGTAGCTGACATTAATTGGAAACTTAACCTTGGCATTAGCAATTGCAAACATCACTGCTACTTGGATAGCAAAAAACACGAACATAAATATATTGAATTTTCTAAGACCTTCAACCGTAATCTTTTTCTTGGCCATTTGTTGCCTCATCTTTCTGGAATTAATTAATTATTAAAGCTTATGCTTAATGATTTAATTATAGCCAATAAACTATACCGATGCAATCTTAATATAATTAGAGCTGTCGCAAATATAATAGGCAAGTATATTAAAACTCTCGAGCCTTGGTAGCTCGAACTGCTTGGCGATGGCAGTAATATCGGCAAAGCTAGTGCTGCTGGTATCTACCAAAGTAAAAACCAAGACCGTAGGTATGCTGTATTTCCTTAAGTGCGTAAAGAGCTTATTGGCAAAGAATATTTCGATTTGATTTAGTCGTTCGTCGTGAGGCAAGTTGGCGGGTAGCGACAGACGGCACAACTGCGGGCTATAAACACACTGCACGGAGGCTTGGTCGTCCGAGATAATGACACTATCGAAACCCAGCTGCTTGCCATCCTTGACATAGGCCATATCAGGATTTTCAGAGTAGCCCTGGAACTCCCAGCCTGCAAAATCTGGGCAGATATTAACAAAATCCTGTATCAGCTCGCGTTCGCGGTGTTTTTTAGTTGGGTCAAATGGCTGTTTCATGATTTTTTCCATTCTAGTTACTTTGTTACCCCTGCGCAAGTCTGTGGCGACCACAGCCCAGCTTCGCTTTGTCGAGCTCCGGCCTCGGCTTGCTTGAAGTCGCTTTGGTACTTGTAGATTTGGGAGCGGTAGGTATATTCGTGGGCGTAGCCTTCACGTAGCAAAGCCAAATTAATGAGCTCATTACCGAGCCAGACATAGGCTAGCAAACGGTCGTACTTATCGCGCTCTCCTACAACCGGGTCAAATTCGATTCGTACCGTTTTACCAGTTAGTAGCTGTTTGGTTTTTGCAGAAGCCTCCTTGCCAAAACACTGCACTACTTTGCGAGGATCGACAGTTTCTGGTGTGTCGATGCCAATAAAACGGACTTTTTCCTTGCGCCCATAGCGGAATATCTCAATCGTGTCGCCGTCATCAACCCGTTTGACTTCATAGACTTCTTGATTTGAGGTTTTGACTTCAGTGGTGCTGATTTTACTGACCCCGACTGCTGCTCCAGCCAAAACAAGTACCACCCCGATGTATAATATTTTTTTGGTTCGCATTTATACCAGCTCCGTGTCCTTGAGCTCTCGACCCCGCCTTCTAAAATAAACGCTCTCGACCAAGCCAATAGCAGAAAGGCTTACCATTAGGCTGGTTCCACCGAACGATATGAATGGTAACGGTATGCCTGTAACTGGCATAATACCGAGGTTCATGCCGATATTAACCATCACATGCACCACAAACATTGTAGCGATGCCAATGCTAAGCAGACTTCCAAAACGATCGTGGCTAAGCGTGGCGTCGATTATCATTCTGGCTATCACGGTGACGAACAGAATTATGCAAACTAACGCCCCCAAAAATCCTAGCTTCTCGGCTAGCACCGCAAACACAAAGTCGGTATGTGAACTCGGCAAAAAATTGCCCTGGCTTTGGCTACCAGCCCCAAGGCCCTGCCCGTACAGTCCCCCTGAGCCGACTGCGATAATGGCCTGATTGACATTGTATCCTGTGCCGCTCGGGTCCTGAGACGGCTGTAAAAAAGTATTGATACGCTGTCTTTGATAATCTTTAAGCATCGGATAGATTGCGGGCATCGATAATAGCAAGACCATAAACATCGCTAGCAGGTATTTCTTTTTGACTTTAGTAGCTAGCGTCATTACTAGCCATATTGATGCTAGCACAATCGCCGTGCCCAAGTCTGGCTGAACCAAAACCAAAAATATTGCCGGCAAAGAATATGCCAAAGACCTAACCAAAAATCTTAGCTGGCCGGTAAAGTCGAAGTTTTGTGCATAAAACTTAGCCAACACTATTATTAGTATTAACTTTGACAACTCAGATGGCTGAAACTGAAATGGCCCAATTGCTATCCAGCGAGTAGCACCTAGCCTGGTAGCTCCAAAAAACTCTACAGCCAAGAGTGAGGCTATCATAAAAACGTACAATATTCCGCTATAGTTTTTTAGAATCTTATAGTCGTTTCTGGCTGCCAGCACCAAAAGAAAAACGCCAATCAAGGCGTAGACTATTTGCCTGGTACTATCGAGCTGATTAGATACCTGTTTGGCCTTTATGCCAAGCGAGTAAAGTATTATCAGACCCAATACCACCAGGAGTGCAGTACTGGCCAGCAAAAGATTATCAAAATTACCAGCCAGCCAAATTGTTTTACGCTTCATATTTTTCGAGCTCTATAGTCAGCTCGTGGCCCTCTACAGAAACTGTCTTTACGAATTGATGCCCTTCTGGGCGAGACGAATACTTCTCGGTTAAGGTCTCTAGTGATATTAGTTTTTCAAATTCATCGATAGCCGAGGCGATTTCTGCCGAGTCGCTAGACAAAGAAAGCTTGATGCGGTTTTCTATTTGCAGGCCAGCTTCCTTTCGGCAAGACTGGATGTTGCGGACTATGTCTCTGGCGATACCTTCGTTTTTGAGTGATGGCGTGATAGTCGTATCGATATCTACCGAAATGTCATCGCTCTTCTGGTATTGAACCTTTTTGACATTAAGTTCTTCGCAGATAATATCGTTTAGCCCTTGAGATATTTGGTGTGGCCCTTTTAGGGTTGCGCTGGCTAGCGGCTGACGTACCTTTATTTTATTTTCGGATCGTTTAGCCAAGCCGTCATTGACATAACGCCTAACAATGTCCATGTCTTCTAATATTTGATGGTCGGATTCGCCATTATTTGGCCAGTCGCTCAAATGCACCGACTGCGGAGCGGTAGCGATATCTTCGGTCAAATGCCTATATAACCAGTCGCTCATAAACGGTGCCCAGGGAGCCAGCAGCTGACAGATCGTCACTAGTGCCCAGTGGAGCGTCTGGTAGGCCTGGAGTTTGTCGGAGTCATCTTCAGATTTCCAGAATCTGCGGCGACTTCTTCGGACGTACCAGTTAGACATATCATCTACTAGCTTATACACAGGCCAGCTGGCCTTGGCTATCTCAAAATTATCGGCCGCAGTGGTGATTTCGGCGATCGTGCTACTGACGCGAGCTACTAGCCATAAATCGAGTGGGTTTTCTAGCCCAACTGGTCTATCTAGGCTAGTTGGTTTCCAGTCGTCGATTTCGGTGTAGAGACTCAAGAACGATGCGCTATTGTATAGAGTCATAAATAAGTTGCGATTTATGTCCTTGAGGCTATCTCTGTCGAAGCGCATATACTCGCCCGACAATGCCGGTGCGCTAGATAGTAAGTAGTAGCGCAAGCTATCGGCACCCTCGAGATCAAATACTTCTTGCAGAGGTGGATAGTTTTTTAACCTCTTAGAAAGTTTCTGTCCGTCGCTGGCGGTAATTAAACCATTTACTAAAACATTTTTATAAGCTGGCTTATCAAAAACAATCGTCGATATTACATGCAAAACATAAAACCAAAGCCTAGTTTGGTCTAGACCTTCTCCGATGTAATCGGCTGGAAAGCTCTGCTCAAATTTACTATCATTTTCGAAAGGATAATGCTGCTGAGCGATTGGCATTGAGCCCGACTCAAACCAACAATCGACAACTTCTTCTACTCGCCTATAAGTTTTACCATCTTTTTTAATAGTAACTTTGTCGATAAAAGGCCGATGCAGATCGCTCAGGTCGAAGGCCGAATCGGTGAGTTGGTTTAGCTCGTCGATACTCTCAACTACCAAGATGTCATTCTCGTCGTCTTCGTTAACCCAAATAGGGACCGGCGCGCCCCAGTAGCGATTACGTGATATTGCCCAGTCGCGTGCGCCTTCTAGCCACTTACCAAAACGGCCTTCTTTGATATTGTCGGGGGTCCAGTTGATGTCTTGGGCAGTAACTTTTAGCTGTTTTTTGATCGATGAAACCGCCACAAACCAGGTATCGATAGCATAATACAGCAAAGGGGTTTCGCAACGATAACAAAATGGGTAGGTGTGCGCAAAAGTCTCAGCCGAGTAAATATTACCTTGCTCGGTCAAATGCTCTACCACTAGCTTATCGGCCGACTTAAAAAACTTGCCTTCGATAAATTCAAGTCCGATAGATGCTTT
>CALRCL010000009.1 GCA_943354575.1 Patescibacteria group bacterium UBA4664 | reverse complement strand
TCTGGCAAAACTGCTGATGTAGTAATTAATGCCAGCCCTGGCACCAAGGCCGACCTGCTACTATTTACCGATCCCAGTGCTACGGTAGTACCCGAAAAATCGTTTTACGGCCCAGGTGAGTACGAGGTAATGGGTATGATGGTCGATGGTGTCGAGATAACAGCCAGTAACACCGCCTACAGCCTAGTAGTCGATGATATGCACATTACTTATGCCATTGATCTTAATACAGCCCTGACAGATGCTCAGCTCGAGCGCATGGACGGAGTAGACGTCTTGATTATATCGGTTCAGGACAGCAAGGCCGATCTGATGAATAAGATAATCTCGCAGGTAGAACCAAAGGTTTTGATACCAATCATGGACTCCGAACCAGAGCTAGCCAAAATTAAAGCCGAATTCGGCAAAGATAGCGAACCAATTGACAAGTATAAGATCAGCAAGAAAGACCTACCGATAGATAGCCAGCAGCTCGTGATTCTCAAATAGCAATTCACTTGCAGGCTCAGCCCTAATTTATAAAGTGAATAGGCTCTATAAAAATAACCCCTCGAGAGAGGGGTTATTGCTTGGCTGGTTCGGTTGCTGCGGCCTGGTCGATTTGCTTCTGGTACTTGTTGAGGGTGCGTATGGTACTAGCAGCGAGGCGGAGCTTGACCTTTTGGCCGTCGATTATGAGAGTTTTGGTCTGCAGATTGGGCTTCCAGGTACGCTTAACATGCCGCTGTGAGTGACTCACATGGTTTCCGAACTGTTTTCCTTTACCTGTTAGATCGCATCTGTATGACATAACCTGAATATATTAGCATATCGGCTGAGTTTAATCAATATCTATCGCGGCTCGATATATTTTAGCTCCGAGGCATGCTAAAATTAGGCCATGGACAGCCTCGCCACAATTATTATGTATCTGATAATCCTTGTAATTGTACTGACCGTGCATGAGTTTAGTCATGCCTGGGCAGGGCATATGCTGGGAGATTTTACTGCTAAAAACGAAGGTCGGCTAACCCTAAACCCCGCCAAGCACATTGACCCTATGATGACGCTACTTTTGCCCCTGGGGCTTATTCTGCTCGGCAGCCCGGTAGTGTTTGGAGCTGCTAAGCCAGTGCCATTTAACCCTTACGCCGTTCGTTATGGCAAATGGGGTGCTGCCTTGGTGGCATTTGCCGGCCCAGCCAGCAATATATTGATGGCGCTAATAATTGGGCTCTACCTGAGGTTTGTTACGATACCAGGGCTCGGCGGAGAGTTTTTGCTGCAGTTTGTGCTAGTCAATGTAGCCTTCTTTGTGTTTAATATGATACCGTTTCCGCCACTCGATGGTAGTCGACTGCTCTATGCAGTATCACCACCAGCACTGATGGACATCCTGGACAAAATAGAGCAATTCGGCCTGGTTGCGGTGTTTGCATTTATATTTATATTTTTTACTCTAATCGGCCCAGTTTTTAGCTCGGCTGTTATAGGTATCTCATCGGCCATACTCGGGTACCCAGCTTTTTAGGTGATATAATTATTGGTGCTTTCTACTGCATGCGCTTTAAAATCTTAAAGCATAGTAACTTTTTCTAATTACTTTTAACCTTAGGGAGCCCTAGATTGCACACCGTTACTTTCGGATGATGTTGCGGGCACCCACCTATAATTAGCTTAGGAAGGTTAGTTATGCTAGCGGTGTTGGTGGATTGCACCATTATTAAAGCCCCTCTTTAAAGAGGGGCTTTAATAATACACGTCAGCGCCAACGGAATATCTATAAATCCCAGTGCTTACGGTACTTGGCATCACCATCAATGCTTTGGGCCACAATCAGACGCAGCTCACTCTTGAGGCCGAGCTGTTTGCGTAAGCTGGCCACCAGCTTGGTGGGGTTGTAAGGGATTAGCCATAGCCCCTTGGTGTAATTAATAAAGCCATGACGCTTGAGGGTCAGGATTAGCTGATTCCTGACGACCTTCTTGCCCTCCGGGATATCGAAGGTTATCAGATACCAGCGACCATCCCAGCGCTCTGTAATACTAAGCCCTTCTTGGCTGACTTGGTGGGCCTTAAGCCGATCCTTGCCCTTTTCGGTAATCTTAAAGACCTTTTCGTTATCAAGCAGCCCGACGCTGACATACCCCTGCTTGGCCAAAAGACCGGCAGTGTCTATTATTCGCCGGCGGGGAGTTGCTTTGGTAGAAGCAGAAAACAGCCCTACCAAGTGCTTATTAGAACTCAAGTCGCCCAGGGTGGCGACTTTTTTGGTCTGAATTAACCTTAGTATTTCGGCTGTTTTGTTGGAGTTTGAGCTCACCATAAGAGTATTTGGCACACATAAATTACATAAACTACATAAAGATTGTGTCATAGCATAACTGTTATGTAAATACCTTTAGCAAAACTTTATTTAATTATCTTTATTTGAATCTGTTGGAATAAAAAAATACGATTGAAACTTCAATCGTATTTTGTAAACTATAAAATTTTATCTGGTCGGGGTGACAGGACTTGAACCTGCGACCTCACGGCCCCCAGCCGTACGCGCTACCAACTGCGCCACACCCCGTCGTCAGACAACTACTCTAATCTACGCATAATTTTAACAAATTCTGCTTTAATTATCGTAGCTTGTCTTCCTCTCGATTTACTTTAGCATACTAGCTGATATGGCAGTATAGCTCAAGTCTTGGTACAATTAAGCTTATGTTATTACTAGAATTTTTTAGCTGGTGGTATGGGCGAGGCTTTTCGGAGTTATTTGTAAAGATCGGTCGCTATATTAACTCTGTTTGGCGAAGGTTGTCGGTGGCGTCTTTGTTCAAAACAATGTTCGACCCCTGGCGACGGATTACTACCGAAGCCGACAAATCTCTTCAGGGCAAGGGGCGAGCCTTGGTGGATAATATGGTATCAAGGTTCGTGGGCTTTAGTATTCGGCTGTTTGTAATCCTTGCGGCGGTAATAGCCGTTTTGGCCATATTGGTATTTGCAGCGGTATCTATAATTGCTTGGCCGTTAGCACCACTGCTGGTTTTATTATCCATTGTGGGGATGTTCGTATGAAACCAGTAACATACACTAGCTCTCTACGCGTCAAGAAGGCCCAGTTTGTGAGCTATTTCCGCCCGGGCTTTGCAAAAGGTATGCTATTGGGTTCCTGGACCCTAATAGTTGTTGGCCTAGCGATATACTTGTTTCTTCAGGTTAGACCAGTCAGTCTGTTCGTGGGGCTGGGCTTGGTAGGGTTGATGTTCTCGTTGTGGTTGAGGTGGGATCTATCGAATAATCCAACGGTATATAACCAAGACATCGCCGAGATCGCACTAGATAGTGTCGTGTCTAATGATATTGTTTTCATGATTAATGACAAGCAGAGCCCGCAACAGATCCTAGCAGCAATCCTAGATAACTGGCAGACGCTGTTTATATTTCGTCGCTATCAGCTTGCCCCAAACCAGCTATCCTCGACGCTCTCGGATAACCCGATTGCATCGCCAGCGCTTTGGAACAGAGCTTTCTTGATAGCCGGCCAGACACCAGTCAAGGAAATCTCGGCGGGTGTGTTGCTGGTGGCTATGATACTCGAAAATCCTCAGATGGACGAATGGCTCAGCACTCATAGCATGAGCTCCCAGGACATCATTGGCGGCCTGATGTGGGAGGAGTCGTTATGGCAAAGAGTCTTGATGCCCAAAAATAGATCTGATTATGGTGGTATCGGTCGGGATTGGTCGGCCGGCTTTACACCTGTGCTTGATAGGTACGGCGAAAACATCAGCCTAGAGATTGCCGATGGCAACTTGGATTTTTCAGGTGTTAAGCGAGGGCACGTCATAGAGCAAATGCTTACTAATCTTAGTAAAGACGGGCGTAGCAACCTTGCGATGGTTGGGGAGGTTGGGGTTGGCAAGACAGCCTTGGTGTATGCCCTAGCCGAGAAGCTAATTGACGGCAAGGATGTACCGAACTCACTGCGGTATAGGCAGGTGGTCCAGATAAACTCGGCAGTTGTCACCGCGGCAATTGGTCAAAACATCAGCCTTGAAGCCGTCTTCAATGAGATCATTAGTAATGCCTCTAGAGCTGGAAACATCATTTTATATTTCGACGAGGCCCAGCTATTTTTTGGTAGTGGTGGCGGCACGGTCGATGTTTCTGGGATTTTATTGCCCGCACTGCAGTCGTCCAGCATTAGCCTGGTAGCTAGCTTTACATTGGACGACTGGCATAAGCTGGACACCATTAACCCAAGCCTGGCGAGTTTGTTTGCCAGAATCGATATCGAGCCTTCTGACCGCGAGCAAACTATTGGTATTCTTCAGGACATTTCGATTAGCCTCGAGAAAAAAGGTGATAGCGTAGTGACCTTTAAGGCCATTCAGGCTGCTTATGACATGGCGGAGAGGTACTTGCGTAACAAGGCAATGCCAGCCAAGGCGATAGACCTTTTGACCGACAGCATGAGCTACCCTATAGAAGGTTTGATAACCGAGAATTCGGTGGCCAAAGCGACCGAGATTATCACCAACACCAAGGTTAGCCAGGCTTCAGCTGAAGAAAAAACTCAGCTAATCAACTTGGAAGATTTGATACACCAGAGAATGATCAACCAGAGTCGAGCAGTGCAGGTAGTCTCGGATGCCTTGAGGCGGTCTAGGGCTGGAGTTAGAAACACCGGACGTCCTGTTGGTAGCTTCTTGTTCTTGGGTCCGACTGGTGTTGGCAAGACCGAGCTCACTAAGTCGCTGGCAGCTGTTTATTTTGGTAGCGAAAATAGTATGAATCGGCTCGATATGAGCGAGTATCAATCCAAGGCCGACGTAGCCCGTCTGCTGGCTTCAGCAAGCAAAGACGATAAGGGCAGCAGTTTCTTGCAAAAGATCAATCAGAACCCGTTTAGTGTGGTTTTACTAGATGAAATCGAAAAGGCTCACCCCGACATACTCAATTTGTTGCTTCAAATGCTCGACGAAGGGATTCTGACCGATACAGCTGGACACAAGGTAAGCTTTAAGGAGGCAATTATTATCTGCACCTCAAATGCTGGGGCCAACGCAATCAGAGAGCAAATTGCAGCTGGCAAAAACCTTGAGGATTTCGAGGACAAGCTTGTTAATGATCTGATTGATCAGAATGTTTTTCGTCCCGAGCTAATCAACCGATTCGACGAGGTTGTACTCTTTAGGCCTCTAACCAAAGAGGAATTACTGCAGGTGGCTAATCTGATAATTCAGAGTATCAATCAAGAGCTGGCCGACAAAAAAGTCACCGTTACACTGACCCAGCCAGCATTATCCCATCTGGTCGATTTGGGTTACGACCCGCGTCTTGGAGCTAGGCCAATGCGCCGAGTGATATCGCGTTTGGTCGAGAATTTGATTGCCAAGCGTCTACTTAGCGGCGAGCTCAAGCCCGGATCTCAACTTGCCCTTGATGTTGGTGACCTTCAGGATGTATGATGGTCGCTATGGATAAAACTATCTTCACACAAATCAGACTAGGGGAGCTGCCCGGTGAAATACTCTACCAAGACGAGCGCTGCTTTGTGATTTTGTCCAACAGACCACATAACCCGGGCCATTTGTTGGTGATACCAGTTGGCGAGGTTGCCAACTGGGAAGATCTTGACACAGAAACCCTTAGCTACCTGATGAAAGTAGCGCAGTTTTTTGCCAAGGTCTTAAAGGCGGTCTATCAGCCACCCAAGGTCGGCTTAGCTAGTGTCGGATTTGAAGTCCCTCACACCCACATCCACGTCTATTCACTTATGAAAATATCCGACATCGACCATACTGCCGCCAAATCATCAACGCCCGATCAACTTAAGCTTGAGGCCGCCAAGATTCATGACCACATTACCTCAATAGGCGGAGTAAAAGTATAAAATGATTCTAACCGTTGTAATTTTAGCAATACTACAAGGAATTACAGAGTTTTTACCAATCTCAAGCTCGGCTCACCTGTTTTTATTGCCATGGGCTGTTAATATACCCAACCCAGGATTGGCTTTTGATGCGGCAATTCACATCGGAACTGCTTTAGCATTGGTAGTGTTTTTCTGGAAAGACTTCTACATACTATTAAAAAAACGCGACAAACTTTTGGTGTATATTGTGATTGCCTCGGTGCCAGCCGCACTAGCCGGCTATTTTGGCGACAAATTTATCGACAAGTACTTTCACCAATCAAGCTCGGCCCCACTAATTATTGGTATCGGACTGATATTCTATGGACTCGTAATGTATGCAATCGACAAAACCGCCAAGCTCAACAAGGACATCGCACACATCGGGCCAAAAAATGCATTGATCATTGGGTTTGCACAGGTGCTGGCTTTGGTTCCGGGAACATCACGCTCGGGCATTACAATCTCTGCTGGCGAACTATTGGGGCTCAACCGAGAGTCGGCAGCACGCTTTAGCTTTCTGTTGGCGACGCCAATATCGCTCGGTGCTGGGCTTTATAAACTAAACCAGATTATTACCGAGCCATCAGGTAATGTGTCGGTTTGGCTGACATTATTGGGCATTGTGGTGGCTTTTGGGGTCGGCCTGGCCGTCATCAATTGGCTGCTAGATTACCTCAAAAAACATTCACTACTGGCATTTGTACTCTACAGGTTTGTACTTGGGTTTTCAGTCATCGCAATATGGCTAATTAAGGAGATGAAATGACCAAAAATGAGCCAGTGATAGTTTTTTGCGATGGTGGATCTAGGGGCAACCCCGGCCCCTCGGCGCTCGGTGCGGTTATTCTTAATCAAGACAACGAGGTTATCGAAGAAATAGGCAAGTACTTGGGGATTCAAACCAACAACTACGCCGAATACAGCGCCGTGATTGCTGCTCTTAAAAAGATTCACGAACTGGGCATCAAAAAAGCCGACTTCTTTTTGGATAGCCAACTGATAGTCCGGCAGCTAAATGGCCTATACCGCGTAAAAAATGCCAACATGATACCGCTTAATGCTGAAGTGAATAGGCTCTCGTCTGGTTTGGAGCTAACTTTTACGCACGTTTACCGCGAAGACAACACTCTGGCAGATGCCGTTGTAAACCAAGTACTTGATAGTCAAAAATAGACAATTAAGCATAAATATATTATAATATGTAAGCTATTAGTTAGTGGATGATCGCCCAGTACCTTTGTGCATATCATTATCGAAGCAAGTATTATGAATTTGGTCTCGCAGCAGTCAAAATCGCTTCAATTGGTACTTACAAAGGTGCTGGGAGGAAAGTCCGAACAGCATAGAGTAACGGTAGTTGTTAACTGCAACCAGGAGTGATCCTAGGGAAAGTGCCACAGAAACAATACCGCCCAGCACCTTTATATATCAATTCCATATTAAAACACTAAGGTTGAGCCACAACTGTGTGAGCAAACTGGCTAGTATTGATATATAAAGGTGCTGGGTAAGGGTGAAAAGAGTGGGTTAAGAGCCCCCAGTTCTGATAGGTGACTATCGGAAGAGGTAAACCCTACCGGCTGCAAGATTATGGGCCCTTCCGCCGTCAAAAGCGGAGAGACTACTCGTCTTTTTATAGGGTATATCGCGTCATCCCGCCAATTTAGCGCATCGAGCTACCATGGAGCATTAGATTGGCGGGAGGTAGTGCCTGTTTTTAGCAGGCGTTAAGATAGATGGTCATCGCCCAGCACCTTTGCGTATCAATACCTTATTAAAACAGTGAGGTTGAGCCACAACTGCGTGAGCAAACCGACACGAATTGATATTCAAAGGTGCTGGGTACAAAATTCGGCTTATAGCTAACTAATAGCAATAAATAGCATTCGTTTTTAATGGCGAATGTTATTTTATTAGGTGGTACAATAAATACTATGAGAAAAAGAAGCGAGCTTTTGATCGCCGCCCTACAGATACCAGTCGACTACACGATGCTAGTGGTAAGCTTTATTTTGGCCTACATGTTAAGAGAGGGCAGCGGCAAGCCCTTTTCGATAGCAATAGCAGGCCAAAGTTACCTCAATTTTATGCTAGTATTTTTGCCAATTTGGCTTTTGATATTTGCCGGCGTAGGCCTTTATAAAATTCGATCTGACAGAGGCAACTGGATAGACTTTAGCAAAATACTGGCCGCATGTGCATCTGGGGTAATGGTACTAATTGTCATCGACTTTATTAATTCCACCCCGATATTTCCAGCAAAAATAATACCCGTTTATGGCTTCATGTTCGCGCTCGTCTTGGTCAGCCTCGGCCGAATACTAATGAGCTTATTACAAAAAACCCTTTCTCGTTTTGGAGTCGGGGTTTATAGTGTGCTCTTCGTTGGCGGCGGCGATACGGCGGTCGAGCTAAAGTCGGCCCTTAAGCGACTCAAAAGACGCTACAAGATAGTCGCTGAGCTCCCTAGTTTAGCCAGGGCCACCACCGAAAGACTCCAGGCAATCCGAGAATCGTACCACATTGATACGATTATGGTGGCAGACAGCACCCTTAGTGATGATAATATAGTTGATGTTTTGGCTTTCTGCCAAGCCAACCACATTGGCTACCAGTTCGTGCCGAGCATCTCTAATCTCTATACCTCCAAGATCATTACCACCCAGATTGGTTCGGTACCTATCCTAGAGCTTAAGCCGACACCGCTAGAAGGCTGGGGAAGAGTCCTAAAAAGGTTATTCGATGTAACAATTACAACTATAATTGCTATTTTGAGCCTACCATTACAGCTCATCATATACCTCATTATCAGGTTTAATGACCCAGGCCCAGCGATTTATTTGCATGAGTGCTATGGTCGCAGTGGAAAAAAGATTAATGTATATAAATTTAGAACAATGAAAGCCGAATACAGTCTTGGTGCAAAATTCGGCAACCGAACTATTGAGGATGTATTGAAGCTCCTGCCGCGTGACAAAGCCGATGAATTTAGGTCTAACGCCAAGATTAAGGACGACCCTAGGGTCGGAAAGCTTGGTAGGTTCTTGCGCAGGGCTAGCCTAGACGAATTACCGCAGCTTTACAACGTATTAAAAGGCGATTTGAGCTTAGTCGGACCTCGGCCACTACCCGAGTCTGAGCTCGCCCTGGTCGGAGGGCAAAAGAACCTTGCAAAGATTGTTACTATTAGACCCGGCATTACGGGTTTGTGGCAGGTTTCGGGGCGCAATGAGCTGTCGTATTCCGAGAGAGTTAAGCTTAATATTGTTTATATCGAAAACTGGTCGCTCTGGCTGGATATCAAAATAATCATCAAAACCATCTGGCAGGCTATATTTGAGCGTAATGGAATATAAGAAGCAATTATCGGGCCTCAGAGTAGCCATTGTGCACGATTGGCTGATTGGACTCGGCGGCGGCGAGAGAGTTGTCCAGAGCCTGCTCAAATTGTTTCCCCAGGCCGAAATATATACCAGCGTCTATGACCCCAGCAAGCTAAGGATTTTTGAGGGTAGAAAAATCCACACCACTTTTTTACAGCACTGGCCACTGGCTCTAAAAAAACACCAGCTGTATTCAATGCTCAGGCCACTGGCTTTCGAAAGCCTTGATTTTTCGGGTTATGACTTGGTCATCTCAACTTGTAGCGCAGAGTCTAAGGGCGTCATAACCCCAGGCGAGACCCTACACATAGCTTATCTATTTACTCCCACCAGGTATTACTGGAGCGGCTACCGAGACTATATCGCCGAGCCAGGCTTTGGCCCGCTTAATCCGTTGGCCCGCCTGATACTCAAGCGATCCATCGGCGGCCTCAGGCAATGGGACTTCGCCGCCGCTCAGAGGCCCGATGAGATCGTATCTATATCTTCAGAGGTCTCGGAGAGGACTAAAAAGTACTACAAGCGACCAAGCCCAGTCATTTACCCACCCGTCGATACGGATAAGTTTACCGGGCTATCGTCATCTAGGAGTAAAGATAATTACTATCTAATCCTGGGCCGACTGATTGGATACAAGAGAGTAGATCTAGCAGTACGAGCTTGTACAGAACTAGGCTTGGAGCTGGTTGTAGCCGGAAAAGGCCCAGAAGAGAAAGCCCTTCGCAAAATAGCTGGTCCAACCATTAGGTTCATCAAATCGCCTAGCGATCAAGAGGCTAAAGATCTCTACGCCAACTGTAGGGCATTTATTTTTCCTGGGCTAGAAGACTTTGGCATTACTCCAGTCGAAGCGATGGCGGCCGGCAAGCCGGTCATTTGTTATGGAAAGGGTGGAGCCACCGAGACGGTGGTAGATGACGTGACTGGCATTTACCATAGCCAGCAGTCAGTCGAAAGCTTGGTCGAAGCGATTCAGGAGTTCGAAAAAACCAGCTTCGATGAAAAAGAAATAATAAAAAGAGCCAAGCTGTTTTCAGAAGACAGATTTTTGAACGAGCTCGGAGGGTATGTAGTTGGGAAAATCAGCAAAAAAAAGTAGCCTCGTAAAAAGTCTGGCCATTGCAACAGTCGTCTTTGGGCTATTTATTATCATTGCCAATCTGGGTGGATTGATAGATAAAGTTGTAATTAAAACTACAAAAATTGGAGATTATAAGCTGTTGAGTGAAAGTCTACTAGGGCTAAATGGCAAAAAAAATATTCTACTTCTTTTTATGAATAATGCCGAGGCTAGAACTGGAGGCGGTTTTATCGGTACTGTTGGCTATATATCAATCGATAACGGCAAAATCAAAAGTGAGCCAGTCAGGTCGGTGTATTATTATGACCATAAGTATGAAGATATCGGCTTTATCGATAAATTCTCTGGCCCCTACGGAGACGAGAGCTTTATGAATCTCAGAAATAGCGGCCTAAACCTTGATGCTAATACAAATCTTAAAAGAGCAAAATCTATTTTTGAGCTCGAAGCAGGCAAACAGGTGGATATTGTTATAGCCATTACACCCGAGATCCTAAAGTATTTGCTGCTGACAACTGGGCCAGTGAGTCTGCCAGAGTATGATATTACAATAAATGAGAGCAACATTACTGATTCATTGCAGACCGAGGTGGAGTTTGGCCAAGATAAGGTGGCCGGAAAAGATCCCAAAACTGTGCTTTCCGGTGTTGCTAGTGTCCTTATTGAGCGGCTATCACTCAAAAGCCTCAGTGAGCTTACGGAATTGGGCATCGGAATGCAGACTCTCATGCAACAAAGGCAAATAGCAATCTATTCCAGCAGCTACGATTTATCTGCTTTTCTGGACAAAGCTAGGTACGACGGTGGGTTGGTGACATTTGATTCGGATTACTTCATGCTTACCGAGAATAATATTAGCGTAGATAAGAGTAATGCCTTTATCGATAGGGAGCTAAGCAGACGAGTTGATATTGGAGCCGATGGGAGTGTTGATATCGGTGTGACCATCAGAAGAACGCAGTTTCGAGACAAGTCTATACCTTATGTCGACCCCAACAATAACAACTTTACTTATTTGATCAAAGAGAACGCCAGTAGTATCGAGTTTGCTCTACCGTCCGGAAGTAAAATTTATTCAGAACTCTCAACTATGGCAATTCAGCCAAGAGGAAAGGAAGGGGGCTACGATATCTATCAGTTCCGAAGCGATCTAGTACCGCTGGTGCCATCAGAGTACAGCTTTAGCTATCGGTTACCGTTTAAGATTGCAGAGGGTAGCTTTGCAGTATTTAATTCCTTCCTGCAATTACAAAATGGTGGCTGGCCGTACAAATTGACCAATACCACCTCTACACCTGATAGCTGGGAACTAAGTGCCACAAATAAACGCGATATATTATCTTCTAGTAATGCGGTTGTGTATAATGAATATGTAAATAAAGATATGTTTTTAAGTTTAGTCTATGGAAAAAAATAAATCAGAAATTGTTATAGAGCTAACTAAGCTAGCCAAGCGTTACGACGACGAGGCCGGGGTTTATGACGCCCTGAAGGAAGTTGAGCTCAAGGTAAAGGCCGGCGAGTTCTTGGCGGTTATGGGTCCATCTGGTTCGGGCAAATCGACGTTGATGAATATCATTGGGTTACTCGATAGGCCAACAGCCGGCGACTACTTGCTCGATGGAGTCGATACCAATACTCTCAGTGATAAAGATCTAGCCAAGCTCAGAAGAGACCGAATCGGTTTTATATTTCAGAATTTCAATCTGCTGCCACGCCTTAGCATTATGCAGAATGTAGAGTTGCCACTGGTCTATGAGAAAATCAGAACAGCCGAAAGGAAACGCCGAGTAAGAGAAGTTTTGAGCGAAGTAGGTCTATTAGACAAGATCGATAGCAAGCCAAATAGAGTTAGTGGTGGCCAGGTGCAGCGCGCTGCGATTGCCAGAGCGCTGATCAATAAGCCCAGCCTGATTTTAGCAGATGAGCCAACTGGCAACCTGGATACCAAGACGGGGATAGAAATCATGGAATTATTAAAAAAACTCAATAACAGTGGGGTGACAATCATTTTGGTGACTCACAACCCGGAGTTGAGTCGATATGCCTCGCGAATTGTTGAGGTCCGAGACGGGCTACTTACTGAGAAAGAGGTTAAGAAATGATTTGGCAGAATATCAAAAATGCTTTTCTTTCCATAAAATCAGCCAAACTTCGATCGGCCTTGACGGCGGTTGGTGTTGTGATTGGGGTTTTTGCAGTTTTGGTGATGGTCGGGGTGGGTGACGGAGTCAAGGCCGATATAGAGGGCCAGATATCTAACCTCGGCACCAATGTACTGACCATAACATCGGGCAAATTAACGCAATCTGCCTCAAGTAGCGACCCAAAGCAGCAAAAAGGCTCAGGCATTAATCTCGCCAGCGGTATCGGCGCCAGCACCCTGACCGAAGCCGATGTCAAAACAATAGCCACCACGCCAAATGTAACTAGCTCGGCTGCGTTTGGTATCATTTCGTCTTCGGTCACCAAAGACCAGGCCGTGAACAACAGCGCCTTCGTGATAGCCACCACGCCAAGCTACTTTGATATCCGCAAATTAAAGACTTCGCAAGGTAGCTTCTTTACCGACAGTGACAATAACAAAGAGGAGTTCGTAGCTGTTATTGGTGCCGATACCAAGCAGAGCTTGTTTGGCAGCGAGGATCCTATCGGTAGGACTATTACTCTCAGGGGCAAGCAGTTCGTCGTGTCGGGTGTCATCGAGAAGTCAGATGCCGGGGTTAGTCTTGGTGCCAACCCCGACGATATCGTGATTATTCCTATCAACTCCGCCATCAAACTGACTGGCAAGAACGATGTATTCAGAGTCATAGCCGAGGTTGATAGCGAAAAGAACGTCGAAAAAGTCAAAGCTTCGCTTGAGCAGTCAATCAGATCTAACCATTCCGGATCTGACGACTTTAGCGTTCTGACTCAAAAGGAACTGCTTAATACCTTCAACAGCATTCTCGATATTCTAACGACCTTCGTGGCTGCCATTGCGGCAATCAGCCTGCTCGTGGGTGGAATTGGCATAATGAATATTATGTTGGTCACTGTCAGTGAACGAACCAGAGAAATCGGTATCCGTAAGGCCATGGGCGCCACTTTTGGCAATATCATGGGCCAGTTCTTGACCGAATCAATAATAATTTCGCTAATCGGGGGAGTCATAGGGGTCCTGGCATCGTACCTTGCTGGGTTGGTCATAGCGAACTTCGCCGACATCACCCCAGTTTATAGCCCCATAGCGCTCATCTCCGCCCTAGGAGCAAGCTTATTTATCGGAGTTGTGTTCGGAACCGCACCAGCCATAAAGGCCGCGAGGAAGCACCCCATACAGGCCCTAAAGTCATTGTGATTCAAGCCAAACTCTAGCCACCAAATAAAAAAGACTCTCTATTTATAGAGAGTCTTTTTTATTGATTATAATGCGCGTTAGCTACTTGGCTGCTTTTACGATTTCTTCGAATGCTTTCGGTTGGGCAATAGCAATTTCTGATAGCATCTTGCGGTTTAGCTCTATATTAGACTTCTTGAGTCCAGCGATTAGAGTAGAGTAGCTTACGCCATTGAGCTTGGCTGCGGCCGAGATTCTGGTAATCCAGAGCCCTCGCAGATCTCTTTTCATGTTGCGCCTGTCTCTGTATTGGTAGCTCAGAGCCTTAATAACAGACTCATTAGCCTTTCTGAAAGAACTCCTCCGGCTTTTCGAATAGCCCTTGGCCAGTTTCAGTACTTTTTTATGCCGTTTTCTGGCTGCAACTCCGCGTTTTACTCTCATGCTAGACTCCTAGTGCCTTTTTAATGTTTCTAACGTCAGCCTCAGAAGCTGGGTGCTCGATAGAATAAGCACGCTTACGGGCAGCCGACTTCTTGGTTTTTAAATGCCCACGAGTAGCCTTACGACGCATTATTTTGCCCGTAGAGGTAATTTTAAATCTTTTTGCTGTGGTTTTACTTGTTTTAATCTTGGGCATTTTCTTTATCCTTTAAGTCAGATTGTTTTGACAGCGCTGAGGCCTGCTTGGAAAGGTTTATAACCAATGACATATCTCGGCCAGTCATCGAAGGGGCTTGTTCTATAATCGCGATATCGGCTAGGCCTTCGAAAAACTTCATCAGAACAACTTGTCCTAAGTCTGGTCGGGCCATTTCGCGCCCCTTGAAGCGTGCAGTCAGCTTGACCTTGTCGCCAGCTTCTAAAAACTTGCGAGCGGCTCTTTGCTTAACTTCGATATCGTGTTGGCCTATTTTGAGGCCCATACGGACCTGCTTAACTTCGATGGTGCGTTGCTTTTTACGGTTCTTGGCGGCCTGCTTGTCTTGTTCGTAGAGGTATTTACCCCAATCGAGCAATTTACAAACTGGAGGGTCCGCGTCGGGCGATATCTCTGCTAGGTCGTAACCTTGGTCTCGGGCTATATTGAGGGCTTCCGAGATGGGCACAACCCCGATTTGCTTCGAGTCAGCATCAAGCAATCTAACGGTAGATGCCGATATTTGATGATTAAGCCTGAGTCGTTTTTTTATTTAGATATCTCCATAAAAGCTCCGAATAATAATAGCATGAAATTTCTCGGTTGGCAAGTATCGGTGCCGGGGACCTTTTTAATTAGATTTTTGGTTAGTTTTTTTTGAGATTATTCTTATTTTTCTGCTATTTTTGCCGACCACTACGGTATTTTTGTATTTTCTTCCCAAATTATCGACAAAATTGTCGGACCCTTCCAAGTTGAATATTTTAGAATGCAAGCTGAGCATTAGCTTACCTTGGTTTTGGTGTTTTTTGTCGAAAACATTGATAATTTTAGACTTCAGGCTGCTCTTTTTGGTAATAATCTCGCCCGGCTCATGGGCGCTTATTTGAATCGGCGCATTGTTGAAGTAATGGTCCTCGTTGAGATTTTCAAAGCCAATCTTAGCAAGGGGCAAGCTCAGCTCGAGGTTGCCTTCGGTGCGAATTTTTATGGTCTTAGGCTTCGAACCGCCGCTTTCCGGGGCAGAGAGGTAAACAGCATCGTAAAAATATCGGCTACCAATAGAATAGATTATTTTTTCGGTAATTTTTCGCTGCGAAAGTGCCCTGACGGCATCTAGCCAATTACCGATTTGCAGGTTTTTGGCTATTTTTGATTTGGCCACCGGCAAATAACCGATTGCAGTGACAGAATCTAGCTTTCCAATCACCCCAACAAATATATTGAAGTCAAAATCGTCTCCCACTACTACAATTGTCGTGGCGCCAGACTGACCCAGCGATTCTAATAACGTCGAGAGCTCTTTTTCGGAGCTAAAAGGCATAAAATCTGAGTCGATTCGGTGCCTTGCTAATTCGGCGTGTATCTTTCCAGATAGTTGCTCATCAATCCTGGTTTTAGATAGGCTGTTTTGAACGTACCTATACATTTTTGCCCGAATCCAGCCGTGCTTTTATTAATGCCCCTGAATCGATGTTGATACTTTTACCTTCGGCAGTACCAGACAGTTGGCCGCAGCCAGCTATATAAATGCTATCAAGTGCCACGACAGCACCCTTAAGTTGACCTTCGATAACTACCGAGCGAGCTTCAATAGAACCGGTAATTTTGGCATTTTTACCAATTTCGACCGCTCCAGTTGTCTTGATGCTACCCTTGTAGCTACCATCAACAAAAATATCTTCTTCACTCTTTATATCGCCAGTAGCAACAACCTCGGCACCAATATAGGAACCTGAAAACCCGACTAGGTCTGATATGTGACCCTTATTGGAACGATCAATCATCTATTTGCTCTTTAATTTAGCTGCATCAACCAAGGCTTTGGTTTCTTCCTTCGATAAATTGTGCTGAGATTTGCCTTCGATTATGTCTTTGGCATAAACTCGAGTGCCAGACCTGGCATGTACTGCAGAGATGACTATCCCGCTGTCGGTGTGGTCGAGCAGGGCAATGCAAAAGCTTTGGTCCCCTCCGGTATCACCGAATGGGTTAAAGCGCACCAAGCCAATCTTAGATATCGCCAGTTGCTGGGTGTTGTGCATTTTGGCTGCAAAACCAGCCAGCTCGTCTATTTGCGACAGAGCCTTGTCGGTGTCTTTACTGAAACTCTTAATAGCAGCCTCAATGCTTTTGGCCTCGGCGCCCTTCAGGAACTGGCCATACTTTTTTTGAAGTATAATTTGTTGCCACAGAGTGTAGCCAGCCAAACCAGCAGATATTAAAAACAGAATAAACAAAATAATTTCCACAAGCCCTCTTTTCTGTAAATCATTATATGTTTAGATGGGGAGCTTGGCAACTCTTGCCTAAAGGTATTACAATGGTATTAATTAAAAGGAGAGCATATTATGTCAAAGCGTAAGAAACACAAGAAAAGCAAAAGTAGCCGCAAGAGCAATGTAGTAAAAAATACATCTACCCAGCCAGCCCAAGTCAAAACAACCGAGGTAGTCTCTGATACCTCGGCCAATCCTCAGACTCAACGCGATACCAAAGCCAATGAGCCATCAGTGACTAAACCCCAGGATAAAGCCAATAAAGTCGTCATGTCAGATGTTGCCTACAGCCTAATTTTGCTGGCAATAATTATTGCGGTTTTCGTAGTCTTGATGCTGTTAATGTCTAATCGTGCTATTTCAGATTCCTTTTATGGAATCATCAAAATTAAGATATAGAGGACAGAGTAAATCTGTAGTAATAATTATATAAATACAATTGTATTAACTAATCTCACTAACCATCACTTTTGCTGCACATGCCCACCGCCTTCTGTTTTTTGTTGTCTGCCTTACACCGACATCGAGCTCCAAGAAAGCAACAGGCTAACAGACTAATCATTATCCAGGATTGTCTGAAGCCCTGAAGCGCAAGCAATCAGGGCAAGTTTATTCTGGATCAAGATTGTTCTGGTAGCCTGGTGCGCTTATTGGGGCGAAGCACAGTCGGTTGGTTTTATATCACTTTTGGCAGCAAAAGTGATAGCTAATGAGATTAATTTAAAACAATTATTATTGATAACTAATTGGCAAGGATAGATGACAGAGGGCAGCCTATATCCGGTATTGTAGCGCTTCGGCGATGTGCTTCGGTTCGATGTCTGGTGCCGATTCCAGATCGGCAATGGTACGGCTAACTTTTAGCACCCGCATGTAGGCCCTGGCCGATAGTTTAAGGTTAGTCAGGGCCTGCTCGAGCAATTGCCTGGCATCAGACTGTAGCACGCAGAATTTTTGGATTTGCTTGTTGTTCATCTCGTTATTAGTTTTGATTGACGCATCCGCGAACCTACTTGCCTGGATCGCTCGAGCTTTGGCGACTCTTTTGCGCACATCTTTGCTAGATTCCGAAGCCTCGGCGTTAATCAGTTGCGACCTCTTAACTCTACCGACATTGACAACAAGATCGAGCCTATCGAGTAAGGGGCCAGATATTTTGTTGCTATAGCGCTGTATCTGCGAGGGCGAACAGCTGCAGATAGATTCTTGGTCGCCGGCATAGCCACAAGGGCAGGGGTTTTGGGCGGCCACCAGCAAAAACCTTGCTGGGTAGCTCTGAGACGATGTCGCCCGCGCAATAGTTACGCAGCCTTCCTCGAGTGGTTGACGCAGCACCTCTAGTACATTGCGCGCAAACTCTGGTATCTCGTCTAGAAACAGCACGCCGCGATGGGCCAGACTAATTTCGCCTGGCTTGGGCCACTGCCCGCCACCAATCAGGGCGATGTTGCTGGCGGTGTGGTGCGGGTTGCGGTATGGCCTGGTTGCTATAATGCCCTGGCTGTTTTGTCCGGCAAGGCTATGGATTTTGGTAATCTCTAGAGACTCCTCGTAGCTCGGGGCAGGCAAGAGCCCTACTAGCGATTTGGCTAGCATCGATTTGCCAGACCCGGGTGGGCCACTAAGCAAGATGTTGTGGTTGCCACTGGCGGCTATCTCGATGGCGCGCTTGGCTTGATCTTGACCATAGACCTCACTCATATCGACCTCAGCTCGAGCTTGCTTGGCTTTGATTGGCGTTGGTGGGAGTGGGGCAATCAGAACTTCGGCAATAAGGTGCTTATAAAGGCCGATAAGTGATTCCACAGGATAGACATTGATACCAACTATTAGCGCAGCCTGGCTGGCCACAGCTGCCGATACGAAGAGATCAGTGATGCCATTTTCCTTGCAAGCCTGAGCGGCCGACAGAGCTCCGTTAATGGGCCTCATGGACCCATCGAGGCCTAGCTCACCCAGAAAGGCTGAAGATGCCGGTATGGCCCCGACCTGCTTACTGGCGACCAACAAACTAACTGCCATCGCCAAATCAAAGCCCGAGCCGTTCTTGGGCAAATCAGCCGGCGCTAGGTTTAGGGTAATTCTACGTGGCGGCAGGTTGAGGCTAGAGTTTTTGATAGCCGATCGGACGCGCTCTTTGGCCTCATCGACGGCCTTATTG
Source organism: Patescibacteria group bacterium UBA4664 (assembly GCA_943354575.1). Classification (GTDB taxonomy): domain Bacteria; phylum Patescibacteriota; class Saccharimonadia; order CAILAD01; family BJGX01; genus SICB01. The sequence goes on along the minus strand of CALRCL010000009.1, from coordinate 8,636 downwards.
GCTAGCCCGACCACAATAAAGCCAGGCAAGCCATTGCTCATGTCGGCCTCAACTTCAATTAACTGGCAGTCGAGTCCGATATTAGTAATAGTGTTTACCTTAGCTAGCATTTGCAACAACCCCCTTGTTCTACATCATATTATACAAACAAAAAGCGAAAAGCAAGCACAAGCGACTTAGAATTATAATTACTTGGAGGAACGGTACCAGCTAGCGGCCGATTCGGGCGGCACGGTATTAATGACCATTCCGGTTGATACTTCGAATCCACCCCAGATGTTGCTCCTACCGTATAGCTTAATGATGCAGCGATGGTGAGGACTGATGCCATTTTCGATAAAAAAGTTATAACTAATTTGGGCTCCAGTTAGCTTTTGAGTTAGGTGCTTAAGCTGGTGAGCACAGGATTTGATCTGAGCAGCACTGAATTTATCGAAACGCATAACCTGCCGCTTGGGTATTAGCCAGGCCTCAAAAGGGTACTGCGAGGCGTAAGGGCAAATCACAAAAAAATGCTCATCTTCGGCAACGACTCGCTTTTTTTGATCGCGCTCGAAAGATATAATATCATCAATCGGCTCTTTCTTTTTATCTATAAAGTACTGCTCGATATGGCTAGAATGGTCCTGAAATCGCTTCGGGATAATAGGCATTGCAAATATCTGGCTATGAGCGTGTGCCAAGCTAGCTCCGGCCTCAAAGCCGTCGTTTCTGAAAATCAAAACATAGGTGATGCCCTCTTTGTTTAACAAATTTGCAGTCCGCATCTGGTAGGCTTTCAGGATGCGTTCGATTTGAGCCAAGGGTAACCTCGAGAAGGGCATATTGGCAAGCGGAGTATCAATTACCAGCTCCTGGCTGCCATGAGATTTCGGGTTATTCATTGTCAGTGCCGAGAACCTGTTTTTGACGACCTTCACAAGCCAGTTGCCATCTTTTTTGATACTATAGACCTCTTTTTCTTTATCAAGATTTGGACTATCGGCAGTTTCGATTAGGGGATGGCGATTTTTGCTGGTGTCGTAAGGTCTTTTGCCGCGCCCCGGAGACACTATGACATACTCATCGAACAAGTAATCGCGCCGTATTTCGGTCTCGACACCCTCGATATCTAGCATAATAGGCTTGCATTGCCAGGCATCGTCGGGGTTTACCTTCTCGGTATCTATCTCGCAAGTTACAAAATTTTCAAAAGAATCATCAAGGCTAACCCTGGCAGGCTTGGTAGCATGTCTGGCTCGCTGATGAAAATTATCAGATGATTGGGATTTGTTTTCGGACGAACTCATACCTCTTATGTTACCAAGCTTTTGGGGCTAAAGCTACTTAATTGGAATCAGCACTAAACTATATCAGAGTAGATCTTGAGTAGTTTTTTGGCTTGCTTGTCTATTGTGATGGTCATCGCAATACTTTTTGCCTTTTTGCCATAATCGGTAGCGAGGTCTTTGTTGCCAATTAGTTTAATACAAGCAGCAGCAAAGCTAGAAACGCTGTTTTTTGCTAATATTCCGGTTACTTTATCTTCGGCCAGCGGCGATATCTCGGGGTCTAGAAACACAATCGGCTTAGATACTATGGCGGCTTCATTGAGCACAAGACCTTGAGTGTCGGTCAGAGATGCAAAACAAAATATGTCGCTCGTTTTAAAGCAAGCAAAAGTCTTAGCCCTATTTAGCATCCCAGTGAATACAATATTTTGCCTAACGCCAGTCGCCTCAGCTAATTCTTTGAGCTCTTCGCTGTACGGCCCATCACCAACAATTAGCAATTTGGCGCCGGGGCTGCTCTCCAGGATCTTTGGCATACTGCGAATTATGAGCTGAATGTTCTTCTCCTTGCCGAGCCTACCGACAAATAGCAAAAGTGGCCCATCAGAATCTATTTGGTAATAGCGCCTCGGTTTAAAATCGGTTTTTATATCTAGTTCTTGGAGGTCAATACCAGTCGGCAAAATATGAACGTTGTCAAAATTACCATAATCTTTTAGAGACTCTACCATTTTTAGAGATGGCGCAATCACAGCGTCGCAATTTTGATAAAATATCCCGATACTCTCCAAAATGAGCTTGCGATTCCATGTCTTAATCGACCGATTAGGCTTCAAGTAGGGAAGTATTTCTTTATACTTGTCGGTAGCTTTCATAAGTGCTGGCGCCACCAAGATACCCAGCAAGACACCAATCATCATTTTTTTATAAACTCGCACATACTGGTCGATGTCTGTATGGTGGGTCGATACGACCGGTATATTGTCTTCCTTGGCGATGCGCATTCCCAATAGTCCTATTTGAGCTGGGGTATGTATATGAACAATATCAAGCTTATGTGAGCGCACTTGTTTGATGATGGCGGGGGTAAAGGGCATAGTATCTCGGTGGTCCTCATACCAAATACTCGGAAACGACCTAAAGCGCACTACATAGGCCGGGTCGGTCTGCTTTTTATCGGCCGATTGGGGGGCAAATATCACCACTTCGTGACCAAGCTTAATGAGCTCTTTGGCAAACAGCTCAACCGAAACAGCCACGCCATCGACTTGAGGGTAGTAGCGGTCTGTAAAAAAGCCAATTTTCATCTGGATATCTCCCTGAGGATAGCCTCGTAGCGATCGAAGGTAATCTGGGTGGTGTGTTTTTTCATAATAATATCTAGGCTCTTTTGGCCGAACTCTTTTAGTTTGGAAGCATTGCCAATTAGCAAAATTATCTTCTGAGCTAACATTTTATAGTTATCTTCATCAAAAAGATAGCCGTTTTTGTTGTTTTGCACCAGCTCGTGAAGAGCCGCCACATCGACCGCTATAACAGGCTTGGCGCTGGCCATCGCCTCGAGAGTCACAATGCTTTGCAGCTCGGCTGGCGAACTAATAATAAATATCTCTGAGAGATTGTAGAGCTTGGGTTTGTCGGCTTCGTCTATGAAGCCGGTAAAGACCACGCTCGCTCCAACGCGCTCTTTAACACAAAGCCGCTTCAGATCGTCCATGGCATTACCGAAGCCGGCTATCACTAGCTGGCAATCGCTGTGTTTGAGGACCTCTGGCAGAGCCTTAATAATAAGATCTAGCCTTTTTTCGCCATCAACCCTACCTAGGTATAGCAGCGTCGGCTTATTGGCCAATCCGTACTTTTTGGCAATCGCCTTATCGCCCGGCAAGGGCTTAAAAACAGCAGTATCGACGCCATTGGTGACAGCCTCCGAGCGAGATTTGAGCCCGTATTTTTTAAGAAACGCCAACGCCGTCGGGGTTGGCGTTGTTACAAATTGGGCACGATTACAAAACCTGACCAAATAATTCCAGAAACGCTTATAAAACCAGCCATAGTACCAGCTACTGCCTTTGATATTCAGCAAGACATTTTCGGGCATCAGATGGTTAGTGGTTAGTACCGGTATGCCGTGCCGATTAGCATAGCGCATGGCCGTTCTGCCCAGCAAGGCCGGGTTATGAATATGAATTACATCTGGTTTAACCAGCTTAAATATTTTTTTGGTGTGCACCCACGGAAAGACCGTAACCTTGTACTTTTTATTAAACGGAAGCGTCACGGCTCGCTCACGGTAGATAGTGTAGCTAGCGTCCTGCTCTAGGTAGTTCGAAAAGTCCTTGGCTGGCGCCCAGACACTCACCGAGTGACCTTTGCCAATCATTCCTTGCACCAAACGTCTCTCAAAGAGCGCCCCTCCGTCGGCGTTCGGCCAGTAGCTCTCCGTAACTAGTAATATTTTCATAAGCTCTATTATGCCTTAATAATCAAAATTATTAAAACTTTTGTACAGAAACTCTAAATCCAGATATAATATCTATAATGCTAAGACAAATATCCATTGAAGGCCGTCAAGCCAACTACGCCCAGCTCAATCCGAACCAACCCAAGACAATCATTCTGGTGCATGGAATAATGGGCGACCACAGCGGTTTGCTTGATCTGGCGCGCCGCCTCAAGGGCTATCGCATCATCATTCCAGATTTAGCTGGGCACGGGTCGTCTGATATTCTAAATTCCGAGCACAATGCCAAGTCTCATGCTCAGTTCTTGGCTAGCTTTCTTAAGGCTCTCGATATCAAATCGGCAGTTTTGGTCGGCCACTCCTATGGAGCCCTAGTTTGTTTGCACTACTCGACTCAGTACCCCGACAGCAAAGCAGTCTGTCGGCTAATTTTGCTGGCACCTTATCCCGAGCATCAGCGCAATTTTGCTCATCTGGCGTCAAGAGCCGTCTACCATACCATCAGAATGACCCCCGAACCACTCAGCCAGAAAGTGCTAGCTAGTAATTTTTATAATCGAGCATCGGCCAAAATGCTTTTTGTTTCTGACAACGCTGAGCTCAAGGCCCGGCTGCTCCGCCAGGGCCAAATTGCCACGAGCAAGGTGTCAAAGCGAGTGGCCACCGAAATAGCTGCCGACCTGCCAAGCCTGCCAGTCGTCAAGCTTCTCAACCATCTGACTCTCGATACCACAATCGTTTATGGCGGCAAAGACAAGCTCGGCAATATCGAGCATCTTGAATCTAAAATCACTAATCCGAAAATCAAGCTACTAAAATTTGATGGCTTCGGACACCTTTTTCCGCTCGAAGAGCCCCAAAAAACTGCCGATGTCATCTTGCGAATTATCAATCAGCCCAAGATTCGTGCTAATATAGGTTCAAAATAAGCATGTACAAAAGTCTCCTAACTAACCGCAACTTCCTCAAAATCTGGCTGGCCCAGCTGTTTTCGCAATTAGCCGCCAACCTGCTTAATTTTGCCCTGATTATCAGGGTTTTTGAGCTATCTGCCAACACTAAATACGCCAACATCGCAGTTAGTCTGCTGATATTATCTTTTGGTGTACCCTCGATTATATTTGCAGTCCTGGCTGGTGCCTATGTCGACCACATGGACCGCAAAAAAGTCTTAGTTATAACAAATATTGTTAGAGCTGTACTGGTGCTGTGTTTTTTACTGTTCGAAACCAATCTGATATTCGTCTATTTGACAGTTTTTATAATTTCGACTTTTTCGCAGTTCTTTACACCGGCCGAATCGGCCGCCCTGCCCAAGCTTGTCGACAAAAAGCACTTGGTTGTTGCTAATTCGTTATTCTTATTTACGCTGTATAGCTCTTTTATACTCGGCTACAGCTTGGCTGGGCCAATCATTTCTACCTGGGGAGCCAATTCGGTCTATTGGGCCACCTCGTTCGCTTTTGCTATTTCAGCACTTCTGAGCTTGGGCCTACCCAAGCTCAGAGCTCACCAAAAAGGTTTCGATTTTAAGACAATCAACCATGATGTTTTTGTAACAATCCGACAAACTACCAATAAGATACTCAAAACCCCAGCTCTGCTATTTCCGATAGTCAATCTTACAATCGGCCAAATGCTAATCGGTATCATCGCCGTCGTCGCACCAGCTCTGGCTATCTTGCTATTCAATCAAAGCCTGGCCAGCACCAGCTACAAACTAATAGTGCCAACTGCGGTTGGTATGATTGCCGGAGCGGTACTAGTGGGACAAATATTTCGCAATGTTCATAAGGCCAAGCTTATTAACATCGGTATCGTTATTGCCGTGGTGTCGTTATTCGGCATCGGCCTCTCCAAGATCTATATGGGCTCACCGCTCTACACCTACATCATCGTTACCCTAGCATTTGGGCTGGGCTTTGCCAACGCCATGATAGGAGTATCCGCCCAGACCTTACTTCAAATCCACTCCACCGACGACGAACGTGGCAAGATATTTGGTACCCTCAATATGATGATGAACCTCGCCGCCACCTTGCCGGTGTTGCTTGCGGGTATTACAGCCGATCTCATTAGTCCGTCTTCGGTATTGCTTATAGCTGGTGCAATGGTTGCAGTCTATGGCGTGTATCAGTTTGTGACGCTCAAAAAGCATGAGCTGGTAGATAGATAGACAGAGTACATCTACTGCAATAATAATTGTCATTTTAACTAAATCTCATTAATCATCACATTAACTAATCTAATTAATCATCACTTTTGATGCACATGCCTCTGCCTTCTATTTCTGCTGTCTGCCTTGCACCGACATCGAGCTCCAAGAAAGCAACAGACTAGCGGGCTGATCTGCATTTAAGGATTGTTTGAAGCCCTGAAGCGCTAGCAATCAGGGCAAGTTTATTCTTAAATCAGACTGGCCGGTAGGCTGGGGCGCTTATTGGAGTGAGCCACAGTCGGTTGGTTTTGCTCCACTTTTGGCAGCAAAAGTGGTATATATAGCGAATTAAAATAAAATAGTACTAGGCCTAAGGCGTCTAGGCAACAGACAACAGACAACAGCGAGACACTAGCATAATAACTATAAATATGTTATAATTTGTCCTTATGGGGCTGACAAGCTTCGACGTTGAATCTTGAAATATGATTGCGAGTCGGTTTGAGAATACACGTTAGCTGTTCTCAAAAAACTACAAATGCAAAATCTTTTGTATCGCGTTTGGTGAATGCAGTTTCTGCACCATCTCTCGCACCAGCTTTTGCTTAATTGTCATTAGCCGTCGATCCTCTGACACCTGATAGCAGGTCATCGACGTCATTTATCAGGTTGCAGCAACATTTTTTGCTAGATGTTGAATAAGACTACAATTAGCAAACAAGTGCTTTGGCCGTTTGGGTTGGTTTTTATGGCTTGAGAGCTTGTTAAACAAATTCAGGCCAACTACACTCGTAGATATCATGTTATAAAAGTTTAGCGGACGTGGGTGCGATTCCCACCAGCTCCACCAAAAAAAGACCAACTGCTCGCAATGAGCATTATGGTCTTTTTTTGATACCTACTAATAATTTGGTGGGCACGATAGCCCCGAATATCTTGCTAGGCTGTTTTTGGTTTGGCCAGAGGCACCACAGATTTGTTGACTCGTTTTGGCTTGGCACTAGGAGGCTTAACTATCGGCGCCCTAGCGGGCTCCACGATGTGCCCGCGCGGAATATCGAGCTTGACCGTCATGCCCAACCCAGGGTTTGTTATAATCTCAATTTGTCCACCGATTTGCTCAATCACAATACGACTCAAGTACATTCCCAAGCCCGCACCCTGGTAATCAAAATGCTTGGCATCTAGGGCGTGCTTAAAGGGCTTCATAAGCATAGCTACATTGCTTTTGGTAATTCCACTGCCTGTGTCGCTAATCACGAACTGCGTGCCCGCTATGGTGTTCTGAGCACTAATGTCGATACTGCCGCCGCTATCACTAAGCTTAATGGCGTTATTGATTGCGGTAGATAGCAGCAGAACCAGCCCAGCATGGTCTATTCCCATATTCATTTCATTGCTCAGGCTTTGATTGACAGCCAGGCGCTTGGCTTTAATGGGAGTCTTCTGCCTATCTAGGATAGTCTTAATTATAGCCTCAGTGTCGCTAGCGCCGACGCTTTCAAAAGGGGTCACCACCGAGAACTTCTGTAGAAGCAATAGGGAGCTTTCGATGCCAGTCAGCAGCCCCAGCGCTTGCACGAAGTCTTTGGCCTGGTTTTTGTGTGCAAATCCAGCTGAGAGCCGAGCGATTTCAGATAGTTCTTTTTGAATCTCAGCCGAGGCCAGACTAACCGCATTCATCTTTTGATCCATAAGCTGTTGCTCGGCTTGCATCAGCTTGTTCTGGTGTTTTTTGATAATACTTATCTTGGTCAGACCCCGCCAGCTAAATAGTACGAAGCTAGCGCAAATGGCAAATAAGCCGAACTGAATCACAATAAAGACTGGCCTAATGCCATAGGTATTGGCGCTAGCTAGTACCAGATCGATTGCTATTAGCAACAGACCCAGACTTGCCACCGGCAGCCACAGGGCGGGGCTAAAGCTCGCCGAGCGCACGCTATTTTTAAGTGCGTAGCGGTCGATCTCTGCTAGTTTTGTATCCGTTGAGGCAGCATAGCCCTCAGCAAGGTCTGCGAATTGCTTTCTGATACTAGCCATTGCCTGCCTGATGCCTTCAGCCTTGGATTGGGCAGTTATTTTATCAGTTACCATTAGCCCCACAGTGGCGCTAATTATTTTGGCGGGCTTTGCTAGGTAAAAGCCAGCTAGGGCTATGAAGTTCTTCCCACCAAATTGAAGGTTCTGGTAGCGTTCGGTCAGCTCGATGTAGCGTAGCGTGGTGCGGTAATGCTTGTAGGCGCGCAGTTCATAGACCAAACCGATGCATAGCAGTAGCAATATTAGCAAGTAGGGGAGCGCTATAACGAGCAGGCGCGGAAGGCTTGCCAGCCAGGCCAAAAGCCTCTGGAGCCAGCCGCTTGGGCCGGCCGGCTGGACTAAACCACCACCAGATACCGATAGCGACCCACCAGCTGGCCCAAGGTTGCTACCACCGGCAGTACCGTTGCAGTTGGCGGTGCGGAAGGCTTGGTCGCCACCATAGTAGGTACCATTTAGGTTGGTAGCCAGTGCTCGATAGTGGTATGTGGTGCTGCAGCTCAACTCAGCAATCGGCAGGCTATAAGCACCAGTAGCGAAATATTTTTTTTGACTTAACTTCTGCACTCGGCTGTTGTAGCTATCCACCACATAGATATTGCCACTAGCATCGAGCGCGATGCCGTATGGTCCGCTAAACTGCCCGTCGCCCGTGCCGTAGCTACCAAACTGGCTCAGGTAAGCCCCAGAGCTATCGAAC